>JASGGH010000021.1:0-41833 GCA_047605105.1 Novosphingobium sp. | reverse complement strand
ACGACGCCTTAGGTCAGGTGAGAAACTTGCAGGAGGCGAATATGACGCTGACGATCAGGCAATTGCTGGGCTGCGGCGCCGCGCTGGCGGCGCTGGGGTGGAGCGGGACGGGGCAGGCGCAGACCATCGAAAACTCTTTTACGGATTCATATACCGAGAGCCTGGTCTTCAATCCGGCGACGGTGACAACCACCAACGTCACCATTTATTCGACGCAGATTCTCGGTCGGCTGAACGGCGGGACGCCGCTCTACGATCAGACCTTCGGCGTTCCCTTCTCCGATCCCATCGCCCAGGCCGGCGTCGTCGCGGCGCGCGCTGCGATCACCACGGCGGGCGGGCCGGGCGTCATCATCGGCGCGCCGGTGCTGACAGCCTCGTCCAGCAACATCGTCTCGTCGAGCGTCACGACCTATTCGCTCGCCGGTCCGCCGGTTGCTCTTGCTCCGAACACCGTTGTCACTTTCGGCCCGGCTGACATTCGCATCGGCACATTGTCGTCATGCGCTGCCGGTTCCTTGCCGTCCACGGCGCGGCCAAGCTGCACCAACACCGGCGGTGTCGCCTACCGCGTCGGGGATGATGAAACCAACTTCAACACGATCCACAACACGCAATACACCATCGGCGAGACGACCGCGACGACCAACACCACGACGATCTTCGAGCAATATACGATCGACGGCATCATCCGCCGGATCGGATCGGTCCACGCGCTGGCGGCCGATGCGGGGGGCGAGGCGGCGGGGCTGTTCACGCAGCGGCTGCGGCTGGCAGGGGACGGCGAATTGCGGCGCGGGTTCTGGCTGACCGGCTACGGCTTCTTCGGGCAGCGCGGCGCGCAGGGCGAGATCGCCGCCGACCGGCGCAGCGGCGAAGGCGTGACCGGCGGCTTCGCGGGCCGGTTCGGCGACGGGTTCAGCGCCGGCGTCGGCTTCGACGCGGGGCGCACGCGGCTGCGCCTGCCGGTCGTGGGCGAAAGCGGCACGGTCGCGCTGGTCCAGGCGGGCGTGCATGTCGGGCTGGATCGCGGGCCGTTCAGCCTGCGCCTGTCCGGGGCCTATGGCCGGGGGCATATCGAGACGGCGACCGCGCCCGCCGACTTCGCCTTCACGACGGGCGCGCGCTACGGCCTGCGCACCGCCTCGCTGTCGGGCGAGGCGGGCTATGCGATCCCGCTCGGCGGCTGGCGGCTGACCCCGGCGCTGGGCGGCGAGTGGCGGCACGCCCATACCGAAGGCTTCGCCGAGCCCGGCGCCTACGGGCTCAGCGCCGAAGCGAACGGCACCGGCCAGGCGCGCGGCTGGGCGGGCCTCACGCTCGACCGGAGCATCGGCGCGGGCGGCGGCCTGCGCTTCTACGCCCGCGCGACGATGCAGGGGCACGACCGGGTGGTGCTGCCGGTCGGGTTCACCCTGCTCGGCGGGTCGATGCAGCTCGAAAGCCCCGATTACGGCACGTTCGGCGCGGAGGCCGGCGCCTCGGCCCTGCTGCCGCTCACGCCCGGCGCCTATCTCTACGCGGCTTACGACGCGCGCATCCGCGGCGGTCTCGCGCTCCATATGGCGACCGGGGGAGTGCGGTTCCTGTTCTGACGGGCGCAGGGATTCGGATTACTGTGCGGGCGCGCAGGAAGTACCGTTGGCTGGGGCGGGGATGCCGGATATTCCTCGTCGGACTGTGCCTGACGGCCCTGGAGTTTGCCGGGCTGTTCGATCGACTCTAGACTTGCGCCCGATCGACCAGTCCCCGCACTGCCGCCATGAACGGCCCGATCGACACCGGCTTGGCGAGGTAGCCCTCGGCGCCGGCCTGCCGGATGCGCTCCTCGTCGCCCTTGCCGGCATAGGCGGTCACCGCGAGAACCGGGATCGGGCGGAGCAGCGGGTCGGCCTTGGCCGCCTCGATCAGGTCCAGGCCCGAGACATTGGGCAATTGAATGTCCATGATGATCAGGTTGGGCACGAATTGCCGCGCCCGGTCGAGCGCCTCCAGGCCGTCGGCGCAAGGCTCCACCGCGAAGCCCTGGCTCTTCAGGACATCGCAGAACAGCTTCCGGTTGAGATCGTTGTCCTCGACAACCAGGATTCTCTTTGCCACTTGCGTCCTCGGCCGGGTGTTTCCGGCGCTTGCTCTATGCCGCCCGAAAGGCCCTGACAATTATCCGCGACCGATCATCCCCGGAGGACCCAGAGGCGCTGGCGCTCGGTGCGCTCGTCTGGGTGCTGCGCGACGATGACCGGGCCGACCGCCTGCTCACGCTCACCGGCCTGACCGGCGGCGACCTGCGCGAGCGGCTGGGCGAACGGCCGGTGCTGGCCGCGGTGCTCGACTATCTGTGCGCCTACGAGCCCGACCTGATCGCCGCGGCCGACCATCTCGAGGTCTCGCCCCAGGCCCTGGCCGATGCCGCGCGGGCGCTTGGCGCATGAGCCGGCCGCTGGTGATCACCGACTGCGACGAGGTGCTGCTGCACATGGTCGGGCCGTTCCGCGACTGGCTGGGCGAGGCGCAGGGCATCGATTTCGCGATGGAGAGCCACGATTTCTCGCGCGCGCTGCGCCGCCGCGACGGCGGCGGGATCGTCGCATCCACCGAGGTCTGGCCGCTGCTCAACGCGTTCTTCGACAGCGAGATGCACCGCCAGTATCCGATTGCCGGATCCCCCGCGGCGATGGCCGAGCTGGCGCGGCATGCCGATGTGGTGGTGCTGACCAACCTGCTCGACCACCGGCAGGAGAACCGCGCCCGGCAATTGGCCGACCACGGCATCGAGGCGCGCGTATTCACCAACCAGGGCCCGAAAGGTCCGGCGCTGCAGCGCATCCTCGCCGAATATCGGCCGAGCCGTGCGGTGTTCATCGATGACCTTGCCCAGCATCACGATTCGGTCGCGGCGAGCGCGCCGCAGGTCGCGCGGCTGCACCTCTGCGGCGAGCCGCTGCTGGCGCCGCATATCCCCTGCGCCCACCGCGCCGGCCACGCCCATGCCCGGATCGACGACTGGGGACGCGCCTTGCCCTGGCTGATCGAGCGGTTGTACGAGGACCACGATGACCGACGCTGAAATCGATGCGAAGCTGGCCGAGCTCGGCCTCGAACTCCCCCGGGCCGCGGCGCCCGTCGCCGCCTACGTGCCCGTCGTGGTCGCCGGCGGCCTGGCTCATGTGTCCGGGCAGTTGCCGTTCATCGGCAGCGATTTCGTGAAGGGCCGGCTCGGCGAGAACGTCACGCTCGAAGAAGGCGTGCAGGCCGCCCAGGCCTGCGGGCTGATGATCCTGGCCCAGCTCAAGGCCGCGCTCGGCTCGCTGTCGCGGGTCGAGCGGGTGGTGAAGCTCGGCGCCTTCATCAGCTCCACTGCGGATTTCACCGATCAGCCCAAGGTCGCGAACGGCGCCTCCGAGCTGATGGCCGCGGTCTTCGGCGAGGCGGGCAAGCATGCCCGCTCGGCGGTCGGCGTGCCGGTGCTGCCGCTCGGCGCCGCGGTGGAGGTCGATGCGATTGTTGCTGTCCGCGCTTGACCCCGTGCTGGCGCCGGCCCCCGCGCCGGACCGGGTCGCCTGGCTCAAGCGCGGCCTGTTCGCGCATCGCGGGCTGCACGGCAACGGATCGGCCGAAAACTCCCTGGCCGCTTTCGCCGCGGCGATCGAACGCGGTTTCGGGATCGAATGCGACGTCCAGCGCTCGGGCGACGGGCAGGCCATGGTCTTCCACGACTGGGACCTCGACCGGCTGACCGGGGAGAGCGGCGCGGTGATGGATCGTACCGCCCGGCGGCTCGCGGCCATTCCGCTCACCGGTTCGACCGACACGATCCCCAGCTTGCGCCGCGTGCTCGACCTCGTCGCCGGCCGCGTGCCGCTGCTGATCGAGGTCAAGTCCAAGCGCGAGCACCGCGTCGCCGGCCTGTGCCTGGCGGTCCGCCGGGCGCTGGAAGGCTATCGGGGCCAACATGCGGTGATGAGCTTCGATCCGCGGGTCGGCCGCTGGTTCGCCGAGCATTCGCCCTTCACCGTGCGCGGCCTGGTCGTCACCGAGGAAAATGCGCGGACGCTCTCGGGCAACCTGCGCCGGCATCTTGCACTGTGGCATGCCCGCCCCGATTTCCTGGCCTATGACGTCCGCGATTTTCCCAGCAAGTTCGCCGCGTCCCAGCGCGCGCGGGGAATTCCCGTGACGAGCTGGACCGTCCGCAGCCCCGAACTTCGCGCCAAGGCGGCCGAGCACGCCGATGCTCCCATCGCCGAGGGCGCGGGAATCCCGTGAACTGACCGTGGCCGATGCCGACCCAGCCCTGGTCGCCCGGATTGCGCCCGCGGTAGGCTCGCTGCCGGCGCAGGAGTGGGATGCGCTTGCCGGCGCGGGCAATCCCTTCGTCAGCCACGCCTTCCTGACCGCGCTGGAGGATTCGGGCAGCCTGGGGGAAGGGACCGGCTGGCAGCCGGCGCCGATCGTGATCGCGGGCGACGACGGCCGCCTGGCCGGAGCGCTGCCCGCCTATATCAAGACCCACAGCCAGGGCGAATATGTCTTCGATCACGCCTGGGCCGATGCCTGGCACCGCGCCGGCGGGCGCTACTACCCCAAGCTGCAGGTCGCCGCGCCGTTCACGCCGGCGACCGGCCCGCGGGTCCTGGCGCAGGACCCGGCGCTCGCCCTGCCGCTGCTCCGCGCCGCCGAGCAGGTCTGCGCCCGGAGCGGGCTGTCCTCGGCCCACGCCACCTTCATCGAGCCGGCGCAATTGCCGCTGTTCGAGGCGGCCGGCTGGCTGCTGCGCAGCGACATCCAGTTCCACTGGGAGAACCGCGGCTATGCGAGCTTCGATGATTTCCTCGGCCAGCTCTCCTCGCGCAAGCGCAAGGATATCCGCAAGGAGCGCGCCGCGGCGCAGGCGGGCGTGGAGATCCGGGCGCTCAGCGGCGGCGACATCCGCCCCGAGCATTGGGACGCCTTCTGGCGCTTCTATCAGGACACCGGCGCGCGGAAGTGGGGTACGCCCTACCTGACGCGCGAGGCCTTCACTCTGATCGGCGAGCGAATGGGGGAGAAGGTCCTGCTGATCCTCGCCTATGCGGGCGGTCAGCCGATCGCCGGCGCGCTCAACTTCGTCGGCGGCGACGCGCTCTACGGTCGCTACTGGGGCGCGGTCGTCGACAAGCCCTTCCTGCATTTCGAACTGTGCTATTATCAGGCGATCGACGCAGCGATCGCGCGGCGCCTCTCACGGGTGGAGGCGGGCGCGCAGGGCGGCCACAAGCTCGCCCGGGGCTATGAGCCGGTGCAGACCTGGTCCGCGCATCATATCGTGCATGCGGGTTTCCGCGAGGCGGTCGCCGAATTCCTCGAGCGGGAGCGCATGGGCGTCGCCGCGGACCAGCTTCATCTCGGGGAACGGACGCCGTTCAGGAAAGGTTAGGCGGCGCGGCGCCCATTCATCGCATTGCTCTGCGAGATCCATTCGCGGGCGCGGCGCTGGGCTTCGGCGATCTCGCGGGCGGTCATCTCGTCCGATACGTCGGCGCGGCACAGCTGCGCTTCGGCGTGGCCCTTGACCGCGGCGAGGTTGAACCATTTGTGCGCCTCGATCAGGTCGCACTCGACGCCGTGGCTGCCGGTCGAATAGGCGACGCCCAGCGTATAGGTGGCCTCGATGTCGCCGAGCGAGGCCGCGGCCAGGCAGGTGGCGATCATCAGGTCGTCTTCGGAACTGCTGGCCGAACTCTCTATCGATGTGGCTCCGGCGAACCCGCCGGGTGCCGTGCCGCGATGGCTCCAATCAGCACTCATGTGTCAAACCCCCGTTCGGGCGAACCCTTTCCGCCCAAGCGCAGGTTCGTCCGGGTATGGTCAACAAATGGTTAACGCCCCAAGAAAATTCTGTTGAAGGCCGTTCCGTTCGGCTGAGCTTCATGCTTTTCCGGTTATTGCAGTGCTTTGGCGCTTGTGCGGGTTTGGCCGCGCAATTATAGGCGCGGCGAAACCGGCCTGCGGGCGGTGCCGGGAAAACTCGGCATGGCAGGAAGCACGGGGCCCGGCTTGGACGGTGCGGAGAATTCGATGCCTACTACTGTGCTGGGTGACGAGATCGACGTCCTCGCGAAAGCGAAGCGTTCGATCGGCGGCGATTATACCCCTTCCGAAAACGAAGCCTATATGAACGAGGCCCAGCTCGACTATTTCCGGCGCCTGCTCGGCGAATGGAAGAAGTCGATCCTCTCGGCTTCCGCGGGCACCCTGCAGCAGCTCCAGGAAGGCCCCATCCGCGAGCCGGACCTCAACGACCGGGCCTCGAGCGAGACCGACTGGGGCATCGAACTGCGCACCCGCGACCGCCAGCGCAAGCTGATCGCCAAGATCGATTCCGCCCAGCGCCGGATCGAAGAGGGCGAATACGGCTATTGCGAGGTGACCGGTGAGCCGATCGGGATCGGCCGGCTGATCGCCCGGCCCATCGCGACGATGACCGTCGAAGCGCAGCAGGCGCATGAACGGCGCGAGAAGGTTTCGCGCGACGATTAGGTTTTGTTGCGGAGCGATCGCAGCGGGCCGAGGCGCCTGTGTCGCGATTTTCCGCCGTTTCGGCTGTGGAACTGTCCTATTTCGGGAGCTGCGGCGCAGTCGTTAAGACCGCGTTTGGCATTTTCGTTTAGCAGGTGGCGATCTGAAGCCCGCTAGTATCGCGGGACAACGACCCGTTTCCGGCAAGGTTTGGACGAAGCCCGCAAGATGACCGACAACGACCATCGGCAGATCGAACGCGACAGCCTGTTCGTCATGGCGGCTCTGCGTGTCGATGGCGTGGGCGTCGATACGCGCGTCAAGGTCCGCAACCTGTCGGCCGGCGGGATGATGGCCGAAGGCGACGTGAGGGTTCAGGCCGGCGCCACCGTCGAGGTCCAGATCCGCAATATCGGCTGGGTCGAAGGCAGCGTCGCCTGGGTTCAGGACAATCGCTTCGGCATCGCCTTCCGCGATGAGATCGACCCCAAGGTCGCCCGCGCACCGCTCGCCGTGGCCGATCCCGCGCCGCATTTCCTGCGCGCCTCAGCGCTCAAAGGCTCGGGCCGGATGTCGCTCCGCAAGCTCTGAGCTTCCCTTGCCAGGCCAGCAGGACTAGTCTGCGCAGCAATGCGCTTCCCGCTGCTTTTCCTGATCCTTGCGCTGGTCGCCTGCTCCTCGCGGCATGAAGAGACGGTTGCGGTCGCGGTGCTCGATTCCGATCGTGGCGCCGTTCAGGCGATCCGGGCCGCGACGGTGGAGGGCCTGGTCGGCTTCGATGCCGAGGGCCGGGTGATTCCCGCGCTGGCGGACCGCTGGATCGTGACCGACGACGGCCAGAGCTACATCTTCCGCTTGCGCGGCGGCACCTGGGCCGATGGCAGCGAGCTCACCGGCGAGACCGCGCGCGCGGCGCTGCGGCAAGCGCTCGGCGCCTTGCGCGGCACGCCATTGGCGCAAGACCTGGCCGCGATCGACGAAATCCGCGCGATGGCCGGCCGGGTCGTCGAAATCCGTCTCTCGCGCCCGATGCCCGACTTTCTCCAGTTGCTCGCCCAGCCCGAGCTCAGCCTGGCCCACCGCGGCATGGGCACGGGGCCGATGGCGCTGCGGCGCGAGGGAGCGGTGCGCGTCCTCACGCCGATCGCCCCGGACAAGCGCGGCCTGCCCGCGGTCAAGGACTGGGCGAGCCGGGCCAGGGCGCTCCACCTGTCGGCCGGGTCCGCCCGCCAGGCGATCGACGCCTTCGAGCGGGACGAGGTGGCCGTCGTGCTCGGCGGGACGTTCAATCACTGGCCCGCGCTGGCCGATGCGCGCCTGCCTTCGGCGGCGATCAGGCTCGATCCCGTCACCGGCCTGTTCGGCCTGGCCGTCGTTCACGAGGACGGGTTCCTCGCCGCGGCCGAGAACCGCGAGGCGGTGGCCATGGCGATCGACCGCCAGGCCCTGGCCCAGGCCCTGCAGGCGCCCGGCTGGACCGGGACCACGCGCATCGTGTCCCCCGGGACCGAGGGCGACGCCGGGCTTGTCGCCGAACGCTGGACCGCGATGACCCCGGCCCAGCGCCAGGCCCTGGCGGCGAGCAGGGTGGCGCGCTGGCGGTCGGGCGGGCGGGATCGCGGCGAAGTCGTCCTGCGGATCGCCATGCCCGGCGGACTGGGCGCGGACGTGGTCTTCGCGCGGCTCTCCGCCGATCTGACGGCGGCAGGCTTCAAGGTCGTCCGCACCGCCGGAACGGCGCCCGCCGACCTTCGCCTGGTGGATGGTGCCGCGCGCTATTCGGGAGCGGGCTGGTTCTTCACGCAGCTCGGCTGTGCGGCTCGCCCCACGGTATGCAGCCCCGCCGCCGACACCGCCTATGCCGCGGCCGCGGCGCTGAGCGATCCGGTTGCAAGGGGCCGCCAGCTCGCCCAGGCCGAGGCGCAACTGCTCGCGGCGAACACCTTCATCCCCTTCGGCCCGCCGCTGCGCTGGTCGCTCGCCGCGCCGGGCACGGCCGGCTTCTTTCCCAACCGCTGGGGCGTCCACCCGCTGCTGGACCTCGCCTTGCGACCGGGCAAGTAGCCACCGCTGCCGGCAAAGCGCCTCGCCGGTTCGGCACGTTGGATTAGCTTTCCGGGCTAAGGCGTTCGATTCCTGCGATTTACCTTAAATTAACCTTTCATATTCATAGGTCATATGGTTAATGTCTGTCCGCTATCCCGGCTGAGGGTTTTGGGCGTAACCGGGGCAAAGGGGGAATACCCATGCGCGTGCTATTGATCGAGGACGAGCCGACTACGGCCCGAGCCATCGAATTGATGCTCACCACAGAGGGCTTCAACGTCTATTCGACCGACCTGGGCGAAGAGGGCTTGGACCTGGGCAAGCTGTACGACTACGACATCATCCTGCTCGACCTGAACCTGCCGGACATGCACGGCTACGACGTGCTGAAGAAGCTCCGCGTCGCCAAGGTGCAGACCCCGGTGCTGATCCTTTCGGGCATCTCGGAGATGGACAGCAAGGTCCGCTCCTTCGGCTTCGGCGCCGACGACTACGTGACCAAGCCGTTCCACCGCGAAGAACTGGTCGCCCGCATCCACGCCGTGGTCCGCCGTTCGAAGGGCCACTCGCAATCGGTCATCCGCACCGGCAAGCTTTCGGTCAACCTCGATGCCAAGACCGTCGAAGTCGACGGCGCCCGCGTCCACCTGACGGGCAAGGAATATGCGATGCTCGAGCTGCTCTCGCTGCGCAAGGGCACGACGCTGACCAAGGAAATGTTCCTCAACCACCTCTACGGCGGCATGGACGAGCCCGAGCTCAAGATCATCGACGTCTTCATCTGCAAGCTGCGCAAGAAACTGGCGCATGCCTGCGAGGGCGAGAACTACATCGAAACCGTCTGGGGCCGCGGCTACGTCCTGCGCGATCCGGGCGAAGAGGCTGCGGCAGCCTGACGCTTTTCAAGCAGTCTTCCGACTTTACCCGGACACGGCTCGCCCCTTGGGGCGGGCCGTTTTGGTTTGTTGCGTTCCGCGCAAGTTGATGATGTGCATCCGCGGCGCGTGCCTTTCGGGGCATGTGGTGCTGGAGAGTCGCCGGTTTCAAAGAACCGTGCGAGCATGGCGGCTGGTGATACAATTTATGACCAGAAGGCTGCGCGGGCGAGGGTTCACATCGCGGGCGGGGGACTCTAGCCTTGCCGTCATGCACTCGCCCTTTGCCACCGCCCCCGCCTCGACTACCTTCACCTCGACCGCCTTCGCCGCGCTAGCCCTGCTGCCCTCCGTCGCCGCGACGGCCGAGACCGTGCCGGCCTCCCCGCCCGCGGCGATCGATCCCTGCTCGCTGCTGACCGCCGCCGAGGTTTCCGCGGCGATGGGGCTGCCGGTCGAGCCGGGCAAGCGCAGCGACAACGGCATCACCCGCGACGGCGCCAATTCGACGACCTGCCTCTGGCAAGTCGCCCTGCCGGCCGGCACGGCGCCCGATCCGACCCGCTCGCTCGGCGGGCGCAGCTTCGCGATCCTCAACGTCCAGAACTGGCCCGGCGGGCCGAACGATGCGCGCAAGTTCCTCGAGGGCTTCCGTTCGGCCTTCGCGCACCAGGCGATTTCCTCGCAGCCGGTCGACATCGCGATCGGCGCCGACGAGGCGCTGTGGTGGGGCGACGGGGTCGCGGCGCGCAAGAACGGGGTGAGCATCGGCATGTCGGTCGCCATCGCGGGGCAGAGCGAGGGCCGCCGGCCCAAGGCCGAGGGGCTGGCCCGGCTGATCGTCCAGCGGCTGGGGAAGCGTCCGGGCCAGGCTGCGGACCCCGGTTGACCGGGCGCGCTCGGCCTGCCACCGCGCGCGGCCATGACTGCGAACAAACCCGGCGATCCGACCACGCTCAACCGGCTTTACGGCCGCTCGCTCGGGCGGCCCCTGCGCAAGGGACAGCAGGCCCTGGTCGACACGCTGCTGCCGCGCATCGCGGTGCCGCGCGAAGGGCCGGTCACTGCCGAGGGCCTGTTCGGGACGGACAAGCCGCTGCACTTCGAGATCGGCTTCGGCGGGGGCGAACACATGGCAACCCGGGCCGACATGCTGCCCGACCACGGCTTCATCGGTGCCGAGCCGTTCCTCAACGGGGTGGCCCAGGCGCTGGCCCATGTCGATGGGGCCAATAATGGACCTGGGGGCGGCAAGGGCACTCCGCTCGGCAATGTCCGCATCCACCACGGCGACGCGCTGGAGGTGCTGGCGCGGATCCCCGACGGCTCGCTCTCGTTCCTCTACCTGCTCCACCCCGATCCCTGGCCCAAGGCGCGCCACGCCAAGCGGCGGATGATGAACGACGGGCCGGTCGACCTGTTCGCGGCCAAGCTGAAGCCCGGCGGCGAGTTGCGCTTCGGCACCGACCATGCGGTCTACCTGCGCCACGCGCTGATGGTGATGCGGCGGCACCGCCACCAGTTCGACTGGCTCTGCGACAAGCCCCAGGACTTCCAGAACCGCCCCGGCGGCTGGCCCCAGACGCGCTACGAGGCCAAGGCCCGCGAAGTCTACGGGCACGAGGTCTGGTATTTCCGCTATCGGCGGAAGTAGGACGGGCGCCCCCTCGCCTTCAGGGGGAGGGAGCCGCAAATATCAGGTCACGACCACCCGCATGCGGCCGAGGTTGCCGACCCGTGCGAAGGGCGTCTGCTGGTCCCCGCTGCGCTGCGAATAGACCCGGATCGCCGGGAAATAGGTGCCCGGCTCGTCGAAAGTGAACTGCCGGGTCAACGTGACGCGCTGGGCCGGAACGACCGTGTCCTTGAGCGGGAAGCGGCCGGCGTCGCCGCCGAGGACCTGGGGCGTCGCGGCGAAGTCCCATTCGGCGGCGACCACCTTGCCCGTGCCGGGAGGCGCCTCGACTACCGCGGTGAAGGTCACCGGCTGGCCGGCCTTGACCGTGGTCTTGATGCTGCCGCCCGCCGTGAGGTTCACAACCGGCTGGATGCCCTTGCGCGCCGCCGCCGTGGGTGGGACGAGGATCTGGGCGTCGTGCACCGTATAGGCGGTCGACTGCGGCGGGGCGATGCCGCGCTCGACCCAGGCGGCGAGATCGCGCAGCGCCTGCTGCAGCGCGCCGGAGAAGGGCGTGGTCCGGGTCGGGTCGGGGATCGGCCCGTGGGTGGCGTAGTCGCAGAAATAAAGGTGGTAGCGGTTCTCGTAGCCCGGCCCGAGGATCCCGCGGACCTTGGCGCGGTAGACGTCGGCGTACCAGGGCTGCGCATCCCAATCGAGCAGGTTCTGGATGACGATCATCTTGCCGAAGAACTTGCCGTTCGGGAGCGTCGGGGTGGAGCCTTTCATCAGCTCGTAGGCGATCAGCTTGGGCCGCTGCGGATAGATCGGGGTGCCGTCGGCCTTGCGGAACTGGTCGCCGACGTAGAATTCCCGCGGCAGCAGGGCGTGGCGGTAGTAGGTCTCGTAGGCCAGGATGTTGGAATTGTTGATCGTCACCTCGTCGCCGACGCGGATTTTCTCGGTGATGTCGCGCAGGTTGCCGCCCGCGGGATTGAACTGGATCCGGGCGATGTTGCCGGTGAAGCCGCCGAGGACGAGCCAGCGGCCGGCGCTCGCGCCCGAGACGACGTCGATATTGGCCATGTCGAGGAACGCGCCGGGCGGCGGCGCCGAATCCAGCTCCAGCGCGACCGGCAGAGGCGAGCCGTAGTCCTGCTGGAAGGTCCGCCAGGCGAGATCGGGGTCGGCATTGACGCCCAGCGCGCGCAACGGCCCGGCGAGCCCGGCGGCGGCGGCCTCGCTGGAGAGGATCACCCGCTTCACCTTGGCGCGGTGCTGAAGGCGGACGCCGGCGAACTGCTCGGGATGGTCGTGGCCGAGGAAGCCCGGGGTCTTCCAGAACAGCTCGAAATATTCGGGATCGAGCGTCTGGATCGACTGGAACAGCAGGGTCAGCGGGCCGATGCCCATGGTCTCGTCGAAGGCCCAGGTCCGCACCGGGAAGCCGAGCTTGGTGACCTCGGCCAGGATGCTCCGCTCGAGCGGATCGAGGCCCGCATAGATGTCCGGGCCGCCCGGCTCGACCGCATCGTGGATCAGCGGCATCTTGGCCTTCAGCGTGCGCTGGGCGCGGGCGCGGCCGGCATAGCCGTTGGGCCAGGAATGGGCGTTGCCGTGGATGTAGGGCACCACCCCGTCGAAGGCATTGGTGTTCTCGGCGCAGGCGAAGGTGCGGTAGCCGCCGCCGCTGCCGCCGAAGGCGTAGCCCCAGGTGCGATGCGCGCCGTACATCTTCTGGGCCAGCTCGCGCACGTACATCGCGGTGGCGGCGGCGACCCGGTAGGAGCCGATCGCGGGATCGACCGCGTCGGTGCCGGTCTGGGCGACCGCGCCGAAGCCGCCCTGATTGGTGACGACGCAGGCTGCGCCGCTATCGAAACAGAAGGCGTCGAAGCTGTCGCCCCAGATGTTGCCGGCGAGCATCTCCGAGGTCGAGATCGCGGTGTTGTGCAGGTAGAAGCGGCCCTGGTACTGTTCCTTGGGCGGAAACTTCAGCAGGAACTTGGCATCGGTCCCGGTAAAGCCGCCGTGGACGTAGCGGTGGCGGCTCGGCTTGTCGCGCCACTCGTCGACGTCGATATAGGGCTTGTTCAGTAGCGGGTCGGTATAGGACGGCAGCGGCGGGGCGGGGGCCGCAAGGGCGGGCTCGGCCGCGACCACCGCGCCAAGTGCCGTGCTGCCGCTGAGGAATGTGCGCCGATCGACGGTCATGTCTGTTCTCCTGCCCCGGTGCCGCGCGATGATCCGCGCACGCTTGTCGTTTGGCAGGATGGTGACTCGTTCAGGCTGCGCCGACTTGACCGATTCGGACTTTCTGGAAAATTGGACGCGGGAGGCGCATTTTTCGCGCGCTGGAGCCTGTGCTCGGCTGCCCCGAAGCGGGTGCGGTCGGTGCCGCACCCGCGCAAGTGAGCGGCCTGCTAGGTCTGGATGAAGCCGCTCGTCCGGTTGAGCTTGTCGATCACTTCCTCCAGCGGCTCGACGACGGTGACGCTGCGGCCTTCGCCGAAGCGGATGCGCGTGCCTTCGCTGACCGGGGAAATGAAGGAGACCTGGCTGGCATTGATCGCCGTGGCCACGCGGTCGGTACTGGTGAATTTCACGAACATCGTTTTCTCCCACTGACCACGGCAGGTTAACCGTTTCGCCGGCCGGCGCCAGTGCGGGTTCCGCAGGGCTCCACGGTCTCGCTCGATTCATCTCTGCGTGAGTGCAGGTCGCCGCGTTTCGGGGTTTTCGCACCTGTTGTCTTAGACTTCGATCCAGCTTCGCTGGGCCGCTCCACGTCAGTGGAACAGCCTGCTAGAACTCCAGCGAAGGCGCGGGCGGCTCGGGCAGGATCTTTTCGAGGCCGGGAGCGCCGCTCCAGGCCCAGCCGGCGATGCCCCAGGCGACCACCAGGCAGAGCACCGCGCGCCACCATGCTGCCGGCTTGGGCGCGGCGACCGGCACCGCATAGCGCTTGCGGCCGGTGATCATCGGGCCGATCAGGTTGTCGCGCTTGACGGTCAGGTAGAAGAGCACCGCCGCGACGTGGAGCACGACGACCGCGAGGATCACGTTGAAGCCGAGGTGGTGGAGCCCGGTCAGCTTTTCGGCGACCTCGCTACCGACGAGGAAGTTGAGCGGCCCGAACGCGAGGCCGTCGGTGTCCGAGGCGAAGAGCCCCAGGACGGTCTGCGCCAGCAGCAGGAGCAGCAGCGCCACCACGCTCAGCGCACCGAGCGGGTTGTGCCCGACCACCGGCTTGCCGAGCCTGCCCGACATATAGCGCGCTATCGACACGGGGCCGCGCACGAAGCTGGCGAACCGGGCGGTCGAGCTGCCGAACAGGCCCCACAGGATGCGGAAGAGCACCAGGATCAGCATGACCATCCCGAGCTTGAGGTGAAGGTCGATCTTCCCGTTCTCGGCGGTCCACCACAGCGCGGGCAGCAGCGCGACGAACGACCAGTGGACCAGCCGCACCGGCAGGTCCCACAGCTTCACGGGCACTGCCGCCGCGCCCTCGGCTGCCGTCGAAGCGCCAATTTCGCCGCTGCCCGCCGCCATTTACTTGTCGCCCTTGAAGGTATCGTGGCAGCCCTTGCACGAACCGCCGACGGCCGGGAAGGCCGCCTTGATCTGATCGATGTTGCCGCGCGTCGCGGCCTGCTGGAACGCCCGGGCGGCGGTGGTGAACTGGTTGGCCTTGGTGTTGAACAGCGGGGCCTGCGCCCAGATCGCCGGCAGGGCGCCGGTCTTGGCGCCCGATTCCTTGCCGGTGCCGCGCGGAAACCAGCGGTGGACCTGCGGGGCCAGGCTGGCCAGGGCGCCCGAAGCGGCGCGGATCACCGCGAGGTCGGGCGCGGGCTTCTTGAACTCGTCGCCGATCGCCTTGGAGGCGCGGCCCATCCGCTTGAAATTGTCCTGGCGCTGGGCGATCGTCTCCGCCGGAGTGGCGGCAGAGGCGGCCGTGGCGGCAATCCCGGCCGCAAGAGTGGCGGTCGCGGCGAGTGCGGCGGCAATCATGGTCTTGGACATATGCATCGCTCCATCACGTTTCGTTGTTATTCGAACGCTTCCCCACCCAGCGATCGGTACAGCGCCACCAGGTTTATCGCACGCAGACGCTGAACGTTTACCAACGAACGCTCGGCGCTGTACAGCGCCTGCTGAGCGGTAAGGCTTTCGAGATAGGAGGCCACCCCGCCGCGATAGCGCATTTCCGCCAGACGGGAATTGTCCGCCGCGGCTTCGCGTCCCGCCCGGCTGGCGGTGAGCTGGCGCTCGATCGTGCCGCGCCGGGCGAGGGTATCGGCGACATCGGCGAAGGCGCTCTGGATCGCCTTCCGGTAGCTGGCGAGCGCGGCGTCGCGCTGGGCTTCGCTGAGCGCGACGTTGGCCTTGCCGGCGCCCGCCCGGAAGATCGGATAATTGGCGTCGACCCCGGCCGAATAGGAGAAGTTCCCGCCGTCGAACAGGCTGCCCAGCCCCGGCGCGGCGAAGCCGAGCAGGGTGGTGAGGCTGATCTGGGGAAACAGCGCGGCCCGCGCCGCGCCGATCTCGGCATTGGCGGCGCGCAGTTGCCATTCGGACTGGATCACGTCGGGCCGGCGCAGCAGGATCGTGGAATCGAGCCCCGCGGGGACCTCGCCGAGGCGCGCTCCGGCATCGCCGATCGAGCTCGACAGGTTGGCCGGGTCGATCGGTGCGCCGACCAGCAGTTGCAGCGCGTTGAGATCCTGCGCCACGGCGGTGGTCTGGGCGGCGATGTCGGCCTCGGCGGTGGTGAGGACGATCTCGGCCTGGCGCAGGTCGGTACGCGGCACGATTCCCCCGTCGAGCCGCAGCCTGGTCAGCGCCACGCTCTGCCGCGCGGTCGCCGCGGTCTGCTGGGCGATGGTGAGCAGGCTGGAATCGGCGGCATAGGTCAGCCAGGCGTCGACGACGTCGCTGACCAGGGTGAGCCGGGTCGCCCGCGCCCCGGCCTCGGTCGCGAAATAGCGGTTCTGCGCGGCGTGCGTTTCCGAACGGAGCCGCCCGAACAGGTCGAGCTCGTAGCCGCTGAAGCCGATGTCCGCCGAGACGCTCTCGCTGTCGGGAGAGGAGCCGCCGCCGCTGCGGGAATAGCCCGCGCCGAGGTCGAGCTGGGGCAGCAGTTCGGCGCGCTGGATCTTGTACTGCGAGCGGGCGGCGGCGATGTTCGCGGCGGCCGCGGCAAGGTCCTGATTGTTCGCCAGGGCCTGGGCGATCACCGCGCGCAGTCGGGGATCGCCGAACACGTCCTGCCAGCGGTACTGCGGCAGCGCGGCCTCGCTCTGCCTGAGATAGGCGTCGCCGGCCGGCCAGGACGCGGGGACGGGCAGTTCGGGCCGCACGTACTTGGGCTCCATCGAGCAGCCCGCCAGGGCCGTCAGGAGCGGCACCGCCGCGAGCATCGGGGCGAAGCGGGCCTTCATGCCGCCGGCTCCGGCGCGGGCGGCGGCGCGTCCTTTTCGTGGTGCAGCTTCTTCAGCGCATCGCGCGTGGTGCGGCGGACCAGGACGAAGAACAGCGGGATGTAGAAGATCGCCAGCAGGGTCGCGGTCAGCATGCCGCCGATCACCGAGGTGCCGATCGCGATGCGGCTGTTGGCGCCGGCGCCGGTGGCGAGCGCCAGGGGCAGCACGCCGAAGATGAACGAGAAGCTGGTCATCAGGATCGGGCGGAGGCGGATCCGCGCGGCTTCCAGCGCGGCGTCGATGATCCGCATCCCCTGCTTTTCCTTGTGCTCGGCGAACTCGATCATCAGGATCGCGTTCTTGGCGGCGAGGCCCATCGTCGTGAGCAGGCCGATCTGCAGGTAGACGTCGTTCTGCAGCCCCCGCAAGGTCACCGCGAAGATCGCGCCGACCAGCCCGAGCGGGATCACCAGCAGCACCGCGACCGGGATCGACCAGCTCTCGTAGAGCGCCGCGAGGCACAGGAACACCACCAGCAGCGACAGCGCGTAGAGCAGCGGCGCCTGGCCCGAGGACAGCCGCTCCTGATAGGACACCCCCGACCAGGCGATGCCGGTGCCGGGGATCTTGGCGGCGATCTCGGTGATCGCGTCCATCGCCTCGCCCGAGGAGACCCCGGGGGCGGACTGGCCCTGGAGCTCGAAGCTGGGCACGCCGCC
The DNA here is from genome assembly GCA_047605105.1 of Novosphingobium sp. GTDB lineage: Bacteria > Pseudomonadota > Alphaproteobacteria > Sphingomonadales > Sphingomonadaceae > Novosphingobium. The sequence continues at coordinate 24,651 of JASGGH010000021.1, read as the reverse complement.
GAAGCGCGAGAGCCCGGCCGGCGCGGTCGACCAGCCGATGCTGGCGAAAGCGGAGAACGGCGACATCTGCCCGTTCGAGCCGCGCACGTACCAGTCACCGAGGCTTGCCGGGTCGGAGCGATAGGGGGCGTCGCCCTGGACGTAGACGCGCTTGACCCGGCCGTGGTCGATGAAGTCGTTGACGTAGCGCCCGCCCCAGGCGGTCGACAGGGTATTGTTCACGTCGCCGACGTTGAGGCCGTAGGCGGTGAGCCGCTCGGGCGCGATGTCGACCTTGAGCGTGGCGAGGTCGGCCAGTTCGCTGATGCGGACGCCGGTCAGGCGGTCGTCGGCGCTGGCCGCGGCCAGAAACTTGTCGCGCGCGGCGAGGAATTGCTCCCGGCTCATTCCGCTGACGTTCTGGAGCTGCACGGTGAAGCCCGCGGCCTGGCCCAGCCCGCGCACCGCGGCGGGCATCTGGACGAAGATCTGGGCATCGCGCAGGCCGCGGAACGAGCTTTGCGCCTTCTGAGCCAGGGTGTCGGCGCTGCCGGCCTTGCCCGGGCGCTCGCTCCAGTCGATCAGGTTGATGAAGCCTTGCCCGGTATTCTGCCCCGCCGTGCCGCCGACGCCGCCGCCCGCGACGATGAAGATCGTGCGGATCTTGCCCTTCTCGTAATCCTGGAAATAGCGCTCGATCGCCTGCTGAACCTCGGTGCTGCGGTTCATCGTCGCGCCGGGCGGCAGGCGCCACTGGAACGAGACCACGCCTTGGTCCTCGCTGGGCAGGAAACCGCTGGGCAGGCGGACGAACATCACCACCAGCAGCACGACGATCACCGCATAGATGCCCAGGAACCGCCACTTGCGATCGACCACGCGGTTGACCGAATTGCGGTACTTCTCGCTCATCCGGTTGAAGCCGGCGTTGAACTTGTCCTGACCGCGGTGGACGAGCGCGGCCGCGCCGGGGAACCGGCGGTCGAACCAGCTATCGCCGCGGGCATCCTGATCCGGGCGGTGCAGCAGGGTGCTGGTCAGCGCCGGGCTGAGGATCAGCGCGACGAGCACCGAGAGCACCATCGCCGCGATGATCGTCACCGAGAACTGGCGGTAGATCACGCCCGTCGAGCCGCCGAAGAAGGCCATCGGCAGGAACACCGCGCAGAGCACCAGGGCGATCGCGACCAGGGCGATCTGGATTTCCTTCATCGACTGGATCGTCGCCTCGCGCGGGGTCATGCCCGGGTTCTCGGACATCAGGCGCTCGACGTTCTCGACCACGACGATCGCGTCGTCGACCAGCAGGCCGATCGCCAGGGTCATGCCGAACATCGTCAGCGTGTTGATCGAGAACCCGGCCAGGTAGAACACGGCGAAAGTGCCCATCAGCACGACCGGCACGGCGATCGCCGGGATCAGCACCGCGCGCCACGACTGCAGGAAGATGAACATCACGATGACCACGAGGACGATCGCCTCGAGCAGCGAGATCACGACTTCCTCCACCGACAGCTTGATGAAGGCGGTCGTGTCGTTGGTGTAGTCGTAGGCAATGCCCTCGGGAAAGGCCTTGGCGAGCTCGGCCATCTTGGCCTTGACCAGTTCGGCGGTCTTGAGGGCGTCGGCTCCGGGAGCGAGGCTGACGCCCATGCCCGCGGCCGGATGGTGGTTGAAGCGGGCGATGTTCTGGTAGTTCTCCGAGCCGAGCTCGACCCGGGCGACGTCCTTCAGCCGCACGCTCGACCCGTCGGAGAGGGTCTTGAGCACGATCCCCTCGAACTGCTCGACGGTCTCCAGCTTCGACTGCGCGGTCACCGTGGCGTTGAGGAGCTGGCGGTCGGCCGAGGGCAGCCCGCCGATCTCGCCGGCGGCGACCTCGGTGTTCTGGGACTGCAGGGCGGAGACCACGTCGCTCGGCATCAGCGACACCGCGGCGAGGCGCTGCGGATTGAGCCAGATGCGCATCGCGTGCGGCGAGCCGAAGACGTTGACGTCGCCCACCCCGTCGATCCGCGCGAGCACGTCCTGGACGTTCGAGGTCATGTAGTCGGCGATGTCGCGGTTGGTGCGCGTATCGGTCGAATCGTAGACGCCGACGGTCAGCAACTGGTCGGCGTTGGCCTTGCGAACCTGGACGCCCTGCTGCTGGACCGGGGTGGGCAGCCGGGAAATCACCGTCTGGACCTGGTTCTGGACCTGGACCTGGGCGATGTCGGGGTTGACCCCCTTGGCGAAGACCGCGGTAACGCTGGCCTGTCCGCGCGAGGACGAGGACGAGCTGAAGTAGAGCAGGCCGTCAAGCCCGGTCAGCGATTGTTCGATGACCTGGGTGACGGAGTTCTCGACCGTCTGGGCATTGGCGCCCGGATAGGAGGCGCGCACGAAAATCGAGGTCGGGGCAATGTCCGGATACTGGGCGATCGGCAGCTTGAGCAAGCCGCCGATGCCCGCGATCATCACGATGATCGCCAGGACCCAGGCGAAGATCGGCCGGTCGATGAAGATCCGCGACATTCAGCCGCTCAGGACTTGGGGACGCCGGCCGCGCTTGCGCCGGCCTGCCCGCCTTCGCCGGCCTTGTGCGGGGCGATCCGCTGCGGCGCGCTGGCCGGAACCGGCCGGATCGGCATGCCTTGCTTGAGGTTCGCGGTGCCCTGCAAGATCACCTTGTCGCCTGCCTTGAGGCCGCCGGTGACCACCCAGCTCTCGCCATAGGTGCGCTCGGCCTTGACCGTGCGGCGCTCGGCCTTGTTGCCCGCGCCGACCACGAAGACGTAGGCGTCGCCGCCGATGTCGCGCTGCAACGCCGGCTGCGGCACGAGGAAGGCGCCCTGCTCGACCGCCTGGTCGAACACCGCCTTCACGAACATGCCGGGCATCAAGGTGCCCTGCGGATTGGCGAACTGCGCGCGCAGGGTGACCGTGCCGGTCGCCTCGTTGACGGTGACTTCGGAGAACTGGATCGTCCCGGTGAAGCCGTAGGTGCTGCCGTCTTCCAGGATCAGCTTGACCGCCGCGCCGCTGGGCAGGGCGCCGCCGGCGGCGAGGGTCCGGCGCAGTTCGAGCATGTCGGCGCTCGATTGCTGGATGTCCACATAGACCGTGTCGAGCGTCGAGATCACCGCGAGCGGATCGGTCTGGTTGCCGGTGACCAGCGCGCCCTCGGTGAACAGCGAGCGGCCGATCCGGCCCGAGATCGGGGCAGGCACCGTGGTGAAGCGCAGGTTGATCTGCGCGGTCTGCAGCGCGGCGCGGTTCTGGGCGACCGCGGCGCGGGCCTGGCGGGCCTGGGCGACGGCGTCGGTATAGTCCTGCTGCGCGATCGCCTGGGCTTCGGCCAGCGGCTTGTAGCGGTTGGCGCGGACCTGCGCGGCGTCGGCCGAGGCCTGGGCACTGGCGAGGTTGGCCGAGGCCTGGGCGACCGAGGCCTGATAGAGGCTCGGGTCGATCTGGTAGAGCGCCTGGCCCTGCCGCACCACCTGGCCCTCGGCGAAGAGGCGGCGGCGGATCACCCCGCTGACCTGGGGGCGCACTTCGGCGCTGCGGAACGCATTGACCCGGCCCGACAGCGTGGTCTGGACCGGGACCGGCTCCGGCTTGGCCACGACGAAGCCGACCTGCGCCGGCCCGCCCTTCTGCGCGGCCTGCTGGGCCGAGGACCCGCAAGCGGCCAGCAAGACCACGGCCGCGAGCGCCATCGGCGCGCGCACCTCAAGCATCCGGCCAAGCGCCCGGCCAAGCGCCCGGCCAAGCGCCCGGTACGCCGAAAATCCAGTCCAAACCATGGGTCCTGCCTTCGCGGTGCAATAGAAACTGTCAAGTATCAGTTTGTCGCAACCTATTGGCGCGCACGCGAAATTTATAGCCTGCCGCACCGCGCGCGATTTCGCCCTTGCCACAATGTCATGCCGCGCCGCACAATGGCCGGATGCGCATCGCAATCGTCGATGAAAGCGCGGCCCGCGCCTCGGTGATCCACGAAGGTCTCGCATCGCTCGACGATTGCGAGATTTTCGTCGTCACCGAGCGCCGCGGCCTGGTCGCGCGGGTCGGCGAGATCGCGCCCGACATCGTGCTGATGGACCTCGGCAATCCCTCGCGCGACGTGCTCGAGGAGTATTTCGCGGTCAGCCGCGCGCTCGCCAAGCCGATCGCCATGTTCGTCGACGAGAGCGACGAGGAATCGATCGGCGCCTCGATCGATGCCGGGGTCTCGGCCTATGTCGTCGACGGGCTCGCTGCGCATCGCATCCGGCCCCTGCTCGACCTCGCGGTCCGGCGCTTCAACGCCTTCGCCCGGCTCCAGGCGGACCTCGCCGAGGCCAAGGGCAAGCTCGCCGAGCGCGAGACGATCGACGCGGCCAAGCGCATCCTGATGGACAGCCGCGGCCTGTCCGAGCCCAAGGCCTATGCCGAGATGCGCAGCGCCGCGATGAGCCAGAGCAAGCGCATCGCCGACATCGCCGAAGCCATCGTCACGGCGCATAAATTGATGGGAGGCACATGATGGGTCTGGCCCTTACGATCGGCTTCGTCCCCCTGGTCGATGCCTGCCTGCCGATCCTGGCGCGCGAGCACGGCTTCGCCGAGGACGAGGGCGTCGCTTTCGACTTCGTCAAGGACCTGTCCTGGGCCGCGGTGCTCGACCGGCTGCTCTACGGCCATAGCGACGCCGCGCACATGGTCGCCCCGCTGGCCATCGCCACGACCCTGGGGCGGGGCCGTCCCGCCCAGCCGCTGTCGGTGCCCTTCGTGCTCGGCCTCAACGGCAACGCCATCACCCTGCGCACCGACCTGGCCGCCGAGGTCGCGCCCGCGGGCCGGCTCGGCGATCCGGCGGCGGTCGGCGCGGCGCTCAAGCAGGTCGTCGCCACCCGCAAGCTGCGCTTCGGGGTGGTCCACCGCTATTCCAGCCACAACTACATGCTGCGCTACTGGCTCGCCACCTGCGGGGTGCGTCCCGACCAGGACGTCGAGATCGTCACGGTCCCGCCGCCGTTCTGCGCCGATGCGCTGGAGGCGGGCGAGGTCGACGGGATCTGCGTGGGCGAACCGTGGAACTCGGTCGCGGTCGAGCGTGGGGTCGGTCAGATCGTGCTGGCCACCGCGCAGATCTGGCGGCGCGGGGTGGAGAAGGTCCTCGCCCTGCGCGAGCCGGTGCTGGAGGACAAGCGCGAGGCCGTGGTCCTGGCGATCCGCGCCATGATCCGCGCCGGCCGGCACTTCGTCGACCCGGCCAACTGGGACGCCAATGCCGCGATCCTCGCCCGGGCCGAATACCTCGACGGCAACCCCGCGATCATCAAGCGCGCGATCGCCGACCGCCTGCTGCTCAGCCATGGCGAAACAGGGGGGGGCGGCGAGATCGTTGCCTATCCCGATTTCATGTTCCAGTACCGCGAGGCGGCCAACTTCCCGTGGGTCAGCCAGGCCGAGTGGCTCTACACCCAGATGGTCCGCTGGGACGGGCTGGAATACGATTCGCAGGACGCGGCGAAAGCGGCGCGCGTGTTCCGCCCGGACGTCTACCGCGGCGCCCTGATCGGCACCGGCGAGCCTTTGCCGGGGGCCAATTCCAAGGTCGAGGGCAGCCTCGGCCAGGCCACCGCCGTCGGCACCCAGCAGGGACGGATGACTTTGGAAAGCAATCGCTTTTTCGATGGCCGGTCATTCGATCCGGCGGATATTCCGGGCTATCTGGCCAGCCTGCCCTGACCGCTGTTTGCTGCGCTGCAAAAAGTTCTTTACCGCAATTGCGCACTGGCATATCGTCAAGGCTCAGGCAGGCGGTCCGCTCAAGGTCGAGCGGGTGATCACCGTCCCGCCTCAATCTGAAATTGCGTGGCAACGTCGCCGCCCGATCCGGTCCCAGCGGACCTGTTCGAGGCGGCTTTCTTGTGTGCGCGTGACGGAGCAGCCGGGTGCGACAGGCAGGTTCAGCGCAGGAGCAGCGAAGCGGCGAGCCCCGCCGCGAGCGCGGCGCTGAGCAGCTGCCAGAACAGCACCGGATCGCGCTCGATCAGCGGGGCCCTGGCGCGGACGACACGGCCCAGGCTGCCGCCGTTCTCCAGCGCGCGGAGCAGCTCGATCACGTCGCCGAAGCGGGCGCTGCGGTCGGGCTGGAGCGCGGTCAGGATCGCATCGTCGAGCCAGGACGGGATTTCCGGCCGGTGGCGCGAGGGCGGCGCGGCTTTTGTGAATTTCGGGCGCTGGAAGGCTTCCTGTTCGCCGTAGGGCCAATGCCCGGTGAACCAGCGGTAGAGCGTGACGCCCAGCGCGAACTGGTCGGTCAGCGCGTCGCCGGCGTTCCCGTCGAACTGCTCGGGCGCCATGTAGCTGGGCGTGCCGGGGATCTCGTCGCCGTGGAAGTCCTCGACCCGCGGCAGCCGCGCGACGCCGAGGTCGATCAGCTTCAGGCCGCCTTCTTCGGTCAGCATGACGTTGTCGGGCTTGATGTCGCGGTGGACGACTTCGAGCCGGTGCAGCGCCGCGACCCCGCGGGTCAGGCTGATCGCATGGGTGAGCGCGGCGTTCAGCCCCGGCGTGCCGCGCGTCAGCCGCTGGGCCATGGTCTCGCCCGCCAGCAGCGGCTGGACCCCGTAGAGCGCGCTCTGGCGCTCGGGCCGGACCGCATGGGCGCCGGCCACGAAGGGACTGGCGACGCGCTGGGCCAGCAGGATCTCGCGGGCGAAGGCCAGCCGCATCGCCCGCTCGCTCAGCGCGCGGCGGCGCGGGAACTTGAGCGCGACCCGGCTGCCGTCCTCGCCGTCCTCGCCGGCGAGCAGGATCGCATAGCGGCCTTCGCTGAGCACGCGGTCGATGCGGAAGCCGTCGAAGCTGTCGCCGGGCCGGGGCGGATCGATCACCGGCAGGGCCGAAAGGCCCGCCAGGATGCCGTCGTGGTCGGGCTCGGGCAGGCGCACCACGTCGATCACCAGGGCGGTCGCATTGTCCCTGCCGCCGGCGTCGAGCGCGGCCCGGGTCAGCATCTCCGCGGTCGCCTCGGCGCTGGCCTGCTCGCCCAGGATCGCGGCGATGCGCTTGTCGCCGAGCGGGCCGTGGACCCCGTCGCTGGTCAGCAGCAGGCGGTCGTGCGGGGCCAGCTCGATCGCGGCGTGATCGAGCCGCAGCTCGGCCTCGATGCCGAGCGCGCGGATCAGCACGTGGCGCAGGTCGGGCTCGGAGCGGACGTGGTCGCGGGTCAGGCAGGTCAGCCGGCCGTCGGCGAAGCGCCAGGCGCGGCTGTCGCCGACATGAACGAGGTGCGCGGTGCGGCCCCGCAGGGCGAAAGCCGTGAGGGTCGAGGCGCTGTCGGTCATCGCCTCGCCGCGGCCCTGGGCATGCAGCCAGCGGTTGTAGGCGCCGAGCGGCGCCTGCATCGCCCGCGCCGGGCCGAGCGTGTCGGGGACCGCGTAGAACCCCTCGATCAGCGCGCGCACCGCCAGCTCTGCGGCGATGCGCCCTTCCTTGCCGCCGCTGACCCCGTCGGCAAGGCCGGCGATCACGCCGTGGCGGGCCCGTTCCAGCGCCGTGCCGAGATAGAGGCCGGCGAAGTCCTGGTTCTCCTCGCGCGGCCCCGTCAGGCTGGCAAAGCCCGCCGCGACCACCAGTTCACCCGCGTTCCACACCGTGCCGGTCCCCTCACACGTGCGGGCGCCCGCACACACGCCGGGCCCGCCCGCACGAGGATCGGTTCCGCTTCCGCTTCGTCAAGTCCAAGGAGGGCATCGAGATGACAACACTTGCAATGTCGGGAGAAGCCCCGGCCCCTGAATCAGGGCAAAGCTTCTGGAAGGCCGGCCACGCGCCGACCCTGATTGCCGCGTTCCTCTATTTCGACGTGTCCTTCATGGTCTGGGTGCTCCTCGGGCCGCTGGCGCCGATCATCTCCACGGACCTCGGCCTCGATCCCGCGCAGAAGGGCATGATGGTCGCGATCCCGACCCTCGCCGGGGCGGTGCTGCGGATCGTCAACGGCCTGCTCTCCGACCGGATCGGCCAGAAGGTCACCGGCGTGGCCAACCAGCTGATCGTCATGGCCGGCCTGGCCTTCGCCTGGCACTTCGGCATTTCGAGCTACGAGGGCACCCTGGCGCTCGGCGCGATCCTGGGCTTTGCCGGGGCAAGCTTCGCGGTCGCCCTGCCGATGGCCGGGCGGTGGTACTCGGGCGAGCACCAGGGCAAGGCCATGGGCATCGCCGGCATGGGCAATTCGGGCACGGTCTTCGCCTCGCTCTTCGCCGCGCTGCTGGCCAAGGCCTTCGGCTGGACCAATGTGCTCGGCCTCGCGCTGGTCCCGCTCGCCATCGTCTTCCTCTATTTCGTGATCTTCGCCAAGGACAGCCCCGACCAGCCCGCGCCGATGCCGCTGTCGGCCTACGGCAAGGTCCTCGCCGAGAAGGACGCCTGGTGGTTCATGCTGTTCTACTTCGTCACCTTCGGCGGCTTCGTCGGCCTCTCCACCTCGCTGCCGACCTACTGGGTCGATACCTTCAAGGTCACCCCCGTCGTTGCCGGCTACTGCACGGCCGCCTGCGTGCTCGCAGGTTCCATGTTGCGGCCTTTAGGTGGCGCACTGGCTGACCGTCTCGGCGGCATCAAGACGCTGACCTGGGTCTATGTTGCCGCCGTCGTGGTCCTCGCGGTGATCGCCACCGGCCCCGCCACCCTGGCCCTGGCCTTGCCGCTGTTCATCGCCGCGCTGGGCGTGCTCGGCACCGGCAACGGCGCGGTGTTCCAGCTCGTGCCCCAGCGTTTCCGCAAGGAAATCGGCGTGATGACGGGCCTGGTCGGCTTCGGTGGCGGGCTCGGCGGGTTCTACCTCGCGAGCTCGCTGGGCGCGATCAAGAAGGCCACCGGCTCGATGTCGCTGGGCTTCCTGATCTTCGCCGGCCTGGCGGTGATCGCGCTGGTCGGCCTGACCCTGGTCAAGGCCCGCTGGCGGACCACCTGGGGCGCCGCGCTCCAGGGTGCCAAGATCTAAGATATTGAAATCCGGTCATTCCGCAGGGACGGAATGACCGGCCAGGGGAGGAGCCCGACGCGGCAAGTTCCGTCAGGAGGGATAGAACATGAGGAAAATTCTCGCGGCGGCAGTCCTTGCCGCACCGCTCGCCACGACCATGCCCGCTCTCGCCGCGCCGGCCAAATTCGGCGATCCGGTGAAGGTCGGAGACGAGGTCACGCTCGACCCGATCCTCGACGCCCGGCTGCGCTGGGAGCATGTCGACCAGCCGACTAGCGAGGCCGACGCCGTGACCCTGCGGCTGCGCGCCGGGGCCGAGGTGAAGCACCTGCCCTCGCACCTCGCCCTGCTGGTCGAGGCCGAGGGCGTGCTGGGCATCGGCCAGCGCTACAACGCCTATCCGGGCAATCTCGGCCTCACCAACCCGCCGGCGAGCCAGCTGCGCCCGGCCTGGTCGGTGGTCGCCGATCCGGAGAACGTCGAGCTCAACCGGCTGCAATTGCAGTATAAAACCAAGCAGGTCACGGCGACGCTCGGTCGCCAGCGGATCAATCTCGACGACCAGCGTTTCGTCGGCGCGGTCGGCTGGCGCCAGAACGAGCAGACCTTCGACGCGGTCCGCGGCGAGGCGGCGATCGGCCCGGTCAGCTTGGACGCGACCTATGCGATCAGCCAGCGCACGGTGTTCGGCTACGAGGCCGGTCAGCGCACCGCCTATGACGGCCGGTTCGGCTTCGTCGGCCTCGGCGGCAAGATCGGCCCGGTGCAACTCAAGGGCTTCGCCTACCTGCTCGACTACGACCTCAAGGAAACCGCCGGCGCGCCCGCCGCGCTGGCCAAGCAGCTCGCGGATTCGCAGACCTACGGGCTGCGCGCGGTGGGCCAGTTCAAACTTTCCAGGCAGGTCGGCCTGGGGATCACCGCCAGCTATGCGCGCCAATCCGCGCTGGCCGACAACCCGCTCGACTTCGCGGCCGACTACATCCTCGGCGAAGCGAACCTGACCTATGCCGGCTTCACCCTGACCGGCGGCTGGGAAAAGCTCGGCTCCGCTGCGACCGTCGCCGGCCGCCGCGCGGTGCAGACGCCGATGGCGACGCTGCACAAGTTCAACGGCTGGGCCGACCTGTTCCTGGTTACGCCCGACAACGGCCTGCAGGACGCCTATGTCGGGCTCGCCTACAAATTCGCACAGGTGAAGGCGATCCCGGGGCTGAATGCCCAGGTCGCCTGGCATCGGTACGACAGCGATTTCGGCGATCTGGAATACGGCACCGAATGGAACGCCCAGCTGGGGCTCAAGCTGGGGCTGGTGGCGCTGCTGGCGAAATATGCGGAGTTCAATTCGCGCAACGCCGCTTTCGTCAGCACGAGGAAGGTCTGGTTGCAGGCCGAATACGCGTTTTGAAGACCTCCCCTCCTCTTCAGAGGAGGGGGCTTTGCTGCACTGCAAAAAACCGGCTTGTCGCGAATCGCGGGAGGCGGTAGACAGTCCTCAAGCGGAAAAGCGTCGTCCAACGTCGGACGGTCCAGCGCGAACCGCCTCAACAGACATTGCGTGGCAACGGAGCCGCCCGAGACGATCCTGTAGGATCGCATCGAGGCGGCTTTTTCGTGTGCGCGCTCGACGACGGAGACCGAAGTGAACGCGCCAACCTCTTTCAAGGCCGAACTGGCGGGCGAACGCCTCGTCGTGATCGGCAACGGCATGGCCGGATGCCGGGCGGTCGAGGAAATCCTGGCCCGCGATGCCGCCCGCTACAGCATCACGATCTTCGGTGCCGAGCCGCGGGTGAACTACAACCGCATCATGCTTTCCCCGGTCCTGGCCGGTGAGAAGGCCTTCGACGAGATCGTCATCAACACCGCCGAGTGGTACGAGGAGAACCGGATCACCCTGGTCTCGGGCGATCCGGTCGTGAAGATCGACCGTGAGACGCAGACCGTGATCGCCAAGTCGGGCCGGGTCGAGCCTTACGACAAGCTCCTGATCGCCACCGGCTCCGATCCCTTCATCATCCCGGTCCCCGGCAGCCGCCTGCCCGGCGTGGTCACCTTCCGCGACCTCGATGACGTCGACAAGATGCTCGCCGCTGCGGAAGCCGGTAAGGACAAGGGGGGCGGCGACGCGGTCGTGATCGGCGGCGGCCTGCTCGGCCTCGAAGCGGCGCACGGCCTCTCCCTGCGCGGCATGAAGGTCACCGTCATCCACCTCATGCCCACCCTGATGGAGCGCCAGCTCGACGAGGCCGCCGGCTTCCTCCTCAAGACCGAGCTCGAACGCCGCGGCCAGTCGATCCTGACCGGCGCCGATACCGCCGAGATCGTCGAGCAGGACGGTCATGTATCGGCGGTTCGGCTCAAGGACGGGCGCGAGATCTCCGCCGACATCGTCGTCATGGCGGTCGGCATCCGTCCCGCCACGGGCCTTGCCAAGGAGGCCGGGCTTGAGGTCGAGCGCGGGATCATGGTCGACGACCACATGGTCACTTCGGACCCCAACGTCCTCGCGGTCGGTGAATGCGTCCAGCACCGCGGCCTGTGCTACGGCCTCGTCGCCCCGCTGTGGGACATGTGCCGCGCGCTGGCCGACCATGCCACCGGCAGCCCCTCCGGCTATGAAGGATCGGTAACCTCGACCAAGCTTAAGGTTTCCGGAATCGACGTGTTTTCCGCCGGCGATTTCTCCGGCGACGACGGCGCCGAGGACATCGTCATGCGCGATGCGTCGCGCGGGGTCTACAAGCGCGTCGTGGTCCGCGAGAACAAGCTCGTCGGAGCGGTGCTCTACGGCGATACGGCCGACGGCAACTGGTACTTCGACCTGCTCAGGAAGGGCGAGGACATTTCCGAGATCCGCGACGCGCTGATCTTCGGCCAGGCCTTCGCTTCCGGGGGAGGCGCCCTCGCGGACCCTAATGCGGCCGTTGCGGCGCTCTCGGACGATGCCGAGATCTGCGGCTGCAACGGCGTTTCCAAGGGCAAGGTCGTCGGCTGCGTGCTCGGCGGGGCGCACAGCCTCGATGCGGTGCGCTCGGCCTGCAAGGCTTCGGCAAGCTGCGGCTCCTGCACCGGGCTGGTTGAGAGCCTGCTCTCGCTGACCCTCGGCGGCGAGATCGAGTCCGGGCCGAAGACGGTCTGCAAGTGCACCAGCTTCAGCCACGACGACGTGCGCCGCCTGATCCTCAAGAAGGAATTGACGGCGATCCCGCAGGTCATGCAGGAACTGCACTGGACCACGCCCGACGGCTGCTCCTCGTGCCGTCCGGCGCTCAACTACTACCTGCTCTGCGCCTGGCCGGGCCTCTATGAGGACGACCAGAAGAGCCGCTTCGTCAACGAACGGATGCACGCCAACATCCAGAAGGACGGCACCTATTCGGTGGTCCCGCGGATGTGGGGCGGGCTGACCAACCCCAAGGAACTGCGCGCGATCGCCGACGTGGTCGAGAAGTTCAACGCGCCGATGGTCAAGGTCACCGGCGGCCAGCGGCTCGACATCTTCGGGATCAAGAAGGAGGACCTGCCCGCGGTCTGGGCCGATCTCAACGCCGCCGGGATGGTCTCGGGCCACGCCTACGGTAAGTCGCTGCGCACGGTGAAGACCTGCGTCGGCTCCGAATGGTGCCGCTTCGGCACCCAGGATTCGACCGGGCTCGGCGTCAAGCTCGAGCAGATGACCTGGGGCTCGTGGATGCCGCACAAGTTCAAGATCGCGGTCTCGGGCTGCCCGCGCAACTGCGCCGAGGCGACGATCAAGGACTTCGGCGTGGTCTGCGTGGATTCGGGCTACGAGCTTCATGTCGGCGGCAACGGCGGGATCAAGGTCCGCGCCACCGATCTGCTCTGCAAGGTGGCGACCGAGGAAGAGGCGATGGACGTCTGCGCGGCCTTCGTCCAGCTCTACCGCGAGCAGGCCTGGTATCTCGAGCGCACCGCGCCGTGGATCGAGCGCGTCGGCCTCGACCACGTAAAGGCCGGGCTGTTCGACGATCCCGATAGCGTCCGCAAGCTCGCCGCCCGCTTCCGCTATTCGCAGCAGTTCATGCAGGATGACCCCTGGGCCAAGCGCGCCGCGGGCGAGGATGCCGAGCTGCACCAGCACATCGGCGAGGTTCGGCCTTTTGCGCCCCCGGCCCACCCTAAGGAGTTCGCATGACATGATCGGAGATTGGCTCGACATCGGCCCGACCGACCAGATCGCCCCCGGTAATGCCCGCACTCTGCCGGTCCGCGGCGGGGAGGAGATCGCGGTGTTCCACACGCTCGACCACCAGTTCTATGCGCTGGTCAACAAGTGCCCGCACAAGCACGGGCCGCTCAGTCAGGGCATCGTCCACGGCCATGTCGTGACCTGCCCGCTGCACTCGTGGAACATCTCGCTCAAGACCGGCAAGGCGCTCGGCGACGACGAAGGCTGCGTGCCGACGATCCCGCTCAGGGTCGATGCGGGACGGCTCTACCTGCTGCGCGAGGCGGTGGTCCCGCCGGCAAAGGCGAAGGCAGCGTGAAGGCGTTGCCGCTCTTGCTCCCCTCCCCTTCAGGGGGGGGCTTCTGATGCGCACCGTCCGCACGACCTGCGCCTATTGCGGCGTCGGCTGCGGGGTCAGCGCGACGATCGAGGGTGAGCGCGCCGTCGGAATCGCCGGGGACAAGGCGCATCCCGCCAATATGGGCAAGCTTTGCTCCAAGGGAACGCACCTCGGCGAGACGGTCGGCCTCGAAGGGCGGCTCCTTTATCCCGAGATCGCCGGCAAGCGCGTCTCGTGGGACCGGGCGATCGCTCATGTCGCCAAGAAGTTCGCCGAGACGATCAAGCAGTACGGCCCGGACAGCGTGGCCTTCTATGTCTCGGGGCAATTGCTGACCGAAGACTACTACGTCGCCAACAAGCTGATGAAGGGCTTCATCGGCAGCGGCAACATCGACACCAATTCGCGGCTCTGCATGTCGAGCGCGGTCGCCGGGCACATCCGGGCCTTCGGCGAGGACGTGGTCCCCGCGACCTACGAGGATCTGGACGAGGCCGACCTGATCGTGCTGGTCGGCTCGAACACCGCCTGGTGCCATCCGATCGTTTACCAGCGGATCATGGCCGCGCGGGAACGGCGCGGGACCAGGCTGGTGGTGATCGACCCGCGCCGCACCGAGACCTGTGAGGCGGCGGACCTGCACCTCGCGCTGCGCCCCGGCACCGACGTCGCCCTGATGAACGGCCTGCTGGCCCATTGCGCCGCCGAAGGGCTGGTCGATGCGAGCTTCGTCGGCAACCATGTCGCCGTGCCCGAGGGCTTCTGGGAAGGGCTGGCCGCCGGCACCGACCTGTGGTCGACCGCTGCCACCTGCGACCTGCCCGCCGCCGACCTGCTCGCCTTCTACGAGCTGTTCGCCGCCAATCCGCGGACGGTGACGATGTTCAGCCAGGGGATCAACCAGTCGGTCCGCGGCACCGATCAGGTCAATGCGATCATCAATGTCCACTTGGCTACGGGCCGGATCGGCAAGCCCGGTGCGGCGCCGTTCTCGATCACCGGCCAACCCAATGCCATGGGCGGGCGGGAGGTCGGCGGGCTCGCGACCACCCTGGCCGCGCACATGGACTTCGCGCCCGAGAACCTGGCCGCGGTCAAGCGCTTCTGGGCTGCGCCCAACATGGCGGGCAAGCCCGGGCTGAAGGCGGTCGACCTGTTCCGCCAGGCCCGCGAAGGCCGGGTCAAGGCGCTGTGGGTCATGGCGACCAACCCCGCGGTCTCCCTGCCCGACGCGAACATGGTTCGCGAGGCGCTCGACCGGTGCCCCTTCGTCGTCGTCTCCGACTGCATCGCCGATACCGACACCGCACGCTATGCCCAGGTGAAGCTGCCGGCCGCGGGCTGGGGCGAGAAGGACGGCACGGTGACCAATTCCGAGCGTCTGATCAGCCGCCAGCGCGCGCTGTTTCCCTGCCCGGCCGAGGTGAAGCCCGACTGGTGGATCATCACCCAGGTTGCCCACGCGATGGGCTGGAGCGGGCACTTCGCCTACGCTCGCCCCGCCGACATCTACCGCGAGCACGCCCGGCTCTCGACCTATGGGAACGGCGGCAAGCGCCTGTTCGACCTGGCCGATCACGTGGCACTCTCGAACCCGGCCTACGACGCGCTCGAGCCCTATCGCTGGGGCGGGACGCCGTTCGCCGACGGCCGCTATCCGGCGCCGGGGGGCAAGGCCCGGCTCGTCGCGGTGGCCCAGATGGCGCTGCCGGACAAGCCCGAGCACTGGCCCATGGTGCTCAACAACGGCCGCTACCGCGACCAGTGGCACACGATGACGCGCACGGGCCTCTCCCCGCGCCTGTCGCAGCACCGCCGCGAGCCGCTGGTCGAGATCCATCCCGCCGACGCCGCCGCGCAGGACATCGCGGCGGGCGACCTCGTCCAGGTCTCGACCCCGCAGGGCGACAGCGTGTTCCGCGCCGAGCTCAGCGAGGGCCAGCGCCGCGGCGAGGTGTTCACCCCGATCCATTGGACCGACCGCCAATCGACCGGCGGGCGCACCGGGCTGCTCCCGCGCGACCAGGTCGATCCGCATTCGGGGCAGCCCGGCTTCAAGGCGACGCCCGCGCGCATCGAGAAGCTGGCGCCCGAATGGCGCGGCTTCCTCGTCTCGCGCCAGGTGCCCGATGCGGTCCCCACCGCCTATGCCACCAAGGTCCGCGTGGCGGGCGGCTGGCTGGTCGAGTTCGCGGGGGACGGCGACAGCGCGGTGCTCGAAAAGGCGGTCCTGCCCAAAGGCGAACGGGTGGAGGTCCTCGACAAGGCCCGTGGCGGTCTGCGCGTGGCGATCCTCAACGCGGGCCGGATCGACGCCGTGCTCTACCTGACCCGCACCGGCCGCCTGCCCGGCCGCGACTGGCTCGTTTCCCAGCTTTCCGCGGCCGGCCTGCCCAGTTCGGTCGAACTGCTCGCCGGGCGCTCCGCCGCGCCGCAGGCGGACCGCGGGCCGATCGTCTGCGTCTGCTACGACGTGGGCATGAAGACGATCGTCGAGGCGATCGGCTCGCAAGGGTTGATGACCGTGGAGGCGGTCGGCCAGGCGCTTTCCGCCGGCACCAATTGCGGCTCGTGCCGCCCTGCCATCCAGCGTCTGATCGGCGAAACCAAGGAGGCCATGCATGCCTGAAACGAATGGGCCTGAAGCGAATGGGCCCGAAGCGAGCGGGCGCGACTCCGATTTCCTCCCCGGAACTGTGTGGCTGGTCGGCGCCGGGCCCGGCGATCCCGAACTGCTGACCTTCAAGGCGATGCGCCTGATCCGCGCCGCGAGCGTGGTGTTCTACGATGCCCTGGTCGGCGAGGGCGTGGTCGAGATCGCCGCCCGCAACGCGCGGCTGGTCCATGTCGGCAAGCGCTCGGGCCGGCATTCCCGGGACCAGCGGGCCATCGACGTGCTGCTCGTCGAGGCCGCCCTGGCGGGCGAGCGGGTGGTGCGGCTCAAGGGCGGCGATCCGTCGATCTTCGGCCGGGCGACCGAGGAGCTCGAAGCCTGCCGCCTGGCCGGCATTGCCGTCGGCATCTGCCCGGGGGTGACCGCGGCCAGCGCTGCTGCGGCCGGTCTCGGCGCCTCGCTCACCCTGCGCGGCCTGGCGCGCAAGCTGACTTTCGTCACCGCTCACGCCCGGGCTGGGGAACGGCTCGACCTCGACTGGGCCAGGCTCGCCGATCCCGAGGCGACGCTGGCGGTCTACATGGGCAAGGCCGCGGCGCGCGAGGTTTCCGCCCGGCTGGTCGGCGCGGGGCTGCCCGGGGACACGCCGGTCGCGCTGGTCGAGAACGCCAGCCTGCCGAGCCAGCGGATCATGTCGACGCGGCTCGACCTGCTCGGCCTGGCGGCCGAGACCGCGCTCGGCGATGGTCCGGCGCTGCTGCTGATCGGGCAGGCGGTGGGGGCGCCGACGCGGGCAGCCAGTGCGCCGTCACCTGGCCGCCAGGCGCGACCTCGCCGCCGTCAGGCGCTCGCCTAGGGGGCGCCTAGGGGGCGCCTAGGGGGGCATAGCCGGCCGGCCCGTTCGTTTGGTCGAGATTCCCAAACGGTTCGTCGCCACACCATTGTCTATCAAATCGGTGGAGTTATCTGTCGTGGTGGGAGCGGGGGCCGAGTCGACCGGTCGTCGTCGCCGTGCGGAGCCGATCATGTCCACCCAGCCGACCAGCATTGCCGAACCGTTGATCCTGACGGTCCCGGGCCTGCTCAACAGCGGCCCCGACCACTGGCAGAGCCTGTGGGAGCAGCAGCGTCCCGATACGCGCCGGGTCGAGCTCGGCATGTGGGACCGCCCGCACCGCAACACCTGGGTCAACCAGCTCAACCTCGCGATCTACCGGGCCGGCCGCCCGGTCGTGCTGGCCGCGCACAGCCTCGGCTGCCTCGCGGTGGCCTGGTGGGCGAAGTACGAGCGGCCCGCCTCTTTTGCGGAGGGCGGCCCGGTGATCGGCGCCTTGCTGGTCGCTCCGCCCGAGGTCGATTTCTTCCCGCTCGACGAGCGCCTGACCCAGTTCTCGCCGACCCCGGCCGAGCCGCTGCCGTTTCGCTCGATCCTCGTGGCCAGCCGCAACGATCCCTACATCGGCATCCATGCCGCGCGGAAGCTCGCCCGGACCTGGGGCAGTTCCTTCGCCGATGCCGGCGAGGCCGGTCACATCAACGCAGAGTCGGGCCTCGGCCGCTGGGCCTTCGGGGAGTTCCTGCTGGGCCAGCTCCTCGCTCCCGCCCCGCTTGCCGACGCCGCCGGGCATCGCGGCGGGACCCGCGGCGTTGCCACCTCAGGTGAAGGCCTCCGTTTCGCGCATGGACGGAGGACTTCACCTGCAGGCTGACCGTTCCAGCGGAAGCCGTCCGGATTCCGCGGTGGGGTCCGTCGAAGCCAGGCCCGATAGTTTCGCTTTAGGGCCGTATAGACGAATTTGAATGTCTACTATATTAATTGAGTATAGAGCGTTGGACACCACGAGGGAGACAACGAATGTTTGATCGCCGCTTTTTTCTGGCCGCCGCCGCGGCGATCGGCCTTTCCACGGCCCTGGCTGCCTGCTCGGGCGGCGCGTCGAAGGGCGATTCGGTCGAGCTGACCAATGTCTCCTACGATCCCACGCGGGAGCTCTACCAGGCGATCAATCCGGCCTTCGCCAAGTTCTGGCAGGAGAAGACCGGCAAGGCCGTGACCTTCAAGATGAGCCATGGCGGCTCGGGCAAGCAGAGCCGCGCGATCATCGACGGGCTCGAAGCCGACGTCGCGACGCTGGGCCTGGCCTACGACATCGATTTGATCGCCGACAAGGGCAAGCTGCTCCCCGCCGACTGGCAGAAGGCGCTGCCCGACAATTCGTCGCCCTATACCTCGACGATCGTATTCCTCGTCCGCAAGGGCAATCCCAAGGGGATCAAGGACTGGGGCGACCTGGTGAAGGGCGACGTCCAGGTCATCACCCCCAATCCCAAGACCAGCGGCGGCGCCCGGTGGAACTTCCTCGCGGCCTGGGCCTATGGCCGCCAGCACGGCGGCGACGCCGCGGCGCGCGCCTATGTGACCGAGCTGTTCAAGCGGGTTCCGGTGCTCGACAGCGGGGCGCGCGGCTCGACCACCACGTTCGTCGAGCGCGGCATCGGCGATGTCCTCCTCTCCTGGGAAAACGAGGCGCACCTCGCCGAGGCGAGCCTGGGCAAGGGTAAATTCGAGATCGTGGTCCCGTCGGTCTCGATCCTCGCCGAGCCGCCCGTCGCGGTGGTGACCAAGAACGCCGAGAAGCACGGCACGAGCGAAGTGGCCAAGGCCTACCTCGACTTCCTCTATACCCCGGAGGCGCAGGACCTGATCGCCAGGAGCTTCTACCGTCCGCGCAATGCCGAAGTGGCGGCGAAGTACGCCGGCCAGTTCCCGCAGATCGCCCTCGTCACGATCGACAAGGACTTCGGCGGCTGGAAGGCGGCGCAGAAGGCCTACTTCGACGACGGCGGCCTGTTCGATCAGGTCACCGCCAAGCAATGATCGGCAAGCAATGATCGGCGCGAAGTGATCGCGCGAAGCTGACCGACCAATCCCTTCCCTCTCTTCGAGCAGGCTGCTGCAGATGTCGATTTCTCCTTCCCGCGGAGCCGGGGCCCGCTCATGGCGCCAGCCGTCGGTCCTGCCGGGCTTCGGGCTGACCTTCGGGTTCACGCTCGCCTGGCTGACCCTGATCGTGCTGATCCCGCTGGGCACGATCTTCCTCAAGACCGC
The DNA here is from genome assembly GCA_047605105.1 of Novosphingobium sp. Lineage (GTDB taxonomy): Bacteria > Pseudomonadota > Alphaproteobacteria > Sphingomonadales > Sphingomonadaceae > Novosphingobium. The sequence goes on along the minus strand of JASGGH010000021.1, from coordinate 5,449 downwards.
CGGGATGGGCTGGTCGGAATTCGTCGCGGTGGGCTTCTCCGCCCGTGCGCTCGCCGCCTACAGGCTGAGCTTCGGCACCGCCGCGGCGGCCGGCCTGGTCAATGCGGTGTTCGGCCTGCTGGTGGCCTGGGTGCTCGTGCGCTACGCCTTCCCGGGCAAGCGCGTGGTCTCGGCCCTGGTCGACCTGCCCTTCGCCCTGCCGACTGCGGTGGCGGGCATCGCGCTCACCGCGCTCTATGCCCCGTCGGGCTGGGTCGGGCAGTTCCTCGATCCGCTCGGGATCAAGGTGGCCTTCACCTCGATCGGCATCACCATCGCCCTGGTCTTCATCGGCCTGCCCTTCGTGGTCCGCTCGGTCGAGCCGGTGCTCGCCGACCTCGGCAAGGACGTGGAAGAGGCCGCCGCCACGCTCGGCGCCAACCGCTGGCAGACCTTCAACCGGGTCATCTTCCCGGCGATCTTCCCGGCCCTGCTGACCGGCTTCGCGCTGGCCTTCGCCCGCGGCGTCGGCGAATACGGCTCGGTGATCTTCATCTCGGGCAACATGCCCGGCAAGACCGAGATCGCCCCGCTGCTGATCGTCACCCAGCTCGAACAGTACAATTACGCCGGCGCCACCGCGATCGCGATGGTCATGATGCTGGCGAGCTTCGCCGTGCTGCTGCTGATCAACTGGATCCAGTCCGCCCAGCGCAAGAGGGCCGGGGCATGAGCGCGCCCCTGACCTACACCGGCGCCGTCGCCGAGCCGGAAATCGTGGCGGAGGCGCCGCTGAAGCCGCTGTCGCTCAAGCGCCTGCTCAAGCTGCGCCGCAATTCGGCGCGGGCCACGGGCGAGAGCCGCCTGGCCCAGACCCTGCTGATCGTCCTCGCGCTGCTGTTCCTCGGCTTCTTCATCGTGCTGCCGCTGATCGCGGTGTTCAGCGAGGCGCTGGAACAGGGCCTCGGCATGTTCCTCGATGCCATCGAGCACCCCGACGCGCTCGCGGCGATCCGGCTGACGCTGATCATCGCGGCGATCTCGGTCCCGCTCAACATGGTCTTCGGGGTCGCGGCGTCCTGGGCGATCACCAAGTTCCGCTTTCCCGGCAAGAGCCTGCTGATCACCCTGATCGACCTGCCGTTTTCGGTCTCGCCGGTCGTCTCGGGCCTGATCTTCGTCCTGCTGTTCGGCGCCCACGGCTATTTCGGCGCGTGGCTCCAGGCCCACGATGTGAAGATCATCTTCGCGGTGCCGGGCATCGTCCTGGCGACGGTCTTCATCACCTTCCCCTTCGTCGCGCGCGAGCTGATCCCGCTGATGATGGAGCAGGGCAAGGACGACGAGGAAGCCGCGCTGTCGCTGGGGGCGAGCGGCTGGCAGACCTTCTGGCACGTCACCCTGCCGAACATCCGCTGGGGCCTGCTCTACGGCGTGCTGCTGTGCAATGCGCGCGCCATGGGCGAGTTCGGCGCGGTCTCGGTGGTCTCGGGCCATATCCGCGGCGCGACCAATACGATGCCGCTGCATGTCGAGATTCTCTACAACGAATACGATTTCGTCGGAGCCTTTGCCGTCGCCTCGCTGCTGGCATTGCTCGCCCTGGTGACCCTGGTCGCCAAGAGCGCGCTGGAATGGCGCTTCGATCTCAAGACGGGGGCAGGACATTGATCAAGCTTAACGGCATCGCCAAGCGTTTCGGCGACTATCCGGCGCTCCACGGCGTCGACCTCGAGATCAGGCAGGGCGAGTTCATCGCGCTGCTCGGGCCCTCGGGCTCGGGCAAGACCACGCTGCTGCGCATCATCGCCGGCCTGGAGTTCCAGGATTCGGGCGAGGTGGTCATCAACGGCGAGGACGTGTCCGAGCTCAAGGTCGCGGATCGCGGGGTCGGCTTCGTGTTCCAGCACTATGCGCTGTTCCGCCACATGACCGTGGCCGAGAACGTCGCCTTCGGGCTCAACGTGCGCGGGCGCCGCGACCGGCCGGCCAAGGCGGTGATCAAGGCCCGGGCCGAGGAACTGCTGCGGCTGGTCAAGCTCGAAGGCCTCGGCAATCGCCTGCCGGCGCAGCTCTCCGGCGGCCAGCGCCAGCGCGTCGCGCTCGCCCGCGCCCTGGCGATCGAGCCCAGGCTGCTGCTGCTCGACGAGCCTTTCGGCGCGCTCGACGCCAAGGTCCGCAAGGACCTGCGCCGCTGGCTGCGCGACCTGCACAAGCAGATGGGCCTGACCTCGATCTTCGTGACCCACGACCAGGAGGAGGCGCTCGAACTGGCCGACCGCGTCGTCGTCATGGACCACGGCGGGATCGAACAGGTCGGCACGCCCGAGGAGGTCTACATGCAGCCCGCGACGCCCTTCGTGGCGCAGTTCGTGGGCGAATCCAACAAGCTGGCCGGCGATGCCCACGTCCGCCCGCACGATCTGGAGATCGTGCAGGCGGGCGGCGAGCCGGTCCTGGTCGACAACGTCTTCCGCAAGGGCGGCGTCTGGCGGGTCGAGGGCACGCTCGGAGCCGGCAGCACCGTGGTCGAGATCGACCTCGACGCCAACCAGGCGCCGCCGGCGCTGGGCGAGACGATCCGCATCCAGCCCCGCCGTTCCACCACTTTCACCAACGGAGCATGACCGCCATGACCCTGAATGCTGAAAACCCCCAGTCGCCGGACGCGCTGCGCCTGCTCGAAGAGAGCATCGCCAGCGTCCGCGAGGCCCTGTCCGGCCTCAAGTTCGGCAACGTCTCGCTCACGGTCCACGAAGGCCGTGTCGTCCAGATCGACGTGACGGAGAAGAAACGGCTCAAGCCGAACTGATCCGCCGCGCGCAGCTCCCGCCTTCCCCCCGGCGGGTTTGCCCAAGATCCCTCAAGTCGTTCGTCAACCTACTCGATTCACTGCCAACCGGACCGCCGGAGGTTTTGTGACCCTAGCTCAAAGGATACCACATGATCTCCCGTTCGCTCCTTCTGGCGGGCGCCGCTAGCGCCGCGCTCTTCGCCCTTCCCGCCTTCGCCGCCGAGGCCGCGGCCGACGCAGCCGCGATCGACGCCGACCAGCCCACCGCGGTCGGAACCGGCGCCGGCGATGCCGACGACGCCATCATCGTCACCGCCCGCCGCCGCAAGGAAACCGCGCAGGAAGTGCCGCTGGCCATTTCGGTGATCGGCGGCGAGCACATCGACAACACCGGCGCCTTCAACATCGGCCGCCTCCAGCAGTTGACCCCGACGCTGCAGTACACCTCGTCCAACCCGCGCAACACGACGCTGCAGATCCGCGGCATCGGCACGCCCTTCGGCCTGACCAATGACGGCTTCGACCAGGGCGTCGGGATCTACGTGGACGACGTCTATTACAGCCGCGCCGCCAGCTCGACCTTCGATTTCCTCGATGTCGCGCAGGTCGAAGTGCTGCGCGGGCCGCAGGGCACGCTCTACGGCAAGAACACCACGGCCGGCGCGGTCAACGTGACCACCCGCCAGCCGAGCTTCGACTTCGAGGCGCGGGGCGAGGCGACCGTCGGCAACCTCGGCTTCGTGCAGGTCAAGGCGGCGGTGTCCGGCCCGCTGGGCGAGACCGTCGCGGCGCGCATTGCCACGTCCTACACCACCCGCCGCGGCACGATCTACAACATCGCGACCGGCCAGTTCATCAACGAGCAGGACAACGTCGGCGTCCGCGCCCAGCTGCTGTGGAAGCCCAGGGACAACGTCGAGGTCACGCTGGCCGGCGACTATTCGACGCAGAACCCCGAATGCTGCGGCACCTCGCTGGTGCGCGTGGTGACCACCGCCAAGGCGATCACCCGCCAGTACGAGGCGCTCGCCGCCGCCCAGGGCTACACCACCCAGCCGCGCAACGTCTACGACCGGCTGACCGACATCGACGCCAGCCTCAACGCCGGCAACAAGATCGGCGGCGCCTCGCTGCGGGTGAAGTGGGATACCGGCCCGGGCACCCTGACCTCGGTCACCGCCTATCGCTTCTGGGACTGGAAGCCCGAGAACGACCGCGACTTCACCGGCCTGCCGGTGACGATCAAGTCGCAGAACCCCTCGCAGCAGTCGCAGTGGACCCAGGAGTTCCGCTACAACTATTCGAAGGACCGGATCGACTTCGTCGTCGGCCTGTTCGGCTACAAGCAGAAGGTCCGCACCCAGGGCACCGAGCAGCTCGGCTCGGCGGCGACCAAGTGGACCCTCGCGCCCAGCACCGACCCGACCAACAACTACAACCTCGACATCCTCAACAACCTGCTGGCGCTCAACAACATCAGCCTCGACAATTCCAGCGCGGCGCTGTTCGGCCAGCTCAGCTGGAAGCTCACCGACCGGCTGACGATCCAGCCGGGCATCCGCGTCAACTACGACAAGAAGGACGGCCTCTACGCCCGGCGCGTCTACATCGGCGGCGACCTCACCAACGAGCTGCTCGCCACCACGACGGGCTCGGCCGCGACGGCGCAGCGCGATGCCCTGACCCCGCAGATCGCACCGTCCAGCTTCAGTGCCTGGAACTTCAGCTACGACTTCAACGTGAACTACAAGATCACGCCCGACGTGCTGGTCTATGCGACCTATGCGAAGAGCTTCAAGACCGGCGGCATCAACCTCAACGGCGTGCCGAACAACTCCGACGGCACCCCGAACCTGTCGGTCGCCGCGATCAAGCCCGAGCGGATCAATCACTTCGAGGTCGGCCTGAAATCGACCTTCTGGGACCGCAAGGTCGTGCTGAACCTCTCGGCCTTCCGCACCGACATCTACGACTACCAGGCGCTGGTGAACTCGGGCGCCACCTCGACCGCGCGCGGCTATCTCGCCAATGCCGAGCAGGTCCGCACCCAGGGCCTCGAAGTGGAGTTCTCGGCCCGCCCGAGCGAGCGCTTCAACCTCTACTTCAACGGCGCCTACACCGACGCCAAATACGTCCACTTCGATGGCGCCCCGTGCCCGCCGGAGCTGTCGGGCGGCTCGCTGGTATACTGCGACGTCTCGGGCCAGCGCCTGCCGGGCGTGTCGAAGTATGCGCTGTCCTACGGCGCCGAATACAACGTGCCGGCCACGCTGTTCGGCAAGGAAGGGCAGTTCTACGTCGGAGTGGACGGCAATTACCGTTCGGACTTCTCGTCCAACGCCAGCCCGTCCGACGCGACCAAGATCGAAGGCTATGCGCTGACCAACTTCCGCCTCGGCGTCCGGACGGATTCGGGCATCGACCTCTACGGCTGGGTCCGCAACGCCTTCGACGTGGACTACCTCGAACTGCTGCAGATCGCGCCGGGCAACATCGGCCTGATCGCCGGCACCGCGGGCGATCCGCGCACCTACGGCGCGACGCTGAAGGTGTCGTTCTAAGTCCCGTTCTCCTCCCCGCGCTCCGGTGCGGGGAGGTTTTCTTCGCCCGGAACCCTCTAACAGGCTGTTGAAGAAGTCCACTTGCGAGTGATGAAGGCCCAGTCATCGCCATGTC
>JASGGH010000020.1:0-42179 GCA_047605105.1 Novosphingobium sp. | reverse complement strand
GCCCCCGCAACCAACACCTCCGTCACCCCGGACTTGATCCGGGGTCCCGCTTCTGGCGGCGAGGCCCAAGGCAGCGGGACCCCGGCTTTCGCCGGGGTGACGAAGGAAGAGTTGGCGAACCTTGCCGAACAGGCCGCGCGTCTCGCCAAGGCCGACCTCGTCACCGAGATGGTCGGGGAGTTCCCCGAGCTTCAGGGGCTGATGGGTGGCTACTACGCTCGTGCCGAGGGCCTGCCCGACGCGGTCGCCGACGCCATCCGCGATCACTACAAGCCGGTGGGGCAGGGCGACGAGGTGCCGACCGCGCCGGTGACGGTGGCGGTGAGCCTGGCGGACAAGCTGGATACGCTGTTCGGCTTCTTCGGGGCGTTCATGCCGCCGACGGGGTCTAAGGATCCCTACGCGTTGCGCAGGGCGGCTTTTGGCGTCATCCGCCTGATCGTCGAAAACAACCTCCGCTTCTCGATCTTCGATGCAATCGATCCCGTGTTGCCGGACCTGAATAAGTTTCTGCTTTCGGTGAAACCGGACGAAAGTACGAAGGACCTTGGATTGGCGGATTTCTTCGCCGACCGCCTCAAGGTCCAGCAGCGCGAAGCCGGCGTCCGGCACGACCTGATCGACGCGGTCTTCGCGCTCGGCGGGGAGGATGATCTGGTTCGCCTGCTCGCGCGCGTCCATGCGCTCCAGGCCTTCGTCGCCACGCCCGATGGCGCCAACCTGCTCGCCGGCTACAAGCGCGCGGCCAACATCCTCAGGAAGGAGGACTGGCACGGCATCGAAGGCGAGATCGCCCAGACCGGCGAGGAAGACCCGCTCGCGGGCGTCGACGACCCCGATCTGGCCCCGGTGATCGCCGCCAAGATGACCGAGCGCCATGAAAGAACCCTTTCCTACGCGCCCGAGAAGGCGGAGAAGGCGCTGATGGATGCGCTCGATTCTGCCGGCCCCGCCGCCCAGTCCGCCGTGGAGGCGGAGGACTTCGCGCGGGCCATGGGCGCGCTCGCCTCGCTGCGCGCGCCGATCGATGCGTTCTTCGATGCCGTGACCGTCAACGACGCCGACGGGCACAAGCGCGCGGCGCGGCTCGATCTGCTCGCGCGGTTCCGCAGGTCGGTCCACCAGGTGGCGGATTTCTCGCGGATCGAAGGCTAGCCGGGAAAAGTGTCACCCGGCTTTGTTCGAGTAAAGTTATTATAAAACAATATAATGGGGCAGGGTTTTCGGAGTGGCAGGGTTACACAGGTGTCACCCTGGCAGAGAATGAAGGTAGCTACGATGAACCAGGTCTACACCTTCGGAGCCGGCGTGCGGCACGAGGACACCCGCGCCCGCGACAAGGCCATCGTCGGCGGCAAGGGCGCGAACCTTGCCGAGATGGCCGGGATCGGCCTGCCGGTGCCTCCGGGCTTCACCATCACCACCGAGGAATGCGTGAGCTACCTGGCGAGCGGCGCGGATTTTTCCGACGCCCTGCGCGGCGACGTCGCCAAGGCCCTGGCCCACATCGAACAGGCCGTCGGCAAGAAGTTCGGCGATGCGTCCGACCCGCTGCTGGTCTCGGTCCGCTCCGGCGCCCGCGTCTCGATGCCCGGCATGATGGACACCGTGCTCAACCTCGGCCTCAACGACGCGACGGTCGAGGGACTGGCGGCGACCTCGGGCGATCCGCGCTTCGCCTGGGACAGCTACCGCCGCTTCATCCAGATGTACTCCGACGTGGTGCTCGGCGTGCCGCACCACCTGTTCGAGGACGCGCTGGAGATCGCCAAGGAAGACAACGGCTACTACACCGATGTCGAAATGACCGCCGCGGACTGGCAGGTGCTGGTCAAGGAATACCGCGCGATCGCCGAGCGCGAGCTGGGCCGCCCGTTCCCGCAGGACGTGACCGAGCAGCTCTGGGGCGCGATCCGCGCGGTCTTCGATAGCTGGGACAGCGACCGCGCCAAGGTCTACCGCCGGCTCAACGACATTTCGGGCGACTGGGGCACGGCGGTCAACGTCCAGGCCATGGTCTTCGGCAACATGGGCGACACCTCGGCCACGGGCGTCGCCTTCACCCGCGATCCCGCCACCGGCGAGCGTGCCTATTACGGCGAATGGCTGGTCAATGCCCAGGGCGAGGACGTCGTCGCCGGCATCCGCACCCCGCAGTACCTGACCAGGGCCGCGCGCGAGCGCGCCAATGCCAAGCCGCTGTCGATGGAAGAGGCCATGCCCGAGGCCTATGGCGAGCTGGCCCGGGTCTTCGACCTGCTCGAGGCGCATTACAAGGACATGCAGGACATCGAGTTCACCGTCGAGCGCGGCAAGCTCTGGATGCTCCAGACCCGCTCGGGCAAGCGCACCGCCAAGGCCGCGCTGCGCATGGCGGTCGAGATGGTCGGCGAGGGCCTGATCGACGAGGCGACGGCGATTCGCCGCATCGATCCGATGGCGCTGGACCAGTTGCTCCATCCGACGCTCGATCCCAAGGCCGTCCGCGACGTGCTGGGCAAGGGGCTTCCCGCCAGTCCGGGCGCGGCTTCCGGCACGATCGTGCTCGACGCCGATACCGCGGAAAAGCTTGCCGAGCGCGGCGATGCGGTGATCCTGGTGCGGGTCGAGACTTCGCCCGAAGACATCCACGGCATGCATGCGGCCCGCGGCATCCTGACCGCGCGCGGCGGCATGACGTCACACGCGGCGGTGGTCGCCCGCGGCATGGGGCGCCCTTGCGTTTCGGGCGCCTCGAGCCTGTCGATCGACATGGCGAGCCGCACCCTGCGGATCGGCGACCGCGAGCTGAAGGAAGGCGATGTCCTGACCCTCGACGGCGCTTCGGGCGAGATCATGGCCGGCGAAGTCGCGACGATCGAGCCCGAGCTGGTCGGCGATTTCGGCACCCTGATGGCCTGGGCCGACAAGCATCGCCGGATGAAGGTCCGCACCAATGCCGAGACCCCGGCCGACTGCCGCATGGCCCGCCAGTTCGGCGCCGAGGGAATCGGCCTGTGCCGCACCGAGCACATGTTCTTCGATGCGAACCGCATCTCGGCCGTGCGCCAGATGATCCTGGCCGAGGACGAGGCCGGCCGCCGCGCCGCGCTGGCCAAGCTGCTCCCCGAGCAGCGCGCCGATTTCCAGGCGATCTTCGAGGTCATGGCCGGCCTGCCGGTCACGATCCGCCTGCTCGATCCGCCGCTCCACGAGTTCCTGCCGCACAGCGAAGCCGAATTCGCCGAGCTGTCCGACGCGATCGGCATCGGCGTGGACACGCTGAAGCGCCGCGCGGGCGAGCTCCATGAGTTCAATCCCATGCTCGGCCACCGCGGCTGCCGCCTCGGGATCACCTTCCCCGAGATCTACGAGATGCAGGTCCGCGCGATCTTCGAGGCCGCCTGCGACGTTGCCGCCGCCAGCGGTGAGGCGCCGGTGCCCGAGGTGATGATCCCGCTGGTCGCCACCAAGCGCGAGCTGCAGATCCTCCGCGCCCTGACCGACCGGGTGGCCGCGCAGGTGTTCGCGGAGAAGGGACGCACGTTGGACTATCTCGTCGGCACGATGATCGAACTGCCCCGGGCCGCGCTGATGGCCGCCGAGATTGCCGAGGAGGGAACCTTCTTCTCGTTCGGGACCAATGACTTGACCCAGACTGCTCTCGGCGTTTCTCGCGACGATGCAGCCAAGTTCCTCGGGCCTTACGTGGAGCAGGGCATCTACCCGCGCGATCCCTTCGTCAGCCTCGATATCGAGGGCGTCGGCCAGCTCGTCCAGATCGCCGCCGAGCGCGGCCGCGCCACCCGGCCCGACATCAAGCTCGGCATCTGCGGCGAGCACGGCGGCGACCCGGCGAGCATCGCCTTCTGCGAATCGGTCCGGCTCGACTACGTCAGCGCCTCGCCCTACCGGGTGCCGATCGCCAGGCTGGCGGCGGCCCAGGCGGCGCTGGGCTGATCGGGGGCTTGAGGTTCCGCGAGCACCCTTCGACGAGCTCAGGATGAACGGGTTTGGGTGCTTGTCGCCAACACCACGTCCGCTCAGGCTGAGCTTGTCGAAGCCCATCCGCTGAGGGTGAGGATCTCGAACCGCTCTACGGTCCGGCCATTCTCGCCCGCGGCGGCGAAGGCCTCCCGGGCGCGCTGAAGGGCCGCCCGGCCCAGCGGTGGGCCGCCTTTGGCCAGAACGCCGGTCAGCCCTTGGGCGCGCAGGTCGGCGACCAGGCCGTCGAGCGACCGAAAGCTGGCCCGCAAGGTCCGCCCGTCGGCCACCGGATCGGCGAACCCGGCCCGCTGGAGCAGTTGCGCGCCGGCCCGCACGTCGATCATCGGGTGCATCCGCGGGGACGGGCGCTCGCCGTCCGCCACCAGCATCGCGGCCCGCAACTGCGGCAGGCTTCCCGCGCCGATGAAGCTGGCGATCATCAGCCCGCCCGGCGCCAGAGCGTTGCGCAAGTGGACCAGGGCGCCGGGCAGGTCGTTGACCGTATCGAGCGTGGCCAGGCTGGCGATGAAGTCGAACCGCCCGGCGGGGAGGGGGCGTTCCTCGTCGTGGCCCGCCGCGGGCTCCAGGACATCGGCGGCGAGCGTGGCGGCAAGGCCCAGCGTCCAGTCGCCGATCACCAGCGCGCGCTTCGGCTCGACCCGCAGGAAGCCGAGCCGCTCCTGCACGTCCTCGATCATGTCCTCGATCAGGTAGCGCGGGGCATCGGGCCGCCGCTGCAGCGCCAGCATCCTGCGCCGTGCCGCGAGGCGCCGGGCGGGCATGAAGACGATCGGAGGTGCGCTGGCCATGCCGCCCCCTGCCTTGCCGCCGAGGGGGGCGCAAGCCTACACCGGCCCTATGGCCCTCGCGCAAACCCTGGCTCCGCTGGTCGACCTGGTCTTCCCCCCGCGCTGCCCGCTCTGCGGCGAGGGGCTGACCGCGCAGGTCGGCCTGTGCAGCGCCTGCTGGAGCGAGCTGGTCATTCCTTCGGACCCGTGCTGCACGCTCTGCCAGCGCCCCTTTCCGGGCGGCATGACCGAGGGCGCGATCTGCGCCCCGTGCCTCGCCTCACCGCCGAGCCACGACGGGATCGCCGCGGGCACGCTCTACAACGACCCCTCGCGCCGCCTGGCCCTGGCTTTCAAGCACGGCCAGCGGATCGCGCTGGCGCCGATGATGGCGCGGCTGATCTCGGCGCGGCTGCGCGAGTGCGGGCCGGATTGGGTGATCGTGCCGGTCCCGCTCCACCGCTGGCGGCTGTGGCGGCGTGGGTTCAACCAGGCGGCGCTGCTCGCCGGCGAGATCGCCAGGCTGCGCGGCGCGGCGCTGGTGGTCGATGGGCTGGAACGCCGCAAGCAGACCCCGATGCTGGGCGGTCTCGGGCGGAAGGCTCGGGCCCGCGCGCTCTCGGGAGCGATTGCGGTCAATCCGCGCCGCAAGGGCCGTTTCGCCGGGGCCAGGGTGATCCTCGTCGACGACGTGCTCACCAGCGGCGCCACCAGCGCGGCCTGCGTCTCCGCGCTCAAGCGCGCGGGCGCCGAAAAGGTGGTCGTCGCGTGTTTCGCACGAGTGCTCGACGAGGTGGTTGGCTAGCGCCGGCCGGCATGTACAGCCCAGAAACCGAAAACGCCCGGGGCGTTGACCCCGGGCGTTCTCGTGACGAAACTCTAAGGTGCCGCTTTCGCGAAACGGTGAACGCCCCCCGACGTCACCTCACCTGATTCCTCATCATCCCTGAACCCTGGCGCTTGCAGCGCCGCAGGTTGCGGTACGGATCCCTCAATCCGTGAGAAGGCTTGTCTCATTGAACCACGCTTCCGAAAAGCATCATCGCTCGGGCGCGTGGATTTTGCCTGGCATCTGTGGTTATCGTGCAACAAGTATCCATCCCAAACGCGAATTTTCGAGGACCAGACCCATGGCAGCCGCTGACCCTGATCGCGAACAGGGCGATACCTTCCTTCCCAAATTCGATGAAAAAGGCCTGCTGACAGCGGTTGCGGTCGATTCGGCGACGCGCGAAGTCCTGATGCTGGCCTTCATGGACGCCGAGGCGCTGACCAGGACGCGCGAGACCGGATTGGCCCACTTCCACTCCCGGTCGCGGGGCCGGCTGTGGATGAAGGGGGAGACCTCGGGGCACGTGCTCAAGATCGACGAGATCCTGGTCGACTGCGATCAGGATGCGCTCGTGCTCAAGGTGACCCCGCATGGCCCGGCCTGCCACACCGGCGCCACGGCCTGTTTCTACCGCCGGCTCGAGGGCGAGGGGCTGACCCGCATAATGGATTGACGTTTACGTAAAGGGAATGCATGTTGCCCGTCATGGCCGCTGCGATTCCCTCCCACGACGGTTCCGGTCTGCCCGACGAGCCCGAGCGGACCTGGTCGATCTCCGACCTGACCGCGGAGTTCGGCACGACCGCCCGGGCGCTGCGCTTTTACGAGGACGAAGGCCTGCTCGCCCCGGCGCGGCACGGGCTGACCCGGGTCTACGGCCGCCGCGACCGCGCCCGGCTCGCCTGGATCCTGCGCGGCAAGAACGTCGGCTTCAGCCTGACCGAGATCAAGGAGCTGATCGACCTCTACGACATCGGCGACGGACGCGTCGCCCAGCGGCTCGCGACGATCGAGCGATGCCGTGAAAAGGTCGCCAAGCTGCAACGCCACCGCGCCGACATCGACGCCTCGATCGCCGAACTGACCGGCTTCATCACCCACCTCGAAGCCATGGAAATGCCGCCGGCCAGGCGCGGCTGACCCGACCGGAGAGAACCATGCCCAGCTACAAGGCCCCGACCCGCGACACCCGCTTCGTCATCAACGAGGTCCTGAAACTCGAAAGCTACGGCAACCTGCCGGGCTTCGCAGGCGCGACGCCGGACATCGTCGATGCGGTGATCGAGGAAGCGGGCAAGTTCGCCGCCGAGGTGCTGGCGCCGCTCAACGCCTCGGGCGATGCCGAGGGCTGCACCCGGCAGGCCGACGGCACGGTCACCACGCCCAAGGGCTTCAGGGAGGCCTTCGCCCGGTTCCGCGAGGCGGGCTGGGGAACGCTGGGCGCGCCGGCCGAGTTCGGCGGGCAGGAGATGCCGCATGTCCTGGCCTTCGCGGTCGAGGAGTTCATGTCCTCGGCCAACCAGGCCTTCGCGATGTACCCGGGCCTCACCAACGGCGCGATCTCGGCGCTGCTGGCCAAGGCTTCGGCGGAGCTGCAGCACAAGTACGTGCCCAAGATGGTCTCGGGCGAATGGCTCGGGACGATGAACCTGACCGAGCCGCAGTGCGGCACCGACCTCGGCCTGATCCGCACCAAGGCCGTGCCGCAGGGCGACGGCTCCTACCAGATCACCGGGACCAAGATATTCATCTCGTCGGGCGACAACGACCTTGCCGACAACATCGTCCACCTGGTCCTGGCCAAGACGCCCGACGCGCCGGATTCGACCAAGGGCATCTCGCTGTTCGTGGTGCCCAAGGTGCTGGTGAACGACGACGGCTCCCTGGGCGCGCGCAACGCCGTCTCCTGCGGGGCGATCGAGCACAAGATGGGCATCCACGCCAATGCCACCTGCGTGATGAACTACGACGGCGCGACCGGGTGGCTGGTCGGCGAGGAGAACAAGGGCCTCGCCGCGATGTTCATCATGATGAACGCGGCCCGGCTCGGGGTCGGGATCCAGGGCTTGGCTCAGGCGGAAGTGGCCTACCAGAACGGGGCCGCCTATGCCCGTGACCGGCGGCAGGGCAGGGCGCTCACCGGGCCTGCCGAGCCGGCGGAGAAGGCCGATCCGCTGATCGTCCACCCCGACGTCCGCCGCATGCTGATGGATGCCAAGGCGTTCACCGAGGGGATGCGCGCCCTGGCGCTGTGGGTCGGCCTCCAGGTCGACCTGGCTCACCAGGCGGACAGCGAGGAAGCGCGTCAGGCCGCCGACGACCTGCTCGGGCTGCTGACCCCCGTGGTCAAGGGCTACGGCACCGACAAGGGCTTCGAAGTCGCGGTCAACATGCAGCAGATCTGGGGCGGGCACGGCTACATCGCCGAGAACGGCATGGAGCAGTTCGTCCGCGATGCGCGGATCGCCATGATCTACGAAGGCGCCAACGGCGTCCAGGCGATGGACCTCGTCGGCCGCAAGCTCGCCGCCAACATGGGCCGGGCAATCCAGGCCTTCTTCAAGCTCGTCGACGACGAATGCGCCGCGGCCAAGGGTGACGAGAATCTGGCGGACGTGGCGGGCCGGATCGAGAAGGCGAACGGCGAGCTCAAGGCCGCGACGATGTGGTTCATGCAGAACGCCATGGCCGATCCGGACAATGCCGGGGCGGGGGCGCATCACTACATGCACATCGCCGGCATAGTCGCCCTCGGCCTGATGTGGCTGCGCATGGCCAAGGTCGCGGGCGCGGCCATGGCCGCCGGCGGCGAAGACCGCGCCTTCTACGAGGCCAAGCTGGTCACCGCGCGCTATTTCGCCGAACGCTTCGCTCCCGACGCCGGCGCCCTGCGGCGCAAGATCGAGGGCGGGGCAGGGGCGATGATGGCGCTGCCCGCGGATGCCTTCGCAGCCGCCTGACGCCTGGGCCCGGAAGACCTGTTGAGCGAAAAGTCCTTGCAAACAGGCAACAGTAATGTTGTGACTATGCAACGATTATGACCAAGCACGGAACTGGACCGCGGCGGTGGCCACGTTGGTCGCGGCGCATGCAGATCGCGGCGCGGCGGGCCAATGTGTTCGCCATCATCGAGGCCGTTGCCGTCCTCGGCTTCCTTGCCGCGACGGTCACCACCTGGGTGGTCCTGACCACCCAGACCGGGAAGGGCGAGTTGCTCCCTTCCAGCCTGACCGCCACCTTGCTGATCGGCACGCTCGTGCCGGCCATGGCGATCCTGGTGCTGCTCGGCCGCCGCATGGCCTTGCGCCGCGCGGCGGAGACGATCGGCGGCACGGGGCGGATGCACACCCAGCTAGTGTTCCTGTTCTCCATGGTCGCGGCGATCCCGACGCTGCTGGTGGTGATCTTCGCTTCGGTGATGTTCCAGTCGGGCGTCGATTTCTGGTTCTCGGACAAGTCCCGCGGCATGCTCGAGAACGCGAACAAGCTGGCCCAGGGCTACTACGAGCAGAACCTGCGCGACGTGAAGGGCGAAACCCTGCAAATGGCCAGCGACGTGCGTGGGGCGCTGGGCCAGATGACTCTCGTCGATCCGAAATTCGCCGAAGGCTTCATGATTCAGGTGGTCCAGCGCAAGCTCAACGAAGCGGCGATCCTGGAAAAGGGGCCGGACGGCAAGCTCCGTACCGCCGCCACGACCGTGCCCGACAAGAACGACACCCGCGAGCAGGTCACTCCGCAGGAACTGCTGCGGATCGAAGGCGGCGAGGAGATCATCGTCAACGCCGATGCCAATCGGATCGAGGCGATCACGCCGATCGACCGCGCGGCGCATGTCTATCTCTATGCAGCCCGCACTTCGGACCTGCTGGCGTTCAGCCAGGGCCAGCGCGCAGAGAACATCGTGCGCGCCTATCAGACGCTGACCCAGCGCGCCCGGGTGATGCAGCTGCAGTTCAACGTGACCCTGTTCGTCGCTTCGCTCGCACTGGTCGGCCTGGCCGTGTGGTTCGCGCTGCGCTTTGCCGATCGCCAGGTGAAGCCGCTCTACAGCCTGGTCTCTGCCGCGCGCAGCGTCGGCGGCGGCAATTACTCCCTGCGTGTCGAAGGCCGCCAGGGCACCGACGAGATCGGCCTGCTCAATCGCGCCTTCAACCGCATGACCGAGCAGATCGAGCGCCAGACGCAGGCGCTGGTCAGTGCCAACAGCCAGCTCGACGAACGCCGTTCGTTCATCGAGGCCGTGCTCGAATCGGTTACCGCGGGGATCATTTCCCTCGATGCCGACGGAGCGGTCCTGCTGATGAACAGCTCGGCCCAGAAGCTGCTGCTCGAGCGCCAGGGGCCGACCGAGATGGGCGTGCACCTTACCGACCTGGTGCCTCAGTTGGCCGAGATGATCGAGGCAGGCCTGACCGGCGGGATCGTCCAGCACGGCAAGGGCGGCGAACTGCTTACCCTGGCGGTCAAGATCAGCCGCGCCACCGCCGGGCACCAAGTCATCACCTTCGAGGACATCACCCGCCAGCTGCTCGACCAGCGCCAGGCGGCCTGGTCCGACGTGGCCCGGCGGATCGCGCATGAGATCAAGAACCCGCTGACCCCGATCCAGCTCGCTACCGAGCGGCTCAACCGCCGCTACCGCAAGCAGATCGCCACCGATCCCGAGCTGTTCGAGGAACTGACCGCCACGATCATCCGCCAGGTCGGCGACCTCAGGAAGATGGTCGACGAATTCTCGTCCTTCGCGCGGCTGCCCAAGCCGGTGTTCCGCAACGAGGATCCGGTCGATCTCGCGCGGCAGTCGCTATTCCTCCAGGAGGTCGCCCGTCCCGACATCGACTTCGTTTTCGCGGCGGAAGAGGGGATCGACACCATCGCCTGCGACCGTCACCAGTTCGGCCAGGCCATGACCAATGTGCTCAAGAATGCCGTCGAGGCGGTCGAAGCCAAGGCCAAGACCGCCGGCGAGGACTATCGCGGCAAGATCTCGCTGGCCATGCTGCTGATCGGCGATCAGGTCGAGGTCCGGGTGACCGACAACGGCATCGGCCTGCCGCAGGACCGGGAGCGCATCGTCGAGCCTTACGTTACGACGCGGGAGAAGGGCACCGGGCTCGGTCTCGCCATCGTCAACAAGATCGTCGAGGAGCATGGCGGAGACATGAACTTCGCCAGCGCTCCCGGCGGCGGAACCATGGTCTGCCTGCGGTTCGCGCGCGATCCGCTCGCCCGCCAGCGCACGCCGGAAGCGGCTGAGTGAACAGTGTATTTGGATGGAGTAGGAGCCGGATGGCGCTCGATATTCTGATCGTCGACGATGAAAAGGACATTCGCGATCTCGTTGCCGGGGTGCTCAGCGACGAGGGCTACGAGTGCCGAACCGCGGGCGACAGCC
This sequence comes from Novosphingobium sp., assembly GCA_047605105.1. Lineage (GTDB taxonomy): Bacteria > Pseudomonadota > Alphaproteobacteria > Sphingomonadales > Sphingomonadaceae > Novosphingobium. Next base: position 31,195 of record JASGGH010000020.1, on the reverse strand, counting down.
AATCGGCGCTGAACGCGATCGACGAGCGGCGGCCCTCGCTGGTGCTGCTCGACGTCTGGCTCCACGGCAGCCCGATGGACGGCCTCGAAGTGCTCGATGCGATCAAGGTGCGCGAGCCCGAGTTGCCGGTGATCATCTTCTCCGGCCACGGCAATATCGACACCGCGGTCTCGGCGATCGGTCGCGGGGCGATGGACTTCATCGAGAAGCCGTTCGAGGCCGAGCGCCTGCTGCTCCTGGTCGGCCGGGCGACCGAGACCGAGCAATTGCGCCGCCAGAATGCCCGGCTGAAGGAGCAGGCCCCGGTCTGGAACGAGTTCACCGGGTCCAGCACCGCGATCAACCAGGTCCGCGCGACGCTGAAGCGGATTTCCAATACCGGCAGCCGTCTGCTGATCTCCGGGCCGGCGGGAGCGGGCAAGGAAGTGGCCGCGCGGCTGCTGCACGACTGGAGCCCGCGTGCCGCCAACCCCTTCGTCGTGGTCAATTCCGCGCGAATCACGCCCGAGCGCTTCGAGCAGGAGCTGTTCGGCGAGGAGGCCGAGGGCAAGCTGGTCCGGGCGGGCCTGTTGGAAATGGCCGATGGCGGGACGCTTTATCTCGATGAAGTGGCCGACATGCCGCTCTCCACCCAGGCGCGGATCTTGCGGGTGCTCACCGACCAGGCCTTCGTTCGCGTCGGCGGCAACCGCCAGATTCGCGTCGATGTTCGGGTGGTCTCGTCGACGTCGCGCGATCTCGAGGCCGAGATTGCCGAGAAGCGGTTCCGCGAGGATCTGTTCTATCGGCTGAACGTCGTGCCGGTGCGCATCCCGTCGCTGTCCGAGCGCCGCGAGGATATTCCCAGCCTGGTCGAGCACTTCTTCGCCCGCTACGCCACCGACCAGGGCCTTGCTCCGCCCGAAGTGGCGGTCGAGGCGATGGCCGCGCTCCAGTCCTACGAATGGCCGGGCAACGTTCGCCAGCTGCGCAACGTGATCGAACGCACGGTCATCCTCACCCCTCGCGACAAGATCGCGCGGATCGAGGCGGACATGCTGCCGCCCGAGGTGGTGAACAGCCGGTTGAGCGGCGATTCGGGCCTGACCTCGCTGATGGGCGTGCCCCTGCGCGAGGCCCGGGAGAATTTCGAGCGCGAGTACCTGAAGGTCCAGATCCGGCGCTTCTCGGGCAATATCTCCCGCACCGCGACCTTCATCGGGATGGAGCGCTCGGCGCTTCATCGCAAGCTCAAGCTCCTCGGCATGGTCGATCGGCGGGAGGATGAGGAAGAGGACGCCTGAAGCTGAAAGACATTTTTCTGCAACGGCAAGAATCTATCGGAACACAGCGTCTATATTGCGCATTTACGCAGGCGGCACAGTTCGGTAGCATCCAGCCCGTCTAACCGGCTGGGCACGTAACGCCCGGCCAGATCGCGGATCGCACAAGCGGCCGCCAACAAGAAGGAGAATCTCACATGAGTGGACGGACACTTTCCGCGCGCCCCAAACCCGCATCCGCCGAGCCGGAGCTCGACTCCTCGCCCGCCCCCGTTCCCGCAGGGACCACTGCCGCCAAGGGGCAGAACCTTCAGGACCAGTTCCTCAACCTGCTGCGCAAGAACAAGGTCCCGGTGACCATGTTCCTGGTCAAGGGCGTCAAGCTGCAGGGCATCGTGACCTGGTTCGACAATTTCTCGATCCTGCTGCGCCGCGATGGGCAATCGCAACTGGTCTACAAGCACGCGATCTCGACGATCATGCCCAGCCAGCCCGTCGATCCGCGCCTGTTCGCGGCCGGGGTCGATGCGGGCAAGAAGGTCCGCCTGCTGCAGGACGTATTCCTCTCCTCGATTCGCAATGCGGGGGTGCAGGTGACGATGTTCCTGGTCAATGGCGTGATGCTGCAAGGCCGCGTCGCCGCCTACGACCTGTTCTGCATGCTGCTGGAGCGTGAAGGCTACGTTCAACTGGCCTACAAGCATGCGGTTTCCACGATCCAGCCCGTCACCCCGGTCGACCTGACGGGCGAATGGGACGGTGAGGAGAACGACGACTGATCGTTGACGACCTTCAGGGCGAAGTAAGCCGCGGCGCCAGAGCCGTCATCGCCTGCCCCGAGTTCCGCGTGAGAGGTGGTGCCGGTCAGGATCCCGATGCGCGTCTCGAAGAGGCGAGGGGACTGGCGCTCGCGATCGGGATCGAAGTCGTCGAGGCTTTCATAGTCCCGATCCGCGAGGCGCGGGCCGCCACGCTGTTCGGCGAGGGGCAGATCGCGAACATCGACGTCGCCTGCAATCAGAACGAGGCCGAACTGGTTATCGTCGATGGTTCGCTGAGCGCGATCCAGCAGCGCAACCTCGAGGAAAAACTCAAACGCAAGGTCATCGATCGCACCGGGCTGATCCTGGAGATCTTCGGCGAGCGGGCGGCTACCGCGGAGGGCCGCCTGCAGGTCGAGCTGGCGCATCTGGACTACCAAGCCGGCCGGTTGGTGCGCAGTTGGACGCACTTGGAGCGCCAGCGCGGCGGCTTCGGCTTCCTCGGCGGCCCGGGCGAGACCCAGATCGAGGCCGACCGCCGGCTGATCCGCGATCGCATGGCGAAGCTGCGCAAGGAGCTCGAGCAGGTCCGCCGCACGCGGGGGCTGCACCGGGAACGGCGGGGCAGGGCGCCCTGGCCGGTGATCGCCCTGGTCGGCTATACGAACGCCGGAAAATCCACTCTTTTCAACTGCTTGACCGGCGCCGACGTCATGGCGGAGGACCTGCTCTTCGCCACGCTCGATCCTACGATGCGGGCGATCCGCCTGCCGGGGCTCGACAAGGCGATCCTCTCCGACACGGTCGGGTTCATTTCCGACCTGCCGACCCAGCTCGTCGCGGCCTTCCGGGCGACGCTCGAAGAGGTCACCGGCGCGGACGTGATCGTCCACGTCCGCGACATCGCCAGTCCCGAAAGCAAGTCGCAGCGGCGTGAAGTCCTGCAGGTGCTCGCCGACCTCGGGCTGATCGAGGAGGGGGAGCGGCCGACGATTCCCATCGTCGAGGTCTGGAACAAGTGGGATCTTCTCAGCGCCGGGCGCGCGGCCGATCTGCGCGAGATCATCGCGGCGCGTCCGGATGAGATAATCGTTCCTGCATCGGCGCTTACGGGTGAAGGCTCGCGCGATTTGCTGGATCGGATCGGGGCATTTCTGACCGCGGGCGCGAAGCTGCACCAGTTCGTCCTGCCGGCGGGGGACGGGCAGCGCCTGGCCTGGCTCCACGCCCACGGCGAAGTGATCGAGGAGACCCGGGCCGACGAGGGCGAGCAGGGGCCCGAGCTGCGTCTGACCGTCAAGCTGACCCCGCGCGAGCTAGGGCGCTTCGTTCGCCTCTGACCGCTTGACGGCCTGCCACAGAGTTTCCTGCCGGTCGAGCGACAAGCCGGCGAAGTCCACGCCCTGTGCCGCGGCCAGGGCTTCCATCGCCCGAAATCGCCGCTCGAACTTCGCATTCGCCGCCCGCAATGCCTCTTCGGGCGCGACGCCGTGGGCGCGCACGAGATTGACCGCGGCGAAGAGCAGATCTCCGGCTTCGGCGAAGCGGTGGTCGGGGGAAGCGGCCTCGTCCAGCTCGATCATCTCCTCGCGCACCTTTTCGGCCGGGCCGGTCGTATCCGGCCAGTCGAAGCCGACGCGGGCCGCGCGCTTCTGAAGCTTCTCCGCGCGCAGCAAGGCCGGCAGGGCAAGCGCCACGCCGTCGAGCGCTCCGGAAGCCCCCTTGGCGGCGCGTTCCTCGGCCTTGATGCGTTCCCAGCGCGCCTCACGAGCAGCGCCATCGTCGGCCGCATCGCTAGCTGCATCGCCGAAAAGATGCGGATGCCGTGCTTCCATCTTGTCAGCGATCGCAACGGCAACATCCCCAAAACCAAAACTTCCAGCTTCTTCCGCCATGCGGGCATGGAACACGACCTGGAGCAACAGGTCGCCGAGTTCCTCGCGCAGTGCCGCAAGGTCGTTCCGCTCGATCGCATCGGCGACTTCGTAAGCCTCCTCGATCGTGTACGGCGCGATCGTGGCGAAGGACTGCGCGCGGTCCCAGTCGCAGCCCGTTGCCGGATCGCGAAGGCGCGCCATGATCGCCAGGAGGCGTTCGAGAGGGGGGAACTGGGTTTCGGTCATAGTCAAGAATGATAATATATATTATGTTAAATATAAGATGTTCGATCTCGTCAGCCCACTCGTCCCAGAACGAATGCCAGGCCGGCGATAATCACTGCCCAGGCGACCGCGAACTGCATCTTGCGCTCGAAACTGAGGCCATGGCCGTCCAGTGCCCGCCAGTTGAGGAAAAGCCATCCCGAGGCCGCGATGGCACCGGCGGTCAGCATGACGGCCCGATCATGCAACGATCTCCAGGCCGTCATAGCCGACGACCACATGCGCTGGAACTTCGGCCGACAAGGTCGCGTAGTCCATCGACTTGTCCAGATGCGTCAGCACGGCTTGGCGCGCACGGCTTGCTTCGGCAAGCTCGAGCGCCATGCCGAGGTTGGCGTGGGTCGGATGCGGATCGCGGCGCAGGCAGTCGATCACCAGCAGGTCTACGCCCATGAAGAGATCGACCATTTCACGGGTGATTGCGCTGAAGTCCGTCGCATAACCGATTGATCTGCCGTCGGCGTCGAAGCGATAGGCAGTGCTCTGCGCCGGCCCGTGCGGCATCTGGCACCAACCGATGCCGAACCCGGCGCAGATCTTCAGCCGATCGAGCGCTTCGATTGCGACGATGGTCGGATAGCCGTGCTGCCCGGCAAAGACATAGTCGAACCGCATGCGCAGCCGCCGCACCGTCTCATCCGCGGCATAGCCCGGGATCGGCCCGCCACGCCCGTAGCGCATCGGCCGCAGGTCATCGATGCCGTGGCAATGGTCGGCGTGATCGTGCGTCCAGAAGACGGCATCGACCCTGTCGATAGACCTGTGGAGAAGCTGTTGGCGCAGGTCTGTCGGGGTGTCGACAAGAATGCGCTGGCCCGCCGCGCTTTCGACGATGATCGAGACGCGGGTCCGCCGGTTTTTCGGTTCGCTAGGATCGCATTCGCCCCAATCGTTGCCGATCCGGGGCACTCCGGTTGAGGTGCCCGAGCCCAGCATGATGAGCTTCACGCCGCCGTCCCCCGGCCTGCCCCCGCTGCGCGCCGAAACAAATGGTGAAAGTTCCGGGTAGTGGCCGCGGCGAGCCTTTCCGGTTCGATCCCGCGCAGATGCGCCACAAACCGCGCAGTATCGGCGGTGAATGCCGGCTCGCAGACCCGCCCCCGGTGCGGGATCGGGGCGAGGAAAGGCGCATCGGTTTCGACCAGCAGGCGATCTTCGGGTAGTTCGGTGGCAATCACCTGCAAGTCCTTGGCATTCTTGAATGTCACGATCCCCGAAAGCGAGATCGTCAGCCCCAGGTCGAGCACTTTCCGCGCAAAGTCGGCACTGGCGGTAAAGCAGTGGATAAGTCCGGGAAAAGTCCCCTTCCCCATCTCGTCGGCGAGGATTTCGGCGGTATCGGCTTCGGCCTCACGGGTGTGGACGATCAGCGGCAGCCCGGTCTCGCGCGCGACCGCGATATGCGTGCGGAACAGGGCACGCTGGGTCTCGCGGTCGGAATGGTCGTAAAAGTAGTCGAGCCCAGTCTCGCCGATCGCGACCACTTTGGTCCGCTCGGCGGATTCGAGCAGAGCGGCTGCGCCCAAATCGGCGTGAGCATCGGCCTCGTGTGGATGGATCCCGACCGATGCCCAGACATCGGCCTCGCGTTCGGCGGTGGCGATGACCTGCTCCCATTCGCGCTGGCGGGTCGAGATATTGAGAAACCCGCTAATACCGGCCTCGCGGGCACGGGCGAGAACGCCCTGCTGGTCCTCGACCAGACCTTTGTATTCGAGGTGACAGTGCGAATCGATCAGCATCATGCGGCTGCTTCGGTGGGCATTTCGAGGCGGGGGAAGACCGGCGTCGGATTATCGACCCGGATCGGCCCGAGGGCGATGTCTTCACCGAGCGAGGCCAGATCGCGCTGATCGGCGGGGATGCACAGCGCATCGAGCATCCTGGCCGAAGCCGTGGGGATCACCGCCGAAACCGCCACCGCGAGGTCGCGGATGCAGCCGCAGAGCGTCGCCAGGACGCGCTCCATGCGCTCGGGGTCGGTCTTGCGCAGCGCCCAGGGCGCCTGCTCGTCGACGTACTGGTTGCACGCGAAAACAGCCTGCATCCATACCTCGAGGCCATGCGAGAAGGCCAGGCGGTCGAACGCGCAGGGCAGCTCTTCACGGCAAGTGAGCTGAACCTTGGCGCGAAGCGCTTGATCGGCCTCCGTCATCGGAGCCGTCGCAGTAAAGCCGCCGCCGCAGTTCTTGGCGATGAACGAGAGCACGCGCTGCACGAGGTTGCCGAAGCTGTTGGCCAATTCCGCATTGGCGCGGGTCACGATCGCCTCGGGCGAATAGGAGCCGTCCTGCCCGAACACGACCTCGCGCATCAGGAAATAGCGCAAGGTATCGACGCCGTACTTCGCGGCCAGATCGAGCGGATCGGTGACGTTGCCGACCGACTTCGATTCCTTCTGTCCGCGGTTGAGCAGGAAGCCGTGGCCGAAGATCTGCCGAGGCAGCGGCAGCTTGGCGCTCATCAGGAAAGCCGGCCAGTAGACCGCATGGAAGCGCACGATGTCCTTGCCGATCAAGTGGAGGTCAGCGGGCCACCACTTGGCGAATTCCGGGGTCTCTTTGGGAAAACCTAGGCCCGTCAGATAGTTGGTCAGCGCATCGACCCAGACGTACATCACATGGCCGTCAGCATTGGGCACCTTCACACCCCAATCGAAACTGGTCCGCGACACCGAAAGGTCGCGCAGGCCGCTTTCGATGAAGCGCAGGATTTCGTTGCGGCGGCTTTCCGGGCGGAGCCACTCGGGGTTTTCGTTGAACAGCTCGAGCAACGGCTCCGCATAGTTGGAGAGCCGGAAGAACCAGCTTTCCTCCACGGTCCACTCCACCGGGGTGCCTTGCGGCGAGAGCGTTTCGCCGTCCTCCCCCCGGGTCAGTTCGCTTTCGTCGTAATAGGCCTCGTCACGGACCGAGTACCAGCCTTCGTAGCGATCGAGGTAGAGATCGCCGGCGGCTTCCATGCGCTGCCACAGTGCCTGGCTGGCGTCGTGATGGCGTGGCTCCGTGGTGCGCAGGAAGACATCATACTGCACGTTCAAGGCTTGGCACATATCGATGAAATACTGGGACATCTCCGTCGCCAGCCCCATCGGCGTGACGCCGAGTTCACGCGCCTTCTGAGCCATCTTCAACCCATGCTCATCGGTGCCGGTCTGGAACCGGACGTCACGGCCCCGTGCCTTCTGGTGCCGCGCGATGACGTCGGCGGCGATTGCCTCGTAGGCATGGCCGATATGCGGTTTGCCATTTGGGTAGCTGATCGCGGTGGTAATGTAGAAAGGTTCGGCCATCCCGGCGCGCAATCTCTTATTCTAGGACGTGGAAGCCGTCTCTCTAGGCAGTGCCGTCGAGGCCAGCAACCCGCCAATTTCCATCGCTAGGAGCCCGGGATCGAAGTTGTAGGTCGGCGCCTGCGCCGTGAGCACGGTCAGTTCGCCGTGAGCCGCGATGATCCTGGCCTGGCGTTCGCGCGGGGCGGAGTTCAGTTCCCCGGCGAGAACGGCCCGGGCGAGTTCCAGCGTGGCCTGCATCCGCTCCCGGTCCGGGCGCGCACCGATCTCGCCGGCCAGGATTCCGCGCAGGGCGAAGGCGGGGTCTCCGTCGCGGAGCAATTGCAACATGACGCCATGCAGGGCGCCGAGGTTCTGCTCGACGAAGGCCAAGGCGGAGCCTGGCGAACCCTCGGCGGCAGCGACGGCGGCGCGGCATGTCGCCGCGTCGGCCTGGGGAGTCTCGCGTGCGAGGATCGCCGCGACATCGGCATCGGGCAGCGGAGCGAAACGAACGGTCCGACAGCGCGAGCGCACCGTAGGCAGCAGCCGTCCCGGCCGGTGGGTGACAAGCAGGAAGAATGTGCCCGACGGGGGTTCCTCCAGGCTCTTGAGCAAGGCATTCACCGCGCCCTTTTCCAGGTCGTCGGCGGGGTCGATGACGACGGCGCGGCGATTGCCGAGAGTCGGCCGGGTCGTCAGGCGCTGCTGCATACGGCGGACCTGGTCGATCGTGATGTTGCGCTTGGTCTGATAGGGCTTCCCTTCGGCCCGCTTCTTTTCCTCGTCGTCGTTGCTCGGCAGATGGCCGAGCACGAGGATGTCGGGATGGGTGTCGGCGGCGGGCTGGGGCACGCCGGGCTCGGCGACCAGGGCCTGGGCGGCTTCGCGGGCGAAAGAGGCTTTGCCAAGTCCTTGTTTGCCCGAGAGGATCCAGGCGTGGTGCATCCGCTCGGACGCCATCGCGGCGCGCCATTCGTGCCAGGCCTGGTCGTGACCGATCAACACGGCAGTGCCGCCAGGATCTGCGCGTGCGTTTCCTCGCGCGTGCCATTGCCGTCGATCCGGACAAACCGCTCGGGATCGATCTCCGCCATCGCCCGAAAGGACGCCGTGACCTCGGCGTGGTAGTCGGCGCTCCGGCCGCCGATGCGATCGGAAGCGGTTCCGTCACGCAGCGAGGTGCGCTGGAGCGCCATCTCCGGCGAAACCTCGATCAGCAGCGTGATGTCGGGGTAGAGGTCCTTGCTGCCGATCCGGTGCAGGGTGCGGATGTCCTCGTCGCGAAGCCCCCCGCCCCCACCCTGATAGGCTCGGCTCGAATCGACGAAGCGATCGCAGATGACCCATTTCCCGGCATCGAGCGCGGGGCAGATGACCCTTTCGACGTGATCGGAGCGCGCCGCCGCGAACAGCAGGGCTTCGGCTCGTGGATTCCAGCCCTCGCCCGAGGTGTCCAGAAGCAGAGCACGGATCGCCTCGGCGCCCGCAGTCCCTCCGGGCTCGCGGGTGACGACCGTCTCGATTCCCCGCCCGGCAAGAGCCTCGGCCAGAAGCCGCGCCTGGGTCGACTTGCCCGCCCCCTCGCCCCCTTCTAGCGCAATGAACTTGCCGCGTCTCATGGCAGCCATCCTGCAAGTCCATTGGCGAGGCGGTCAAGCGGCCCCGCTTTGCCGACTTCGGTCGCGGCGGCAAGCGGCACGCGGCTGACGGGCTTACCTGACACCGCGATCTCCAGCCAGGCGACCTCAGCCCCCTTGGCGATCGGGGCGATCAGCGGGCCGCGATAGCGGATCGTCGTCGTGACGTGGGGCTTGGTTCCGGCCGGGATTGCCACCCCGGCGCCGATTGGAGCGACGAGCTGAAGCTTGCGAAGGTTCCCCCCCTGCACTTGCGCCTCGCCCACCACGGCGCCCTTGCGGAAGAGCGGCCTGGCCTCCCATGCGGCGAAGCTCCACTCGATGAGCGTCCTGGCGGCCTCGGCCCGCTGGGCCTCGCTGCTGGCCCCGCCGATGACGATCATGACCCGGCGATCGCCGCGCAGCGCGGTGCCCAGAAACGAGTATCCGGATTCGCGGGTATGTCCGGTCTTGATCCCGTCGGCACCGGGCACGACACCGACGGTGGGATCGTGATTCTGTTGAGTCACGCCGTTCCAGGCCAGCGACTTCTTGCCGAAATAGCGGCGGTAGAGCTCGGGGTGACGTTCGACCATGACCGAGCCGAGCCTGATCAGGTCTGCCGCGCTGACGTGCGTCGCGCCCCCGTCGGGCCAACCGTTGGGCGTCGCGAAACGGCTACGGCTCATGCCCAGCTTGCGGGCCTCCGCATTCATGAGCGCGGTCCAGTTCTCCACGCTGCCGGCCGCGCCTTCGGCAAGGACGACGCTCGCATCGTTGGCGGAAACCGTGGTGATGCCGTGGAGCAGCATGTCGACGGATACCTGCTCGCCGGCCTTCAGGCGCATGCCGGTTCCGCGGCTGCTCCAGGTTGCCGCGGTCCGCGGATCGACCACCAAGTGCAGATCGGGAGCCAGCTTGCCCTGCGACATGAGCTCGAAGGCGACGAAAACCGTCATCACCTTGGTCATCGAGGCCGGCAGAAACACCCGGTCGATATTGTGCTCGGCCAGGATCTGATGCGCCTGCAGATCGACGGCGAGATAGACCGGAACCCCCGAAACCGCACTCGGCGCTGCCGGCAGGTATGGCTGGGGCAGCACTGCGGGCGAGGACGCAGCCGGGGCCGCAACGGCCAGAGCCAGCAACGCAATTCCCGGCCTGTGCTTCACTCCGCCTCCCTCAGCGCATCAGCGCGAGGGCGGCTGAGTCAAGTCAGTCCGCGCGCTGGATTCGTGCGTCGCTATAGCCCGCGCCCCGGGCCTTCGCCAGCGCGGCCGCGGCATCGTTATGCACGGCGTAGGGCCCCATCCGAACGCGCCACAGGCGACCTGAGGCGCTGACGCTGCCCCCGAGCTTGGCCGCGCTCGCCTCGGCGTTCGCCTTGCTCGCGAAGGCGCCGACCTGGACGACGTTGCCGCCCCGCGAAGCCGTGGCCGGTGAGGCGGCAGGCTTGGCGGCGATCGGGGCCGGCGTCGGAGCACGGGTCGAAGCGCTGGCGGGAGCCGAGGACGGCGGCGGCGTGGGCTTCGCCGGCGTGGTGGTGCGCGGCTTGCGCTCGGCGGCAACCGGCTTCGGCGCCGCGGCGATCGCGGCGAGATTGGGAAGCGGCGTGCTCTCCGGTATCGGTGCCGCGACCGGCGCGGCCGGGTTCAGCTTGCGCAGCAGCACTGCCACCAGCGACTTGGGGGTTTCCATGCGCTCTGGCGCGCGCGTGCCGCTGCGCAACGCCGCACGCTCGATTTCCGGCGGATTGACGCGCCGAACCCGGACGGGGGTCTTGCCCGAAGCGTTCGCGCCGAGCTGCGCCACCGCACCGGGGGACAACTCGATCAGGCCGTCGCCGCTCATCGGGCCGCGGCGCTCGATCCTGACCAGGATGGTCTTGCCGGTATCGAGCGACGTGACCTCGGCGTAGCTGGGGAGCGGCAGGGTGCGGTGGGCGGCCGACACAGCCGAACCGCCCTCGGTGCCCGCATAGGCATAGCCGACCTGATCGACATTCATCTTGTCGGCGGGGACATAGGTCACGCCATCTATGGTAAACGGCTGCCCGACCACGATCGGATAGTCGGCCCCCGGCCCGGCAGCCGGCGGCGCGACGGCTACCTCGCTGTGAGTCGCCCCGCCGCAGGCGGCAAGGAGTGCGAGCGCCGAAAGCGGCAGAAAACGGTCAGCGGGCAATCTCATCTGCAAGCAACCCCACGGAAAGCGCGTAGTAGTTTGAGCAGTTATATTCGAGGATAACCCTATAATTCCCGGTTAAGAGGTAGGCAGTTCGTCCCGGACCGTCGGGTTCGAGCAGCGCCGCGAGAACATCGTCGGCCATGTAGCCCTGGGGGGTGACGCCCAGCGCACGCCATTCGCCTACCGTCTTCCAGGCCGAAAGGCGGGCATGTACCCGCGGGCAGACCGGCGAGACCAGGCGGTTGGTGATGCCGGCGCGGTCGAACCCGTCGGGCACGCGCGCGGCGACGCCCCACGGCACGCCGCGCCGCCAGCCGGCATCACGGAAATAGTTGGCGATCGAAGCCAGGGTATCCGGCGTCGAGTTCATGATGTCGCGCCGCCCGTCGCCATCGCCGTCGCGGGCGAGCCGCAGGTACATCGATGGCAGGAACTGAGGATTGCCGAAGGCGCCCGCCCAGGATCCGACCAACTGGCTGCGCGGCACGCCCTGATCGGCGATCTTGACCAGGGCGACCCATTCGTCGGCGAAGAGATCGCGCCGCCGGCCTTCGAAGGCGAGCGTTGCCAGCGAGCGCGACAGGTCGAAATCGCCCTTGTAGCTGCCGTAATTCGTCTCATGGCCCCAGATCGCGATCAGGATCTGGCCGGGTACGCCGTATTGTCCCTCGATCTGCGGCAGGATGCCTGCGGCCCGCGCATAGGCCGCGCGCCCACCGTTGATCCGGGCGGCATCGACGTGTTGGCGGCGATAGGGTTCGAAGGCGGGAGGAGCGGTCGGCGTCGAAGTCGGCAGGCCGCCGGGCTGACCGCGATCGAGCTGGATGACGCGGGGATTGAAGGTCAGCCCGGCGGTCATCTGCTGGATCGTCGCTTCGCGGACCCCCTCACCCCGTGCCCGGGCGGTGAGCAACTGGAGATAGGCCTGGAACCCGGCCTCCTCGCTCGCGGCAGACTGCGCGGGAACCGACGGGCCAAGAGCGAGCGATGCCCCGGCGATCAAAGCTGCGGCGAGGAATCGAAGGCGCTTCAATGCTTTCATCGTCTGCCGTGTGTTGCACACCGCTTGCGCCAAGGAAATAGCCGTGCCGCCTCCGCCGACCGCGCACCGATGCCGGATCGACCGTGACAAAGCCGCTGTTCGGCGCTAGCGGCATCGAACTCGCACGGACAGGTGGCCGAGTGGTTTAAGGCAGCGGTCTTGAAAGTTGCTGGGGGTTTCAGCCCTTGGCATCGCAGGCTGACAAAAAAGGAGTGTAGTTAGAATCGTTTAGCAGGGGCTTGGAGAAACGCTACATGGTGCGGCAACGCCGCCGTCTAGCAGATTTCTAGCCACGCCGCTGAATCGGTATGGAAGCGTGGCCGAGTGGTTGAAGGCTCCAGTCTTGAAAACTGGCATACGGGCAACCGTATCGTGGGTTCGAATCCCACCGCTTCCGCCAAGCTTCGGGCCACTAACACAATCGCAAGACCCTTCGGCTATCCCTCGATGATCAGGAGGGCGCCGGTGAAGCACGAATCATTTCCCAAATACGACGACGGCTGCACCCGTTGGGGGAAGCGGGCTGAGGTCGCGCTGATGTGCGAAGTTCGCCAAGATCGCGATCCATGGGCGATGGTCCGGCTCGACGACATTTCCCAGACCGGTTTCCGCATCGCCTGGCTGCCCAATGCGCGCACCGACAAGCCGGTGCGCATCCGCATCCCGGGACTCGCGATGCTCAGTGCGGACATCCGCTGGCAGGAAGGCAAGGCCGTCGGCTGCTCGTTTGCCGAGCCGCTCCACGTCGCGGTGTTCGAGCATATCGCCAAGCAGGCGGCGCTGGGCAAGTAAGCGCCGCCCGGCGGTTCGTTCAGATGTGGATCGCGCGGCCGAAGGCGGCGAGCGTGGATTCGTGCATCATCTCGCTGAGCGTGGGGTGGGGGAAGACCGTCTGGATCAGCTCGGCTTCGGTGGTCTCCAGCGTCTTGCCGACGACATAGCCCTGGATCAGCTCGGTCACTTCAGCGCCGATCATGTGCGCGCCGAGTAGTTCGCCGGTCTTGGCGTCGAACACCGTCTTGATGAAACCTTCGGCCTCGCCCAGCGCGATCGCCTTGCCGTTGCCGATGAAGGGGAAGTTGCCCACCTTCAGCTCGTAGCCCGCTTCCTTGGCCTTGGCTTCGGTCAGGCCGACCGAGGCGATCTGCGGGTGGCAATAGGTGCAGCCCGGAATGTTGCGGCGGTTGAGGGGGTGGGGGTTAACTTCGGTGTTACCCAGTTCCTGGGCGATCGCCTCGGCGGCGGTGATGCCTTCGTGGCTGGCCTTGTGGGCGAGCCAGGGGCCGTCGACGCAGTCGCCGATCGCCCAGATCCCCTTGACGTTGGTCCGGCCGTAGCCGTCGATCTTGATGTGGTAGCGCTTGTCGGGCTCGACGCCGAGGTCCTCGAGGCCGATGTTCTCGAGGTTCGGGACGATGCCGATGGCGACGATGACGTGGCTGTAGTCCTCGCTCGTTTCCTTGCCGTCCTTGTCCTTAAGCGTGACCTTCACCGCCTTGTCGCCGTTCTCGATGGCGCCGACATTGGCCTTGGTCAGTATCTTGATGCCCTGCTTGGTCAGCGCCTTTTCGAGGAAGGCGGAAACGTCGGCGTCCTCGACCGGCACGATGCGGTCCATCATCTCGACCACGGTCACGTCCGCGCCGAGGTCATTGTAGAACGAGGCGAACTCGATCCCGATCGCGCCCGAGCCGATGACGAGCAGCTTGCCGGGCATCTCGGCCGGGACCATCGCGTGACGGTAGGTCCAGATGCGCTTGCCGTCGGCCTTGGCCTTGGGCAGGTCGCGGGCGCGGGCGCCGGTGGCGATGATGATGTGCTTGGCTTCGAGCTCGGTGGTCTTGCCGTCGGCCTCGACCGACATCTTCCCCGGGGCTGTGATCTTGCCCTGCCCCATGTGCACGGCGATCTTGTTCTTCTTCATCAGGCCGGTAACGCCCTTGTTGAGCTGTCCGGCCACCCCGCGCGAGCGCTTGACGATGGCGTCGAGGTCCGCGGTGATATTGTCCGCCGAAAGGCCGTAGTCCTTGGCGTGCTTCATCTGGTGGAGCACCTCGGCCGAGCGCAGCAGCGCCTTGGTCGGGATGCAGCCCCAGTTGAGGCAGATGCCGCCGAGGTTCTCGCGCTCGACGATGGCGGTCTTCAACCCCAACTGCGCACAGCGGATCGCCGAGACATAGCCGCCGGGGCCGGAACCGAGAACGATGACGTCGTAGCTGTCGGACACTTGCCTAGATCTCCTGATTGATCGGACGCGGCTTGCCCGCATCGTCGATGGCGACGAAGGTGAACACCGCCTCCGTAACCTTCACTTCTTCCAATTCGGTGCGATGACGCCGCCAGGCCTCGATCGCGATGGTCATCGAGGAGCGGCCGACGTGCTTGACCTCGCCGTAGACCGAAACCTCGTCGCCGACCTTGACGGGGAGCAGGAACTGCATCCCGTCGATCGCCACGGTCACCGCCCGCCCCCGCGCGTATTTGGACGCAACCAGCCCAGCGCCGGAGTCCATCAGCGCGACGAGCCAACCGCCGAAGATGTCGCCGTACGCATTGGTATCGGCCGGCATCGCCGTGACGCGGATGGCAGGGTCGCGGCGCTCCGCGGTCATGTCAGGCCAGCATCCCCAGCGGCTTTTCGACGTAGTCCTTGAAGGCCGTCATCAGCCGCGCGCCGTCCGCGCCATCGACCGCGCGGTGGTCGAAGGAGCCGGTCGCGGTCATGACCGTGGCGACACCGAGCGTGCCGTCTTCCATCACCCAGGGGCGCTTCTCGCCCGCGCCGATCGCCAGGATGGTCGACTGCGGCGGGTTGATCACGGCGGTGAACTGCTTGATGCCCATCATGCCCATGTTGGAGATCGAGGCTGTGCCGCCCTGATATTCCTCCGGCTTGAGCTTGCCTTCCTTGGCGCGCTTGGCGAGGTCGGCGGTGGCCTGGGCGATCGAGGACAGGCTGCGGCCATTGGCATCCTGCACGATCGGGGTGATCAGCCCGCCCGGAATCGACACCGCGACCGAGATGTCCGCACGGCCGTACCTGATCATCTCGTTGCCGGCGAAGCTGACGTTGCATTCCGGCACGTCGACGAGCGCCTTGCCCAGCGCCTTGACCAAGAGGTCGTTGACCGAGAGCTTCACCCCGTCCTTGGCCAGGACCTCGTTGAGCTCGGCGCGCAGCGCCAGCAGCTTGTCGAGGCGGATGTCCACCGTGAGGTAGATATGCGGCGCTTCCTGCATCGACTGCGCGAGGCGGCGGGCGATGGTCTTGCGCATGCCCGAAAGCTTGTCGACCGTGTGCGGGATGCGGTCGTCGAGCAGGGCGCGGGTGCTGTCGGCCATCTCGACCTTGGCGGCCGGCGCGGCGGCAGGGGCCGGTGCGGCGGTGTCGTTAGCGGGAGCGGCGGGCTTGGCGGTGCCGGCCTTGGCGCCTTCGACGTCGGCCTTGACGATCCGGCCATGCGGGCCCGAGCCGGTGAGCGCGGAGAGATCGACGCCCTTCTCGGCGGCGAGACGCTTGGCAAGCGGGGATGCGATCACTCTGTCACCTTCCTTCTGAACGGGTGCGGCGGATGCGGCAGCGGGCTTTTCTTCGGCTTTGGGCTCGGGCTTCGGCTCAGAAGCTGGCCCAGACTTCTTCTCGGGCGCAGGGGCCGCTTTCTTGGCCTTCGGTGCCGGAGCCGCGTCTTCGTCCTCACCCGCGATGGTGGCGATCACCGTGCCCACCTTCACGCCTTCGGTCCCTTCGGCCACCGCGATCGCGGTGATGGTGCCTTCGTCGACCGCCTCGAATTCCATCGTCGCCTTGTCGGTCTCGATCTCGGCAAGGATGTCGCCGGATTTCACCGTATCGCCTTCCTTGACCAGCCACTTGGCCAGGGTGCCCTGTTCCATCGTGGGCGAAAGCGCGGGCATCTTGATTTCGATGGGCATCGTGGTTTCGGCTCGTTTTAGCTGCGGAGAAGCTTCCCCGTCCTTGGCGAATATGACCGCCCGGGGCAAGAACCTTGCGCTGCTCCCCGTTGTAGCGGATACCAATATCGCCAAGGACCGTTGGGGGCGGCATGCGGATATACCTGGTCATCATGGACGAGACCGACGAGGCGCTGGTCGCCCTGCGCTTCGCCTCGCGCCGCGCCACCAAGACCGGGGGATCGGTGCACCTGCTGGCGCTCGTGCCGCAGCAGCCCTTCGTGGCCTTCGCCGGAGTCCAGGCGACCATCGAGGAAGAGGCCCGCGCCCGGGCCGAAACGCTCGTGACCGCGGCGGCAGGCAACATCGTGTCGGATAGCGGAGTGATGCCGCACATCGCGGTGCGCGTGGGCGAAGGTGAGAAGGTCGTGCGGGATTACCTCGCCGAAAACCCCGATGTCGCGGCTCTGGTGCTGGGCGCGGCCGGCGAAGGCGCTCCCGGTCCGCTGGTCACGCATTTCGCGGGCGTCGGCGTGGGGCAGTTGCCTTGCCCGCTCTACGTGATCCCCGGGTCGCTGAGCGACGAGGCGATGGAGCGGCTGAGCTGAGGTGGCGCAGAGGGCTCCGACAAGCTCAGCCTGAGCGGACGTTTGTGTTTGCTGCCACACCCGCGACCCGCTCAGGCTGAGCCTGTCGAAGCACGCACGCTGCCGAGCCGCTAGCGCTTCCTTCCCTGGTGCCGGATATTCCCCGGCCGGCCGCGCTTGCCGACCATGTGCTTGCCCTTCTGCTTGAGCGGGGGCCGCGCTCCTCGCGGTTCGATCGGTGCACTGCCGCCCTGCTCCAGCTCGAATTTAAGCGCGCCGGTCAGCGGGTTCGCTTCGGCGAGCCGCAGGGGCAGGCGGGTGCCCATCGCATAGCGCGTGCCGGTCTGTTCGCCTTCCAGCACGCGCGCGCCCTCGTCGTAGTCGAACCGCTCGCGGCCCAGCGTCGAAACCGGGACCAGTCCGTCCCCGCCCAGCCCGATGATTGTGGCGAAGAAGCCGAACTTCTGCACCCCGGTGATCCGGCATTCGAACACTTCGCCGACCCGCGCCGAGAGCCAGGCCGCGACATAGCGGTCGATCGTCTCGCGCTCGGCCTCCATGGCGCGGCGTTCGGCGTTGCTGATCGCTTCCGAGACCCGGGCCAGGTCGGCACGGTCGAGATCGGACAGTCCCGAGCGCGGCGGCAGCTTCGCCTTGGGTGCCGGCTGCTCCTGGTCGAAGGCATCGACCAGGGCGCGGTGGACCAACAGGTCGGCATAACGCCGGATCGGCGAGGTGAAGTGCGCGTAGGACCCCAGCGCCAGGCCGAAGTGACCGACATTGGTCGGCCCGTAATAGGCCTGGGTCTGGCTGCGCAGCACGGCTTCCATGATCAGCGCCTTTTCGGCCTCGTCGCTCACGTCCTTGAGCATCCGGTTGAACAGCCCGGGGGTGACGACCTGACCGAGCGCGAACTTCATGTCGAAGGTCGCGAGGTAATCCTTGAGCGCGACGAGCTTTTCCCGGCCCGGCGTCTCGTGAAGCCGATAGACCACCGGGGCGACCTTGCTCTCCAGCGCTTTCGCCGCGGCGACGTTGGCGGCGATCATGAAGTCCTCGACCACGCGGTGCGCGTCGAGGCGCTCGCGCAGCGCGATCTGGGCGATGCGGCCTTGCTCGTCGAGCATCACGCGGCGCTCGGGCAGCTCCAGTTCCAGCGGATCGCGATCCTGCCGCGCCTTCTCCAGCGCGCGCCAAGCGGACCAGAGGTTGGTCAGGTTTTCACCCGCGGTCCCATCATCGATCCGGGCTTGGGCATCCTCGTAGGCGATCACTTCGGCGATCCGCACGATGGCGCGGGTGAAGCGCCAGGACTTCACCCGCCCCTTGCCGTCGATCTCCAGGTGGCAGGCCATGGCCGCGCGGTCCGCGCCCGCCTTCAGCGAGCAGACGTCGGCGCTCAGCACCTCGGGCAGCATCGGCACGACCCGGTCGGGGAAATAGACCGAATTACCCCGCCGCCGCGCCTCGCGGTCGATCTGGCCGCCCGGGCGGACGTAGAAGCTGACGTCGGCGATGGCCACGACCGCGCGGAAGCCGCCCTCCCCATCGGGCTCGGCCCAGATCGCGTCGTCGTGATCCCGCGCATCGCTGGGATCGATCGCGACGATCGGCAGGTGCCGCAGGTCCTCGCGGCGTTCCTCGCTGAGCGGCAATTTCGCCGCCAGTTCGGCTTCGGCCAGCGTCTCTTCGGAGAAGAAGTCGGGAATGCCGTGCTTGTGGATCGCGATCAGGCTGAAGGCCCGCGGGGCGAGCGGATCGCCGAGCACCTGGGTGACCTTCACGCCGGAGCGCGGCCCGCGCCCGGCAGGCTCGGCCAGGACCAGGTTGCCCGCCTCCGCCCCGCCGAGATCGGCGATCGGCGAGGACGAGCGCACGCGCTTGTCGACCGGGGCGAGCCAGGGCTTGCCCGACCCGTCCACCTCGACCACGCCGAGCACCTGCTCGCTGCTCGTGGGCAGCTTTTTCATGACATGCGCGAGCCAGCCCGAGCCGGCCTCCTCGGTCCGCGCCAGGATCCTTTCGCCGACCTTCAGCGCGGGAAACCTGCCGCGCTTCTCGATGACCCGCAGCCGCGGCGGCGGGCTGGCGTCGTCGGGCTGCCACTGGTCGGGCACGGCAATCGCCTCGCCGTCCTCGGTATCGACCACGCGCAGCACGGTGACCTTGGGCACCCCGCCCATGCGGTGGAAAGCGCTCTTCCTGCCGTCGATCAGGCCCTCGTCGGCCATGTCGCGGAGCAGCGCCTTGAGCTGGATCTTCTCCTGGCCCTTGAGCCCGAACGCCTTGCCGATCTCGCGCTTGCCCGCCGGGGTCGGCGAGCCGGCGATGAAGTCCAGCACCTGCTGACGGGTCGGGAGGCCCGGGGTGATCTTGCGCGGCGGTTTGGGTTTCATGCTGCGAAGATCGGGTTTTGCATCGCGCGAAGACGCGAAGACGCGAAGGAGGTCGGGTGGCCGTTGACGACTCGGCGGACTCCGTCCTTGAACGTCGGAGCACCGAAATTCATCACGAAGCCGAGGCTCAGTCCGGTTAGGCGCAGGTAGGTGAGAACCTGCTTCACGTGAACCGGCAGAGTAAGTTCGACCGATTTCAACTCGAGCACGATCCGGTCTTCGATGAGGAGATCGATGCGAAAGGCGTTTTCGATATTGATGCCGTCATAGGCAATATTGATCGGCATTTGCCGATCGACTTTCAGACCAAAATTCCGCAGCCGCTCGCACAGAATAAGCTCGTAGGCGGATTCGAGCAGACCCGGTCCCAAAGCTTCATGCAGCTTGAAACCAGCATCTACGATCAGACCGGAGAACTCCTCGAGATCGGACACCGCCTATCCCTTCGCGTCTTCGCGTCTTCGCGCGATGCAAATCACCACCTCAGTAAGCCCGCGCCACGTAGATTGTTTCGATCGCCGGTTCGCCGGTGAAGGGACAGGTGCCCGAAGGCTTGGCCGCATTCATCGGGGTGTTGCGGATGGTCAGCTTGAGTGCCTTGAGCTGCTGCACGACATCCTCCAGCGCCGCGCCGGTCGGGCGGGACCAGCCAAGCTCGACCCAGCCCGGATACTTCGCCTTGTCGTCGAAGAAGGCGGCGAGTTCGGCCAGGGTGGTGATGCCGCGTGTGATGTTCGCATCGCGCTTGGCCTGCGCCTCGGCGTGGAGCGAGCGCTGGATGTCCTCCAGTTCGGCCGCCGCCTTGCCCAGAAACTCATCCTTGGCCTGACCGGCGAAGTCGGGCTTGCCGTCCTCGCGCCACAGCTTGTCACGGCGCAGGACCGAGACCTGGCCGCCGGCCGCATCTCGCCCGCCGATCTCGAGGATCAGCGGCACGCCCTTCTTGACCCAGGCCCAGCGCTTCTGCGTGGCCTTGCCGGGGCGCTTGTCGAGCAGGACGCGGATGGGCTCGCCCAGCGCCGACTGCTTGGCCAGCGCCTTGCGCAGGTCCTCGCAATAAGCGAGCAGCGCCTCGTCCTCATCGCTGTCGCGCAGCATCGGCAGGATGACGATCTGGTGCGGGGCGATCGCGGGCGGCACGCGCAGGCCGTCGTCATCGCCGTGGGTCATGATCACGCCGCCGATCATACGCGTGGACGTGCCCCAAGAGGTCGTATGGCAGAGAGTCTGCTGGCCCTCCTTGTTCTGGTACTGGATCCCCGCCGCCTCGGCGAAGCCGGTGCCGAGATAGTGGGAGGTGCCGGCCTGGAGCGCCTTGCCGTCCTGCATCATCGCCTCGATCGAATAGGTCGCGACGGCGCCGGGGAAGCGCTCGTTCTCGGGCTTCTCGCCGGCGATCACCGGCATGGCCAACTCTTCCTCGGCGAAGGCGCGGTACATTTCCAGCGCGCGCAGGGTTTCGCTCATCGCATCGTCACGGTCGGCGTGGGCGGTATGGCCCTCCTGCCAGAGGAACTCGCTGGTGCGCAGGAACATGCGCGTGCGCATCTCCCAGCGGACCACGTTGGCCCACTGGTTGGTCAGCAGCGGCAGGTCGCGCCACGACTGGACCCAGCGCGCCATGGCCGCGCCGATCACGGTTTCCGAGGTCGGGCGGACGATCAGCGGCTCTTCCAGCTTGGCCTCGGGATCGGGGACCAGCCCGCCCTTGCCGTCCTGGATCAGGCGGTGGTGGGTGACGACCGCCATTTCCTTGGCGAAGCCTTCGACGTGCTCGGCCTCCTTGGCGAAATAGGACAGCGGGATGAACAGCGGAAAATAGCAGTTCTCGACGCCGGCTTCCTTGATCCGGGCGTCCATCAGCTTCTGGATGCGTTCCCAGATGCCGTAGCCCCAGGGCTTGATCACCATGCAGCCGCGCACGCCGCTTTCCTCGGCCATCCCGGCCTCGGAAATGACTTCCTGATACCACGCGGCGAAATCGCCCTCGCGGGTGGTGGTGAGCGCGTGGCGGATCTTGGTCTGCTGATTCATGGGAGCGGCGTTAGCGACCTGCGCCGCACCCGTCATCCTGAACTTGTTTCAGGATGACGGCAGGCGTCACTTCCCCAGCGCGTCGAGCTTCTTCTGCATCTCGGCCATCTGGGCGCGCAGGGTGGCGAGATCGTCCTTGAGCGCCTCGGCCGGGGCTTCCGCCTTGTCCGGCTCCCCTGCCCCGCCCGGCATGAAGGCCGAAGCCGCGGCCTTGAACATCGCCAGGTTCTGCTGGGCGATCTTGGCGAGCGGGTTGTTGCCCAGGCTTTCCTCGAAGGCCTTGTGCAGCTTC
The DNA here is from genome assembly GCA_047605105.1 of Novosphingobium sp. Classification (GTDB taxonomy): domain Bacteria; phylum Pseudomonadota; class Alphaproteobacteria; order Sphingomonadales; family Sphingomonadaceae; genus Novosphingobium. Next base: position 9,670 of record JASGGH010000020.1, on the reverse strand, counting down.
TGCTGGTTGGTGCGGAAGTGCTCCATCGAGGCGTCGAGGTAGTGCGGCAGCAGGCCTTGCATCGAATTGCCGTACATCGAGATCAGCTGGCGCAGGAAGTTGACGGGCAGCATCTGCTCGCCGCTGGCTTCTTCCTCCATGATGATCTGGGTCAGGATCTGGTGGGTGATGTCGGTGCCGGTCTTGGCGTCGAGCACTTTGAAATCGACGCCCTCGCGGGTCATCTTGGCGAGATGCTCGAGCGTGATGTAGCTGGACGACCGGGTGTTGTAGAGCCGCCGGTTGGCGTACTTCTTGATGATGACGGTGTCTTCGCCTTCATTCGCCTTGGCAACCATTGCGCCTCTCTCCTCGCGAGTATGCTGCATGGCAGGTTAGCACTTGCGGTAGGTGCAGCGCAACAAGCCGTTTTGCTGCGCAGCATGAACCAGGGCGGGACAGCCAAATGCCGCGCTGTACGGCTGTTCAGCGCGCGAAACGGTCGGCCAGCAAGGTAAGCAATTCGTACTGTGAGAGCCCCGTCGCGGCCGCAGCATCGGGCAGCGAATATTGCGCCTCGATCCAGTCGCCCTCGGCCAGTTCGGGCGCCGCGGTGAGGTCGATCACCGTCATGTCCATCGACACGCGGCCGAGCACCGGCAGCACCGCATCGCCGTGCAGCATCCGCCCCTTGCCCGACCAGCAGCGCAGGTAGCCGTCGGCATAGCCCAGCGCGATCACTCCGACCCGCATCGCCTGCTGCGCAACATAGGTCGCGTTGTAGCCGACGCTGTCGCCCGCAGCGAGCCGGCGCACCTGCATGATCGCCGCCTGGGGCCGGGCGACCTGGGCGATGCGGCCGGCATGCTCCCGGCGCGGGACGCCGCCGTAGAGCGACAAGCCGGGGCGGGTCAGATCGCCGTGATAGGCGGCGCCCAGCGCGATGCCCGCGCTGTTGGCCAGGCTGGCGCGCCTGTGCGGCACCGCGGCGCACGCCTCGCGCCAGCGGCCGAGCTGGAGACCGTTGAGCGCGACGTCCTCGTCCGCCGAGGCGAGGTGCGACATCAGCGTGTCGACCTCGAGCCGGGCGACCGCTTCGTCGCCGAGATCGGCCAGCGGCAGGCCGAGGCGGTTGATCCCGGTATCGACCATCAGGTCGCAGGCCCCTCCCCCCGCCTGGAGCCAGCGCCGCGCCTGGGCGACCGAGTTGATCACCGGCTTGACCTGCGCGGCGCGGGCGAACTCGGCATCGGCCTGGGTCAGCGGTCCGTGCAGCACCGAAAGCCGTTCGGGCGGGATGAGCCCGAGGATCGGCGCGACCTCGCTCCAGTGCGCGACGAAGAAATCCCGGCAGCCGGCTTCGCGCAACACCGGCACCGCCTGGCGGGCGCCGACGCCATAGGCATCCGCCTTGACCGCGGCGCCGGCAGCGGCCCCGCCCGACATGGCATCCAGCACGCGCCAGTTCGCAGCCAGCGCGGCCTCGTCGATCGCCAGTCTTAATGCGGGAGAAGGTTCAGGCAGGGTCGTCGCCATAATCGCGCGGCGGGCCTCCCTTCAGGCCCCAGATCGCGACGAGGAGACCGAAGGCGACGATCACCCAGGTGTACCACAGCCCGGCGTAGGAATCGCCGGTGCGCGCGTTGATGTAGCTGGCGATCAGCGGCAGGAACCCACCGAGATAGCCCGCGCCGATGTGATAGGGGATCGACATCGAGGAGTAGCGGATCTGCGGCGGGAACATCTCGGTCAGCAGGGCCGCGACGCTGCCGTAAGTCAGTGCCGAAAGCCCGCCGAGGCCCATCAGGATGAAGGCGATGCCGATCAGCGCGCCGGCCCCCGGCTTCTGCACTGAAAAGTCGAAGCCGTGGGCGGTCAGCGCCTGCTCGACGCCGGCCTTGCGGGCCTTGCCGTCGGTCAGCCAGGCGGCGTCGATCGCGATCGGATTGCCCCCGGCGCTGAGCGCCAGGGCCGGCGCGGCCTTGACGGCATAGGGCACGCCGCTGGAAGTCAGCGTCTCGAGCAGCTTGCCGCAGTCGCTCTGCTTGCGGCCGAACAGGTCGGCGAAGGGATCGGTGCTGCAGGCCTCGCCCGACACCACCACCGGCGCCGCGGCGGCGCTGGCCTTGAGCCCCGGATTCGCCAGCGAGCCCATGCCCCAGAACAGCGGAAACAGCAGCACGAGAGTCAACGCGGCGCCGATCACGATCGGCAGCTTGCGCCTGATCCGGTCGGACCATTTGCCGACCAGCAGGTAGAAGACCATCGAGACCATCGCCGAAATGCCGATCACGATCTCGGCGGTCATCGCCTCGACCCGCATCGGGCCCTTGAGGAACGACAGCGCGGAGAAAAAGGCAGTGTACCAGATCGTGGTCAGCCCTCCGGTGACGCCGAACAGGGCGACGAAGATACGCTTCTTGTTGCCGGGATAGCGGAAGCTCTCGACGAAGGGGTTCTTGGCGGTATGCCCCGCCTCCTTCATCGCCAGGAACACCGGGCTCTCGGACAGCTTGAGCCGCATCCACAGCGAGATCGCCAGGAGCACGATCGAGAGGATGAACGGCACGCGCCAGCCCCAGGCCTCGAAGGTTTCCTTGTCGAAGGCCAGTTGGGTGATCAGCACCACGGCGATCGACAGCACGAAGCCGCCGACCACGCTGGCCTGGATATAGCTGGAGAAATAGCCGCGCTTCTCAGGCGCCGCGTGCTCGGACACATAGATCGCCGCGCCGCCGTATTCGCCGCCCAGAGCCAGGCCCTGGAGGATGCGGAGCAGGATCACGATCAGCGGCGCCCACAGGCCGATGCTCGCGGCCGAGGGGATGAAGCCCACCCCGGCCGTGGCGATGCCCATCAGCGTGACGGTGACCAGGAAGGTATACTTGCGCCCCAGCTTGTCGCCGAGGAATCCGAACAGGATCGCGCCCAAGGGCCGGAAGCCGAAGCCGACCGCGAAGCCGGCCCAGACCAGCAGGACCTGCAGCGTGGCGTTGTCGGCGGGAAAGAACGCCTTGCCGATGATCGCGGCCAGCGTGCCGTAAATGAAGAAATCGTACCACTCGAACACGGTGCCGGCAGACGATGCGGCGATCACGAGCCGAATATCGGATGCGCTCGGCTCAGCTGGAATGGCCACGTTACCCTCCGCCATCGATCAGTTCCCCCCAAAATTCTCGCGAGGCTTTAGCCGCGCGCGGCGGCCGATGGAAGCGCGCTGAGCGCGGCTCTCCACGGCAGCAGTACCGCACCGTGCCGCGCGGGGTAGGCGACGGCGCGCGCGATCGCCTCCATCCCGGGCCAGGCAGGCGTGGGCCCGCCGGTCAGCCAGGCGCCGATCTGGCTTTCGGCTTCAGCGATCTCGGCGCGTGTGCGCCCCCCGGCCGCCACTGCGAAGATCGCCGCGGCGGCTTGCCCGATCGCACAGGCGTGAGAACGCAGGCCGACGCGGACGATCCGCTCGTCAGCGACGGCAAGGCCGAGTTCCAGGGCGGACCCGCAACTCGCCGAACGGGCATTGCCGCGCAGCAGCAGGTCGTCGGTCAGCGGATAATGCGCGAGCGCCGTGGCGAGCCCGAGGACTTCCGGCGTATAGAGCGCCCCCGCGGAAGCCATGCTACTTCTTCGCTTTGAGTTCCGCCGCCTCGGCCTCGGCGGCGGCATGGCGGCGGTCGGCGATCATCTTGACCAGCGCCTCGCTGCTGGCGTTGACGAACTGATAGGACCGCGCCTGCTTGATCCAGTCGGGCCGCCCGCCCGGTCCCCAAACCGTGTCGTAGCCCAGGACCAGCACCGAAAAGGCCACCACGGCGATCAGGATGCCCTTGACCGCGCCGAAGCCGAAGCCGAGCACGCGGTCGATCGGGCCGAGCACCGAATTGCGGCTCGCCCGGCCGAGCCAGTTGCCCAGCAGCTTCACCACCGCGTAGGGGATCAGCAGCAGGATCGCGAAAGCCAGGACGGCCGCGCCCGATTGCGTGCCGATCCGCGGCTCGAGGAACAGGGCGACAGGCGTGTGCAGGTAATGGATCGCGACCAGCGAGAAGATCCAGGCGAGCAGCGCCAGGACTTCCTCCACGAACCCGCGGATGAAGCCGGTCACGGCGCCCAGCCCGACCAGTAGCAATACGGCAATGTCGAAGCCCGTCATTGGCTGGATACCTAAGCTTCCGCCAGTATCCGGTCAACGAGATTTGGCAGCAGCGAGAGACGGTTGAAGGCAATGCCGCCGGGGGCCGGAGCGGCATCCGACGGCCCGCAAGCCTCTCTGAATCCAAGCTTAACCGCCTCACGCAAGCGCAGCCCCGAATGAGCGACCGGGCGGATCTCCCCGGCGAGCGAAACCTCGCCGAACCACACCGCGCCAGAGGGCAGCGGCTTGTCCGCCAGAGCCGAGACCAGCGCGGCCGCAACCGCCAGATCGGCCGCCGGATCGGCCAGGCGGTAGCCCCCCGCGACATTGAGATAGACCTCGGCCGAGGAGAAGTTCAGCCCGCAGCGCGCCTCCAGCACCGCCAGCAGCATCGCCATGCGTCCGGAATCCCAGCCCACTACCGCCCGGCGCGGAGTCGCGCCGCTGGCAAGGCGGACGATCAGCGCCTGGATCTCGACCAGCACGGGCCGCGTGCCTTCCATCGCCGGGAAGACGGCCGAGCCCGGCACCACGTCCTCGCGGCCGGAAAGGAACAGGCTCGACGGGTTGGAGACCTCCTCCAGCCCCTGCCCGGCCATGGCGAAGACGCCGATCTCGTCTACGGGTCCGAAGCGGTTCTTGAGGGAGCGCAGGATGCGGTACTGGTGGCTGCGCTCCCCCTCGAAAGCCATGACTACGTCGACCATGTGCTCGAGCACCCGCGGGCCGGCGATGTTGCCGTCCTTGGTGACATGGCCGACCAGGACCAGCGCGCAGCCGGCTTCCTTGGCGTAGCGGATCAACTCGAAAGCGCAGCCGCGGACCTGGCTGACCGTGCCGGGCGCGCCCTCGATCTGGTCGGAATGCATGGTCTGGATCGAATCGATGACCAGCAGGGCCGGGGGCGTCATGCCGCCGAGGGTCGTGATGATGTCCCGCACCGAGGTCGCCGCGGCGAAACGGATCGGCGCGCCCGCCAGGCCGAGCCGATCGGCGCGCATCCGCACCTGGCCGGCGGCTTCCTCGCCGCTGATGTAGACGACATCCCCGCCGGAGCCCGCGATGCGCGCCGCCGCCTGGAGCAGCAGGGTCGACTTGCCGATTCCCGGATCGCCCCCCATCAGGATCGCGGAACCGGGCACCAATCCTCCGCCAAGAGCCCGGTCGAACTCCGCGACCCCCGTGCTGCGCCGCGTCAGGCGCTCGCCCGGCGCGTCGAGCGCCTCGAACATCAGGCCGCGCCCGCCCGAGGAGAGATCGTGCTTGGCGGAAAAGACCGTTTCGGGCGCTTCCTCGACCAGGGTGTTCCATTCCGAGCAGTCGGCGCACTGACCCTGCCAGCGGTGGGTGACGCTGCCGCAAGCCTGGCAGGCGTATCGACGTTTGGGCTTTGCCATGCGACCGGTCTAGAAAGAACGTAAAGAGAACGCAAGTAGCTCTGGCGCACTGCCCGCTCCTCTGCCATCCCTCCTCTCCATGAGGCAGAAGGAACTGCGGATCGCGCTGGTTTGCTACGGGGGAGTGAGCCTCGCGGTCTATATGCATGGGGTGACCAAGGAACTGTGGAAGCTCGCCCGCGCGAGCCGCGCATTCCTGGGCGGCGAGGATCAGCCGGGCGGGACCGAGGCGGTCTATCTGCGCCTGTTGCGGAATATCCAGGCCGAGCACGGACTGCGCCTGCGGGTGCTGCCCGACATCGTCGCCGGGGCCAGCGCGGGCGGGCTCAACGGGGTGTTCCTGGCCCAGGCGATCCATTCGGGCCAGTCGCTCGAGCCGCTGACCAAGCTCTGGCTCGAATGCGCCGACGTCGACACCCTGCTCGATCCCGATGCCCGGCCGTGGTCGCGGGTGGCCAAGTTCTGGGCGATGCCGATCGTCTGGTTCGTCCTGACCCGGCCGGGGAACGTCGTTTCCGCCAGCGTCGCCAAGGAAACCCGCAGCGAGGTTCGCGCCAAGCTGTCGCGCCTGATCCGCTCGCGCTGGTTCGAACCGCCGTTCGGCGGGCTCGGCTTCTCGCGGCTGATCGCCGATGCTTTGGAGGCCATGGCCAAGAGCGAGGTCGGACCGCCGCTGCTGCCGCCCGGCCATCCGCTCGACCTCTTCGTCACCGCCACCGACTTCAAGGGCCACATGGAGACCCTGCGCCTGCACAGCCCGCCGCTGGTCCAGGAGAGCGAGCACCGCATGTCGATCGCGATCGACGCCACGGTCCCGGCCGAGGGCGGGCACCAGATGGCGCCGCTGCTCGACCTGGTCTTCGCCGCCCGCGCCACGGCGAGCTTCCCCGGCGCCTTCCCTGCCCTGCAGCTTGCCGAGATCGATGCCCTGGCGGCCGAGCGCAACCTCGTCTGGGGCAGCCGCGAGAGCTTCGTCTCCTGCGTCATGCCCGAGCATGCCCGGCGCGGCGATGCCGAGGGGGTCTCGCTGATCGACGGGTCGGTGCTGGTCAACGCGCCCTTCGCCGAGGCCATGGGCGTGCTGCGCGGCAGGCCCGCCCAGCGCGAGGTCGACCGGCGCTTCGTCTACATCGACCCACGGCCCGATCGCGTCGGCGGGCTCGACCGCAGCGATCCCAGTCCGCCCGGGTGGTTCTCGACGATCTTCGGCTCGCTCTCCTCGATCCCGCGCGAGCAGCCGGTGCGCGACAACCTCGACGTCCTGGCGGCGCAATCGCGCGAGATGACGCGGCTCAAGGGCATCGTCGACGCGCTCCAGCCCGAGGTCGACGAGGCGGTCGAGAAGCTGTTCGGCCACACCTTCTTCCTCGACCGGCCGACGGTGAAGCGCCTCACCGCCTGGCGGAACAAGGCGCAGCAGGCCGCCGCGGACCGGGCGGGCTATGCCTATACCGGCTATGCCCAGCTCAAATACGCGGGCATCGTCGATTCGCTTGCCGCGTCGATCCACGATGCCGCGCCGGGCCTGGCCTTGGCGAGCCCCGACCCGATCGCCCAGCACCTCATGGCGCACCTGGCGCGCGAGGGGATGGAGCGCATCTCCGGCGCCAAGGGCTTCGGTGCCTCGCCGCAGGCGATCGAGTTCTTCCGGACCCATGACCTGCCTCATCGCATCCGCCGCCTGCGGCTGATGGCACGGCGGCTCAGCGAGGACTGGGACGGCGATCCGGCGGTCACCGACCAGGCCCGGCAGGCGGCGCGCGATGCGGTCTATCGCGCTTTGGCGCTCTACTTCGACCGGGAGAACCCGATCTCTCTCGGCGAGGACTTTGCGGCGATTGCTGCGGAGGTCTTCCAGGACCCCGACGCCGTGCTCCAGCATATCGCCGAGCGGCGGCAGCTACCCGCGACCGACCTGGTGGTCGATGTCCTGCTGGGCGAAGCATTGGCCGCGATGCCGCAATCGCTGCGCCGGAAAGTCCTGCTCACTTACCTGGGCTTCCCCTTCTACGACACGGTCACCCTGCCCCTCTTGCGCGGCGAAGGCCTGACCGAGTTCGATCCGGTGAAGGTCGATCGCATTTCCCCCGACGACGCGCTGTCGATCCGCACCGGCGGCGCCCAGGCGACCTTGCGCGGGGTGGAATTCTACAATTTCGGCGCCTTCTTCAGCCGGGCCTACCGCGAGAACGACTACCTCTGGGGCCGCCTCCACGGCGCCGAGCGGATGGTCGACCTGGTGGCCTCGGCACTGCCGGACAATGCCGCCCTGGCCCCGGAGCAACTGGCGGCGTTCAAGCGCGAGGCGTTCCTGGCGATCCTGGCCGAGGAGGAGGAACGGTTGAAGGTCGATCCGAAACTGGTGCCGGGGATCAGGGCCGAGGTTCTGGCGGCGGAGTAGCGCTGGGGCCTTCGCCGAGTTCGGGCTGAGCGGGCCTTGGGGAGTGCGGCCTCTCAACCTACTCCGTCAGATCGTTCCAGGCTTCCTTGAGCCGTGCGAAGAACCCTTGCGATCCCGGGCATTCGTCCCCGGTCTCGGTTTCCTGGAGCTCGCGGATCAATTCCTTCTGGCGCGTGGTGAGCCTGGTCGGGGTCTCGACCGCGATCTCGATCACCATGTCGCCGCGGCCGCGGCCCTGCAGCACCGGCATGCCCGCGCCGCGCTGGCGCAGCTGCTTGCCCGACTGGATGCCGGCGGGGATCACGACCTTGACGCGCTCGCCATCGAGGCCGGGTATCTCGATCTCGCCGCCCAGCGCCGCCGTGGTGAAGGTGATCGGCGCGCGCGTGACCAGCGTGGTGCCGTTGCGCTCGAACACCTTGTGGCGCTTGACGTGGAAGAAGATGTAGAGGTCGCCCGGAGGCGCACCGAAGGGCCCAGCCTCGCCCTTGCCGGCGACGCGCAGGCGGGTGCCGGTGTCGACGCCCGGCGGGATCTGGATCTCCAGCGTCTGCGGCTTGTCCACCCGGCCTTCGCCGCGGCAGGCGCGGCAGGGCTTTTCGAGGACCTCGCCGCGGCCGTGGCAGGTCGGGCAGGTGCGCTCGACCATGAAGAAGCCCTGCTGGGCGCGGACCTTTCCGTGGCCGCCGCACAGGTTGCAGCGGCGCTTGCCGGTGCCAGGCTCGGCGCCGGAGGCCCCGCAAGGCTCGCAGGCCTGGGAAACCTCGATCTCGATCTCGGTGCTTTTCCCATGGAACGCCTCGTCGAGGCTGATTTCCATGTCGTAGCGCAGGTCGGCGCCGCGGCGCGCCTGCTGCTGGCCGCCGAAGCCGCTGCCGAAGATCGATTCGAAGATGTCGCCGATGTCCGAGAAGCCGCCGCCGAAGCCGCCATGCCCACCGCCCTGCCCGCCGCCGTTCTGGAACGCGGCATGGCCGAACTGGTCGTAGGCCGCGCGCTTCTGCGGGTCCTTCAGGCAATCGTAGGCCTGGCTGATCGCCTTGAAGCGGGCTTCCGAATCCTTGCAGCCCGGATTCCTGTCCGGATGGAACTTCATCGCCAGCTTGCGGTACGACGACTTGATCGTCGCATCGTCCGCGGTCCGCTCGACCTCGAGCAGTTCGTAATAATCGACTTCAGTCGCCGCCATAACAACCCCCGGCGAAACCACCCGCCGCTCCGTTCATACGGGTCCGGCGGGCGGCTTGCACGTCATCAGCTCTTGTTATCGTCGACTTCCGAGAACTCGGCATCGACCACGTCCTCGCCGGCGGGCTGTTCGGCGCCCGGCGAAGCGGCATTGGCCTGCTCCTTCTCGTAGATCGCCTGGCCCATCTTCATGGCGACATCGGTGAGCGCCTGGGTCTTGGCGGTCATCGCCTCGGTGTCGCCGCTCTCGATCGCGGCCTTGGCCTCGGCGATCGCCGCCTCGACCTCGGACTTGAGCGCGGCGTCGATCTTGTCGCCGTTCTCTTCGAGCTGCCGCTCGGTCGCATGGACCAAGCTGTCGGCGTTGTTCTTCGCCTCGGCCCCTTCGCGGCGCTTCTTGTCCTCCTCGGCGAACTTCTCGGCGTCCTTGACCATCTGGTCGATGTCCGCGTCCGAAAGACCGCCCGAGGCCTGGATCTTGATCTGCTGCTCCTTGCCGGTGCCCTTGTCCTTGGCATGGACGTTGACGATGCCGTTGGCGTCGATGTCGAAGGTGACCTCGATCTGCGGCAC
>JASGGH010000019.1:0-43191 GCA_047605105.1 Novosphingobium sp. | reverse complement strand
CGCAAGAAGTAACTGGAACACAAGAATGCGCATCGTCTCCGGCATCCAGCCGACCGGCAACCTGCACCTGGGCAACTACCTGGGCGCGATCCGCAACTGGGTGCGGATGCAGGACGAGGCGACCGCCGCCGGCCATGAATGCCTGTTCTTCCTGGCCGACCTCCACGCGATCTCCATGCCACACGTCCCGGCAGAGCTTGCCGCGAACACCCGTGGCATGGTCGCCGCGCTGGTCGCCTGCGGGATCGACCCCGAACGCTCGATCCTGTTCAACCAGGCCCAGGTCCCCGCCCATGCCGAGCTGCAATGGCTGCTGAACGGCACGGCGCGCATCGGCTGGCTGAACCGCATGACGCAGTTCAAGGACAAGTCCGGCAAGAACCGCGAGGGCGCTTCGGCGGCGCTCTACACCTATCCCGTGCTCCAGGCCGCCGACGTGCTGCTCTACCAGGCGACCCACGTGCCGGTCGGCGAGGACCAGAAGCAGCACTTGGAACTGGCCCGCGACATCGCCCAGAAGTTCAACAACGATTTCGCCGCCGAAGGCTCGCCCGTCTTCACCCTGCCCGATCCGATCATCCCGCCCGCCGCGGCCCGGATCATGTCGCTGCGCGACGGCTCGGCCAAGATGAGCAAGTCGGACCCGTCCGACATGAGCCGGATCAACCTGACCGACGACGCCGACACGATCATGCAGAAGATCAGGAAGGCCAAGACCGATCCCGAGCCGCTTCCGAGCGAGGTTGCCGAGCTGGCCGATCGGGTGGAGGCGCGCAACCTCGTTGGTCTCTTCGGGGCGCTATCTGGTCGCCCAATGGCTGACGTGCTCCGCGAGTTCGCCGGCCAGGGTTTCGGTGCGTTCAAGCCGGCACTCGGCGAGCTGCTGGTCGGTCATCTCGCGCCGATCAACGCGCGTTTCGCCGAGCTGCGCCAGGACCGGGCGGCGCTCGATGCGATCCTGCGCCAGGGCGCCGAAAAGGCGCGCGCGCTGGCCGTTCCGACGCTCGATGCCGCCTACGCCGCATTGGGGCTGGTGCGCGGCTAACCGCCGCGCCGGTCGATCAGAAGCCACTGTTCAACGCATATTCAGGCGCTTAGGCTCAGACTCGCGCCTGGCGTTGATCCCGCGCGCGCTTCGCGCGTTGTCCGGTCAGCACTGCATTTCGCGGAGAAAAGATAATGTCGCGCCCACCCTCATCATCGCCTGCACGCCTGCTCAAGATGCTGGTCGTGCCCCTGGTGCTCGCAGCCCTGGCCGCCTGCACCAGCTCGCTCAATACCCGGGTGTCCCGGTTCAACAACCTGCCCCCGCCGAACGGCCAGACCATCGCGGTCGTGCCCGACGATCCCGCGCTCGCCGGCGGCATCGAATTCGGCCAGTACGCCCGCGGCGTCGAGGACCGGCTCGCTGCGGTCGGCTACCGCCCGGTGGCCTCGCCCCAGGGCGCCGACCTCGTCGCGCGGCTCGACTACGGCATCGACAAGGGGCGCGAGCGGATCCGCTCCTCGCCCGGCTATCGCGATCCGTTCTGGAGGCCCTGGTACGGCTACGGCCCGCGCTGGGGCTACAGCCCGCGCTTCGGCCCCCGCTTCGCCGGCGCCTGGGGCTACGGCTGGTACGACCCCTGGTTCGACAACGATATCGAGAGCTACACCGTCTACACCAGCGACGTGACGCTCAAGATCGAGCGAAGCGCCGACGGCCAGCGCCTGTTCGAAGGCAAGGCCGAGGCGGTTTCGACCTCGAACCGCCTCCAGTACCTCGTGCCGAACCTGGTCGAGGCGCTGTTTACCGGCTTCCCCGGCAATTCGGGCGAAACCGTGCGGATCACCGTGGCGCCCGAAAAGACCGCGCAGCGCCGCTAAAGCCTTCCCGCCGGCCGGGCGTCGCGCTCGGTCGGCGGTGACATCAAGTTGTAGCTTTTCACGCCGATCCTCCCACGGACTCGCTGCGCCACGAGGCGCGCGCCGTGGGGAGCGGTTCCCCGGACGATCGGGGACGACATGGCAAAATCGAAGAAGGGCGCCGCCAAGGCGAAAGCCAAGAAGGGCGACGTCGAGGCGATCAACACACTGGCCGCCGCGGAGCTCGAAGACTGGTTCGTCTGGGACCTCCTGGCCACCACCGCGCTCGAAAAGGCCGACTACGACCGCCAGGGCGCGATCCACCTGCTGGCGCTGGCGATTGCCCAGCTCGCTACCCGCGACGATGCGGACATGCCGCGGCCCGAGGCCGCTCCGCCTCCGGTCTGACCCCCTTGCGGGGCAGTTTCTCAGGATGATTGGTGCGGTCGAGAAGACTCGAACTTCCACGGGCTTTCGCCCACAACGACCTCAACGTTGCGCGTCTACCAATTCCGCCACGACCGCATAATCGAAAGGGCGGCGCTGCCGACCCCCGGGGTAGGAGCGCGCCATTAGCAAAGGGAAACCGGGGCCGCAAGCGCCCATTCCCCTTGCCGTGCAGGTCCCGCTCCTCGGCGGGATTTGCCGCCGGCCTGTCCCGCCGAGGCACAGGCGCGAGGCGACGGTTGCGGAAATGGTGAATGCGGCGTCAACCATGATCCATGGGCTCCCTCACCGCCTTGCTCGCACTTGTCGTCGCCGGCCCGCCGGGCACTGCGCTGCCGCCGGGCGTGACCGCGATCGCCGGCGCGCAAGCCGAGATCCTGCGCGCCGAGCGGATAAGCGCCGCACCGCAAGCGCAAACGATTCACCGCACCGTCCGCCGCGTTTCCGCGGGATTGATCGTCGATTTCGACTAGTTGTGGAGCGTCAACAGGTTGTTCATGGGTTGAGCCAGTCGGCTGATAGGTGGCATGGATTGTAGGCTGCCGTGTGGTCGATGCCAGTTGTAATTGTGGAGCCAGGGCAGGAGGGCTTGTTTGCGGTGTTCTGATGTCGCGCATAAGCCCATTCGCGCAAGCTGGTCTGGATGAAGCGTTCGGCCTTTCCGTTGGTTTTTGGGGTGTAGGGCCTGGTGCGGATATGCTTGAGGTTGAGCGTGTTGCAGGCCTCGCGGAAGGCCTTGCTGCGATAGCATGATCCGTTGTCGGTCATGACGCGGGTGACGGTGACGCCGAGTTCTGAGTAGTAGGCGATGGCCGCGTGGAGGAAGGCGACGGCGCATTCCTTCTGCTCGTTGGGCAGGATCTGGCCGAAGGCGATGCGCGATGCATCGTCGATGCAGACATGGTCGAACTTCCAGCCCGCCCTTGCTTCTGCCGTTGGCGCCGCTGCGATCGGCCCGATCGCCGGTGATACGGTGTCCTACGGCCATGAAGCGACCGCGCTTCTTGATGTCGATGTGGATGAGTTCGCCGGGATGAGCGCGTTCGTAGCGGCGCACGGGTTCGCGGAGATCGAGAGGTCGCGCATGCGGGAAAGCCGCGCCTTGCGCAGCACCCTGCTGACCGTCGCGGGCGACAGGGCAAGCATGGTGGCGATCGGCGAGGCCGGCTTCGCCTTCGGCGCGGTAGCGCGCCAGCCACTTGGCGATGGTTCGCCCAGCACCAGCACGCGCCGGACGATCTCGCCTCGACTGTAGGGAGTGGTTCGGGCATTCTTGTGGATGTTCATCCGGTCCCCCGGCGCTGAAGTGTGCAACCTCAGTCTTCCCGGTTCAGGCCGGATGAACAACCTCCTGAAAGCTCACAACTAGATACCGATTCAGCTTCGCCGAATCGCCTTGCAGCACCAGCCCATTCCCCGGCCGCTCAGCCCGGCTTCCAGCCGATCTCCGCGACCTTGGCCGACTTGGGCACGTCGGTGACGGCCTCGTTGATCGTCACGCTTTCGCCGGGAGCGAGCTCGCGCTTCGAGGGCACGACTTCCCAGGAATAGACGATCCGGTCGCGCACGTCGCGCAGCACGATCAGCAGGACCGGCACCGCCTGCCGTGTCTTGCCGACATTGGTGATCGAGCCGCTCGCCCCGAAGAATTCCGCGCCGTTGGGCAGCGTGCGGCGATCCTGCCGATTCGGCGGAAAATCGAGCACGAGGTTGGGTTCGGCCTGGGCGAAAGTGCCGCGCGCGAAGGGCACCCAGTTGGGCAGCCCGTACCAGGCGACCGCCCCAATCGCCCCGATTGCCACCAGGGCGAAGATCACCGCGCCGATCATCCACAGCTTGGCGGGGTTGCGGCGCTGGCGGAACGGCGGCTCGTAGTCGAAGCTCGATCGCTCGTCCTCATAGGCAGGGACTGGGGCCTCGTCCGAATATACCGGCGGTTCCGGCACGTCCTGGATGGGCGGCGGCGGAGCGTCTTCCTCGGCCGGGGGAGGCGCAACCTCGACAGGCGCCGGCTCTACCGCGACGGGTGGCGCCGGAGGAGGCGGCGTTGGAACCGCTGCCGGCGGAGCGGCCGCCACGGTCTGGGCGGGTTCCGGCCCATCCTGGAACCAGCTATGGCGACACTTGGCGCAACGTACCGTGCGGCCATCTACACCGATCGCACTGTCCGGCACGGCATAGCGCGTTGCGCAGGCGGGGCAGGCGATAATCACAGCATCGCTGTTAAGCATGATGGGGCCGCTACAAACAAGCCTTGCCCGGCGAAGCTTTGCGGCAAACGCCCTTTTTTCCACATGGATAGCCGTCTATAGCCGCCGGTGATGACACAGGGCGCGGCAGGGGAAATAGTCCAGTTCGACAACGTCGGCCTGCGTTACGGCACCGACCGCGAGGTGCTGACCGACCTGTCGTTCACCTTGTTTCCTGGCAGCTTCTATTTCCTGACCGGGGCGAGCGGCGCGGGCAAGACCTCGCTCCTGCGCCTGCTCTACCTCGCCCAGCGCCCGTCGCGCGGGATGATCCGCCTGTTCGGGACCGACGCGATCACCCTGCCGCGCGACCGCCTGCCCGGCTTCCGCCGCCGCCTGGGGGTCGTGTTCCAGGACTTCCGCCTGGTCTCGCACCTCTCGGCATTCGACAACGTCGCCCTGCCCCTGCGGGTCGCCGGGATCCCGCAAAGGGAACTGGAAAAGCCCGTTACCGACATGCTCGAATGGGTCGGCCTGGCGGATCGGATGAATTCCCGCCCGGCTACGCTCTCGGGCGGCGAGCAGCAGCGCGTGGCGATCGCCCGCGCGGTGATCGGCCGCCCCGACCTGCTCGTTGCCGACGAGCCGACGGGTAACGTCGATCCCGACATGGCGCTCAAGCTGTTGCGGCTGTTCGAGGCGCTGAACCGGTTGGGCACGACCGTGGTCGTCGCGACCCACGACGTCCACTTGCTGCGCAAGGTCCCGGATTCGCTGATCATGCGGCTCGACAAGGGGCGGCTGTCGGATCCCACGGGTGCGCTGCGCTATCCGCCGCGGCGGCCGATGGCCGGGACGGTGACGGAGGCATGAGCGCGGACCGGGGGAACGGCGGCCGCCGCAAGCTTGCCCGCTGGGGCTCGATCCGCACGGTCGAGCTCATCCCCCAGGCACGCCTGTCGGGGCCGATGCCTTGGGTCATCGCGATCATGATCGCCTTGACGGTGATCGCCGCGGCCGCCGGCCTAGCCCTGCGCAACACCGCCCAGACCGCCCGGGCCGAGCTGTCGGGCGGCATCACGGTCCAGATCGTCGAGCCGGCCGCCGAACCGCGCCAGCGCCAGGCGGCGGCGGCGGCCCAGCGGCTGGCCACGCTGCCGGGCGTCAGCGCCGTGCGGATCGTCCCGCCCGAGGAGCTGGACCGGCTCGTCTCGCCCTGGCTCGGGCCCGAGGCGGCCGATGCCGATGCGGTGCCCGTTCCGGCGCTGATCGATGCCCGGGTCGAGGGGGGCATTACCTCCGCACGGCTGGCCGGCCTGCGCCGGGACCTGCGCGGAGTCGCCCCCGGCGCCCGGGTCGATGCCCAGTCGAGCTGGTTGGCCCCGGTATTCGGGGCGATCAATTCGCTGCAGTGGCTGGCGGTGGCCCTGATCGCCTTGCTCGGCGTGGCGACGGCTGCGGCGGTGCTGCTCGCGGCGCGAACCGCGCTCGGCTCCAATCGGGACACGATCGAGATCGTCCACCTGCTCGGCGGCACCGATGGACAGATCGCGCGGATCTTCCAGCGCTCGATCGGCCTCGACGCCGCGGTCGGCGGGGCGACGGGGCTGGCGCTGGGCACGGCGGCGATCCTGCTGCTGTCGCGCCAGCTCGCCGGACTCGGCGCGGGCCTCGCGACCGGCGGCTCGCTCGGCTGGCTCGACTGGTTGGTGCTCGCGCTGGTGCCAGTCGCCGGCGTCGGCGTGGCGATGGTGACCGCGCGGCTCACGGTCATTCGCGCGCTGCGGAAGATGCTGTAAGCAGGTCGGCATGCTGCGGCGAATATCTTCTCTGGCTCTGATCGTCTGGGCGCTGGGCTTCGTCTGGTTCGCGATCGCGCTGCCCTTGCCGGCGGGATCGCGGAAGACCGACGTCGTCGTCGTGCCGACCGGCGGCGAGGGGCGGATCGACCGCGGCCTGGCGGTGCTGCGAGCAGGCTGGGCGGGCAAGATGCTCGTCTCGGGCGTCAGCCGCGAGGTCAAGCCGAACGAGTTCGCCGCGCATTACCGGGTCGAGCCCGGGGTGATGGCCTGCTGCGTGACCCTGGGCTTCGAATCGGTCGACACCCGGTCGAACGCGGTGGAGATCGCCGGCTGGCTGACCGCCACCAAGGCCAAGTCGGTGCGCCTGGTCACGACCGACTGGCACATCCGCCGCGCCGTCTTCGAACTGCGCCGGATCGTGCCCGAGGACATCGACATCGTCGAGGATGCGGTGGTCTCCAACCCGTCCTTCTGGATTCTGTTCCTCGAATATCACAAGCTGTTGGCTGCCCGCGTGGCGAGCCTCTGGCCGTTCTGATGGCGCGGCCGCTCGAGGTCATCCGCAGCCTGGTATTCTACGCCGCCTTCTACGGCGGCTCGATCCCCTGCGTCCTCGTGGCGGTGGCAGCGGTTCCGTTGGGAGCGAAGGTCTTGCGCTCGGTGGTCCGCGGCTGGTCGCGCTGGCACAGGTTCTGCGTCCGCTGGATCCTGGGGATCGAGGTCGTCTGCGAAGGCCAGCCGCCCGCGGGCGCGGTACTGTTCGCCTACAAGCACGAGAGCTTTTTCGAGGCGATCGACCTGCCTTGCGAGATCGGCTTTCCCGCGGTCTTCGCCAAGGCCGAACTGATGCGAATCCCGCTGTGGGGCCTGGTCGCGGATCGCTACGGCAATGTCCCCGTCGAGCGCGGCGAAGGCGCCAAGGCGCTGCGGGCGATGCGCGCCGCCGCGCTCAAGCATACCCGGCTGGGGCGGCCGCTGGCGATCTTTCCCGAGGGTACCCGCGTTCCTCACGGTTCGGCGCCTCCGCTGCAATCGGGCTTCGCGGGCCTTTACAAGCTGATCGCCCTGCCGGTGGTGCCGGTCGCGGTGAACAGCGGCCCGCTCTATCATCACCGCTGGAAACGCGCAGGCACGATCACCGTGCGCTATGGCGAGACGATCCCACCGGGGCTGTCGCGCCAGGAAGTCGAGGCGCGGGTTCACACCGCGATCAATGCCCTGAACGATTAGCGAACGATTAGCGCCCGTTCCCCCTGCGTGGGCCGGTGCCGCACCCGTTTCAGGGCAACTGCAACGGATCTATGTTCGCTGCACGTCGACTGTCTGCGCAACCAGGCTGACCGAGCCATAGCTGGTTAGGAACGAGACGTCGGCGGCATCGCGCCCGACCCCGATCTTGGCCATTTCCTCGGACTTGGCCATGCCGGTCGGATCGACCAGGTGCCAGGCTCCATCGAGGAACACCTCGGCCACGGCGTGGAAATCCTGCGGGGCGACATCGGGGGCATAGACGCTGACGAAGCGCGCGGGGATCACGCTGGCCCGGGCCAGGGCGACGAGCAGGTGGGCGAAATCGCGGCAAACGCCCTGGCGGGTGACATAGGTATCCATCGCATCGGTCGATGAGGTGCTGGTGCCCGCGCGGTAGGTGATGGCCCCGGCGATCCAGTCGCGAATCGCGGAGATCCGGGCGCCTCCGGCGGTGCCGCCGAACTCGGCCTCGACCAGGCTCTCGAACTTGTCCGAAGGGCAATAGCGCGATGGCAGCATGTATTGCACGGCCTCGCCCGGCAGCAGGTGGGGCGCGATGGCCGGCAAGCGAGACCAGTCCGCGATCATCCGGCGCGGCCGGACCTGCGCGGTGTAATCGACCGTGAGGCGGCCTTGCAGGCGCAGCCAGATCCGGTCGCCGATCAGGTCCTGGCCCGGAACCCGGGCGAAATGCTCGACCGGGCTGATCGCGATATAGGGCGCGGTCACCGCCTGCTCCGGAATGATCGCCGCTTCGAGCTGAAGCAGGACATCGGTCGGCTGGTAGAAATCGTATTCGAGCGTGGTGTGGATCGAAAGGGTCATCGCTACCCGCAACGCACGACTTGCGTTACGGCTCCATGAAATCAGGGGTGGTCAGTGATCGGTCCGTCCGAAGTCCGGCCGCGCATCGTCCTGGCCCTGCTCGATGATCGAGCGGCGGATCGCGCGGGTGCGGGTGAACTGGTCGAACAGCGCCCCGCCGTCGCCGACGCGAATCGCGCGCTGGAGCGCGGTGAGGTCCTCGGAGAAGCGCTGGAGCATTTCCAGCACGGCGTCCTTGTTGGCCAGGAACACGTCGCGCCACATCACCGGATCGGAGGCGGCGATGCGGGTGAAGTCGCGGAAGCCGCCGGCGGAATACTTGATGACCTCGCTCTGGGTCACGTCCTCGAGGTCCGAGGCGGTGCCGACGATGGTATAGGCGATCAGGTGCGGCAGGTGGCTGGTCACCGCGAGCACCAGGTCGTGGTGCTGCGCATCCATCAGCTCGACCTTGGCGCCGAGCGCTTCCCAGAACCGGGCGAGCTGCGCGACCTGTGCGGGATCGGCCTCGGCGGGCGGGGTGATGATGCACCAGCGCTTCTGAAACAACGTCGGGAAACCGGCATCGGGGCCGGAGTTCTCGGTGCCCGCCACGGGATGAGCGGGGATCACGGCACGGCCCGGCAGGGCTTCGCGCAGCGCCGCGGCGACCGACTGCTTGCATGAGCCGACGTCGCTGATCACCGCACCGGCAGGAACCACATCGGCGATCTCGCGCGCGGCTTCGCCCATGGCGCCGGGGGGGACGCAGAAGATCACCAGATCGGCCTCGCGCACCGCCTCGGCCGCGGTGTCGCAAACCTGGCCGACCAGGCCGCGCGTCGCGGCGCGGGCGCGGTTTTCGGGCACCAGGTCGAAACCGGTCGTCGCGGTGCCCGGCAGGTACTCCTGCACCGCCAGCCCGATCGAACCGCCGAGCAGGCCGAGGCCGATGATCGCGACGCGCTGGAAGGTCACCCGGTCGCCTCCGCCATCTCGCGCAGGGCCGCGGCGATCTCGTCCATCTGCTCGGCCGTGCCGATGGTGATCCTGAGGCCATGCGGCAGGCCCTGCCCCGGCAGCCACCGCACGATGTAGCCCCGCTCGGCCAGGCCGTTGTACGCCGCCTCGCCGGTCAGCTTGCCTTCGAACAGGACGAGGATGAAGTTCGCCTCGCTCGGCAGGGCGCGGATGCCGTGGTTGGACAACGCGCCCAGCGCCGCGGCGAAGCGGGCGCGCTCGGCGCTGTTGTGACGGCGCGAGTGCTCGACGAATTCCTGGTGCTCGACCGCCGCCAGGGTCGCGGCCTGGGCCGAATTGCTCAGCGGAAACGGCCCGCGGATGCGGTTCAGCGTCCCGATGATCTGCGCCGAAGTGGTGCCCCAGCCGACCCGCTCGCCGGCGAGGCCATAGGCCTTGGAGAAGGTCCGCGTGACCAGCACGTTGTCGGCGCTTCCCGCCAGGGCCAGGCCGCCGTCGTCGTCCTGCGGCGCGACATATTCGGCATAGGCCTGGTCGATCACCAGCAGCACGTGGGCGGGCAGGGCGGCGTGCAGCCGGGCGACTTCGCCGCGGCTGGAGAAGGAGCCGGTCGGGTTGTTCGGGTTGGCGAGGAAGACCACGCGGGTCTTGTCGGTGACCGCGGCGAGCAGGGCATCGATATCGGTGCCGTAGTCGGCATCGGGCGCGACGACCGGCTCGGCGCCGCAGCGGCGGGCGACGATATCGTAGAGCGAGAAGCCGTAGCGGACGTAGAGGATCTCGTCCCCTGGCCCCGCATAGGCTCCGGCGGCGATCGCCAGCAGCTCGCCCGAGCCGGTGCC
Source organism: Novosphingobium sp. (assembly GCA_047605105.1). Lineage (GTDB taxonomy): Bacteria > Pseudomonadota > Alphaproteobacteria > Sphingomonadales > Sphingomonadaceae > Novosphingobium. The sequence continues at coordinate 33,030 of JASGGH010000019.1, read as the reverse complement.
GCAGATGATCCGCGCCGGATCGATCCCGTGCAGCGCGCCGAGCGCCTTGCGCAGCGCGGTGCTGTCGGGATCGGGATAGAGCGAGGGGACCACCGCGTGCTCCCGCGCCTTGAGCGCCGCCGGGCTAGTGCCGAGCGGGTTCTCGTTGGCGGAGAGCTTGACCAGCGGGCGGCCGTCGGCGGCGCCGAAGTCCTTGGCCGACTTGCCGGGGACATAGGCATGGATCGCCTCGATCCAGGGTTTCGGTGTGGGGCGGTTCATCGGACGCGGCTTTACGCGGGATTGGCGAAAGGACAAGGCCCGCGTAAGGCGGGCCGGAGGGTTGGAGAGTAACGAGCATGCGCGGCAATTCGATGGTCTGGCGGGCCCTGGCCCGGGCGCGGCGCGCGAATCTGGGCAGCGAAGCGCTGATCCGCGGCCGCAGCGGCATGACCCGCCGCCGCGTCCTGGCCGGGCTGACCGCGGGCACGACCATGGCCTTGGCCGGCTGCAACCTGCCGCAGCTCGAGGCCGACAAGACCCGCGTCGCGATCATCGGCGGCGGCCTGGCCGGGCTCAACGCGCTGCGCCTGCTGCGCGGCGCCCGCATCGATGCCCGGCTCTACGAGGCGCGCGGGCGGCTCGGCGGGCGGGTCTTCACCGCGCGCGGCGGGCCGGTCCCGGCCGACGACGGCGGCCAGTTCATCAACAGCGACCATATCGAGATGCTGGCCGCCTCGAAGCGCTACGGCCTCGGCCTGATCAACCGCGGAGCGAGCGAAGGCAAGACGCTGGTCATAGATGGCGGCAAGCTGATCACCGAGGCCGAGCTCGCCAAGGATCTAGAGCCGATCGCCGCGATCATCGCCGCCGATGCCAAGCGGCTCGATACCGACTATGCCCGCCACGCCCCGCCGCTCGATGCCCTGTCGGTGAGCGAATACCTCGACCAGCATGCCCAGGCCGTGCCGAAGCCCTATGTCCGCAAGCTGCTCGAAGCCACGATCCGCACCGAATTCGGTCAGGAACCGCAGGACGCCTCGACGCTGGAACTGCTGTTCAACCTGCCCGTCGCCGACGGCAAGCATGTCGAGCTGATCGGTTCGAGCGACGAGAAATTCATTCTCGCCAACGGTTCGGGCTCGCTCGTGGATGCGATGGCCCCCGGCCTGATGCCGTGGATCGAGACCGGCCATGCGGTGCAGCGCATCGAGCGGACCCCCACCGGAGTCCGGCTGCGCTTCGCCAACGGCCGTTCGGTCGAGGCCGAGCGCGCGATCGTCACCGTGCCCGCGCCCTTGCTGCGCACGATCGACTTCGGCGGGATGCTCTCCCCGCTGTGGCACGAATATGCGACCGAGATCGACGTCGGCCGCAACGAGAAGCTCAACGCCGCCTACGAAGGCCGCCCGTGGCGCCAGACGATGGGCCTGGCCGGCGACGTCTGGCCGCTGGGCGGGCCTTTCGCGGAAAGCTGGGATGCGACCACCGTCCAGGGCGAGGTGGGCCTGATGACGTGGTTCATGGGCGGCGCGCAGTGCAGCGCGGTCGACGCGCCCGACCTCGCCGAAGTGCGCCGCAGCTTCGAGCTCGCCGCTGCCCCCGCGCTTCCCACGCTGGGCGACAGCGCCACGGGCTGGCAGCGCCGCACCAACTGGGCGCGCGATCCCTATGCCCGCGGCGCCTATTCCTGCTTCAAGCCCGGCCAGCTCACCCGCTTCGCCGAACTGATGTGGATCGAGGAGGACGGTGAGGCGGTCCAGATCCCGGCCACCGGTTCGCTGATCTTCGCGGGCGAGCATCTCTCGGACGCCTTCCCCGGCTACATGGAGGGGGGGCTGCAGACCGGGCGCCTCGCGGCCCAGACCGTGATCGCCGCGCTCAAGGTGCCGCCGCCGGTCGATACGGCGACGGTTGACTAGTCCGCCCTTTTCCCGGCAATCCGACCCCGCAATGGCGACCGCCTCGATCATCACCGCGAACGACGTGCTGACCCTGCCCGAGCTGGCCCTCGACGGCGGCCAGACGCTCGGCGACGTCAAGGTCGCCTATGAGACCTACGGCACGCTCGGCGCCGACCAGGCCAACGCGATCCTGATCTGCCACGCGACCACGGGCGACCAGCACGTCGCCAGCCCCAACCCGCGCACCGGCCGGCCGGGCTGGTGGGACCGGATGGTCGGCCCGGGCAAGCCGATCGACACGAGCCGCTTCTTCGTGATCTGCGCCAACGTGCTGGGCGGCTGCATGGGGTCGACCGGACCGTCGAGCCTGGCCCCCGACGGCCAGCCCTACGGCATGCGCTTCCCGGTCATCACGATCCGCGACATGGTCCGGGCCCAGGTCGCGCTGCTCGATGCGCTGGGGATCGAGCGGCTGCACGCCGTCGCCGGCGGCTCGATGGGCGGGATGCAGGCGCTGAGCCTGGCCGCCTATTGGCCGGAGCACGCGGGCCGGGTGCTGGTCGTCGCCGCCACCGGGGCGATGGGCGCGCAGAACATCGCGTTCCAGGAAGTCGGCCGCCAGGCGATCATGGCCGATCCGAACTGGCAGGGCGGCGCCTATTACGGCACGGGCAAGTCGCCCGACGCTGGCCTCGCGGTGGCGCGGATGGCGGCGCACATCACCTACCTGTCGGAGACCAGCCTGACGGAGAAGTTCGGCCGCCGGCTACAGGACCGGACCGCCAAGAGCTTCGGCTTCGACGCCGACTTCCAGGTGGAGAGCTACCTGCGCCACCAGGGCCTCTCCTTCACCGAGCGGTTCGACGCCAACTCGTACCTCTACATCACCCGCGCGATGAGCTACTTCGACCTCGCCGACGAGCACGAGGGCCGCCTGGCCGATGCCTTCGCCGGATCGACCGCGCGGTTCTGCGTGGTCTCCTTCGACAGCGACTGGCTCTATCCCACCGAAGTCTCGCGCCGCCTGGTCCATGCCCTGAGCGCGGCAGGCGCCCCGGTCAGCTTCGTCGAGCTCTCCGCTCCGTTCGGCCACGACTCCTTCCTGCTCGACGTTCCGGCGCTCGACCGGGTGATTTCCGGGTTCCTCAGCCAATGAGTGCCCTTGGGACCGCGCTTCGGGACGGTTACCGGCTGACCGAGGACCAGGCCGAGATCGATGCAGTCGCGGCGCATGCCTTCCTGACCGGCTCCTACTGGGCCAAGGGCATCCTGCTCGAAACCGTCGCGGCGGCGATCGCCGGCTCGTTCTGCGTGGCGATCCGGCACGAGGGCCGCCAGATCGGCATGGTCCGCGCGATCAGCGACTTCGCGACGACCGCCTATCTGACCGACGTCTACGTGCTGGACGAGCACCGCGGCCACGGCCTGGCCTCGGCGATGCTGGCCCATCTCCAGGCCCATCCCCGGCTCCAGGGACTGCGCCGCTGGATGCTGTTCACGCTCGACGCGCAGCCGCTCTATTCGGCGAACGGCTGGAACGTCTATCCGCATCCCGAGCGGGTGATGGTCATCGACAACCCGGGGATTTACCAGTGACTGCCCTGCGCCCCGACCTCGCGATCATCGCTGGCAACGTCGCTTCCGGCAGCCGCGTGCTCGACGTCGGCTGCGGCGACGGCACCTTGATGGCGGCCCTGCGCGACGAGCACGGCTGCGACGCGCGCGGCATGGAGATCGACGCCCACAATGTCGCGGAATGCGTCGCCAAGGGCCTCTCGGTGATCCAGGGCGATGCCGACAAGGACCTCGCCTTCTATCCCGACCACTGCGTCGACTACGCGATCCTCAGCCAGACGCTGCAGACCACGCACCGGCCCGACAAGGTGCTCGACGAACTACTGCGGGTGGGGCGCAAGGCCTTCGTCTCTTTCCCGAACTTCGCGCACTGGCGGGTGCGGCTGAGCCTGCTCTGGGGCGGGCGCATGCCGGTGACGCGGCTGCTGCCGATCGCCTGGTACGCCACCCCCAACATCCACCACATGACCGTGACCGACTTCCGTGAGCTCGCCGCCGAAAAGGGCGCGAAGGTGGAGCGGGCCTGGTTCCTGGGGGCCGACCACGAGATTGGCTCGAGCGTAGCCAATTGGCGCTCCGAGCATGCGATCTTCCTGCTGTCGCGGTGATCGCGCAGGGTGAGGTCTTCTGGGCCGATTGGGACGAACCCATAGGCTCAGCCCCCGGTTACCGTCGACCAGTGGTCATCGTGCAATGCAACGCGTCCCCCTTCCTACGCCCGCAACGGCACGACATCGCTGTTCGCCGTGCTCGACATTCCACCGACGCCGTGATCGGAAAATGCTGCAAACGGCATCGCGCGACCGAGTTCCTCGACTTTCTCAAGCAGATCCATGCGGCGATTCCTGAAGGCCCTGAGGCCCATCGTGATGGACAACCGCCACCCACAAGACGCCCCGGATCAAGGCCTGGCTCGCTCGTCGCCCGCACTGGCACGTGCATTTCACGCCGACGTCGGCATCGTGGATCAATCAGGTCGAACGCTGGTTCGCCGATGAATGTCGATTGGTCCTACCTGTCAGGCACGCGGCGGCTGGCGGCGGTAGCTGAGCGCCTCGGCGATGTGGATACGCCCGACCGTCTCGGCGCCGCCCAGGTCCGCGATGGTCCGGGCGACGCGGAGCATGCGGGTATAGCCGCGCGCCGACAGCCGCATCGCCTCGGCCGCCTGGAGCAGCAGCTTGCGCCCCGCCTCGTCGGGCGTGGCATGGGCTTCGAGCGCATCGCCGTCGAGCTGGGCGTTGGTCCGCGCAGCGGTGCCCGCCAGGCGCTCGGCCTGCAGCGCCCGCGCCGCCGCGACGCGCGCAGCGACCTCGACCGAGCCCTCGCTCGGCGGCGGCAGCGCGAGGTCGGCGGCGCTGACCGGATCGACCTCGACATGGAGGTCGATCCGGTCGAGCAGCGGCCCCGAGACCTTGCTCTGGTAGTCTGCGGCGCAGCGCGGCGCACGGCTGCAGCCCAGCGCCGGATCGCCGAGATGGCCGCAGCGGCAAGGGTTCATCGCCGCGATCAACTGGACCCGCGCCGGGAAGGTGACGTGGGCATTGGCGCGGGCCACGGTGACCTCGCCCGTCTCCAGCGGCTGGCGCAGCGAATCGAGCACCGCGCGCTGGAATTCGGGTAATTCGTCGAGGAACAGCACTCCGAGGTGCGCCAGGCTGACCTCGCCCGGCTTCACCTTGAGCCCGCCCCCGGTCAGCGCCGCCATCGAGGCCGAGTGGTGCGGCGCGCGGTAAGGCCGGGCCTTGCTGATCCGCCCGTCCTCCAGCGTGCCCGCGACCGAGGATACCATCGAGACCTCCAGGGCCTCGGCCGGGGTCAGTTCGGGCAGGATTCCGGGCAGGCAGCTCGCCAGCAGCGACTTGCCCGCGCCCGGCGGCCCGATCATCAGGAGGTTGTGGCCGCCCGCGGCGGTGATCTCCAGCGCGCGCTTGGCGGTCTCCTGGCCCTTGACCTGCGCCAGGTCGGGGCCCCGCGCCGGCGGGGCGGCCTCGCCCGGCTGGGGCATCGGCAGCACCTGCGTGCCCTTGAGGTGGTTGAGCAGGCTGATCAGGTCGGGCGCGGCGACGATGCCGATGCCGCTGGCCCAGCGCGCCTCGGCCCCCTGGCTGGCCGGGCAGATCAGGCCCTTGTCGAGCCCGGCGGCATGGATCGCGGCGAGCAGCACCCCCGGCGAGGAGACCACCCGGCCATCGAGCGACAGTTCGCCCACCGCCACGTGATCGGCGAGCTGCTCGGCATCGGTCACGCCCATCGCCGCGAGCAGCGCCAGGGCGATGGGCAGGTCGTAATGCGCGCCCTCCTTGGGCAGGTCGGCAGGTGAGAGGTTGACCGTGATCCGCTTGGGCGGCAGCGACAGCCCGAGCGAGGACAGCGCCGCCTGGACGCGCTGGCGGCTTTCGTTGACCGCCTTGTCGGGCAGGCCGACCACCGCGAAGCTGGGCATGCCGGGCGCGATCTGGCACTGCACTTCGATGGCGCGCGCCTCCAGCCCGAGATAGGCCACCGTCGATACCAGCGCGACCAAATTGCCCCCTTTCGGCCGTGGTGATGGCGAAGGCCGCCGGTGTTGTCGAGCGACTAGATCTGGAATGGAGCAGTTTCGCTTTCGCAACCCCCCGTTAACCTCCTCCATGAGGAATCGCTAAAGCCGCCGCGCGTGATAAGCCGGCCATGCGCCGCATCGCCGCCTTGATCCTGCCGCTCCTCGCCGCCGTCGCGGGCCCCGCCTGCGCCCGGGAAGCAACCGCGCAGATCGCCTACGAGGCCGTCACTGAAGAGGTGATCGTCGAGGATGCGCCTTCCGCCGAGCGCTTCATCGCCGTCGAAGTCGCGCCGGTTCCCCGGGGCATCGCGCAGTTCGGACCGTTCCGCGTGCTCGACGGCACGCGCGCCGCGATCGTCGCCGAGACCGATTCGGCCTCGCCCGCCCAGTTCGCCGCCATGTTGCGCGCCCATCCCGGCATCGTCACGCTGGAGATGGTCGAGGTGCCCGGCACCCAGGACGACCGCGCCAATCTGCGGCTCGGGCGGATGCTGCACGCGCGCGGCATCGCCACCCACGTGCCCGATGGCGGCTCGGTCCGCTCGGGCGGGGTCGAGCTGTTCCTCGCGGGCGTGCACCACACCGCGGCCCCCACGGCCGAGTTCGCGGTCCATTCCTGGGCCGACGAGGACGGGCGCCAGCCGGGGGACTATGCCGCCGACGCCCCCGAGAACCGCGCCTATCTCGACTACTACCGCGAGATGGGCATGAGCGCCGAGCACGCAGCCGCCTTCTATGCCATGACCAATTCGGTGCCGTTCGAGCAGGCCCGCTGGCTGACCGCCGCGGACATGGGCCAGTGGGTCAGCCTGAACTGACCGAATCCCTTGACTTGGGGCAGCCGGTAACCTAACGGCGCGCTTTCCGAATTCCGGCCTTCCCCCAGGGGCGGCCCATCGTTTCCGTTTTCCGAGGTTACCATGAAGCGCACGTTCCAGCCCAGCAACCTTGTCCGCGCCCGCCGCCACGGCTTCCGTGCCCGCACGGCGACGGTCGGTGGCCGCAACGTCCTGCGCGCCCGTCGCGCCCGCGGCCGCAAGAAGCTCTCGGCCTGATCCTTCCATGAAACCGGCCGTCCTTACCAGGCGGTCCGACTTTCTAGCCGCCAACCGGGGCCTGCGGATCGCACGTCCCGGTTTCGTGCTTCTGGCGCGCCCGAACGAGGGCGCGGGCCTGCGCTTCGGCATCACCGTCACCAAGAAGATCGGCAATGCGGTCGTCCGCAACCGGATGAAGCGCCGCTTCCGCGCGCTGGTCCGCGAACTGCTGCCGAGCCGGGGCCTGCCCGATCACGACCACGTGCTGATCGGCCGCGAAGGCGGCGTGGAACGCGATTTCGCCAAGCTGCGCGAAGACCTGGCCCTGGCGCTGGCGCGCGCGCAGGACGGCAAGGGCGACCCTCCCAGACCCCCCCGGGGCAAGCCGCGAGGGAAACGATGAAATGGCTCATCATCCTGATCGCCCGCGCCTGGCAGCTCGGCCCGTCGCGCATCCTGCCGCCCTCGTGCCGCTATGCACCCTCTTGCTCGCAATACATGATTCTGGCGGTCCGGAAGCACGGTGCGATTAAGGGTGGCTGGCTCGGCACGAAGCGTCTATTGCGCTGCCACCCTTGGGGGGGACACGGCCATGATCCGGTTCCCTGAACTCATCAGGCCTTTGGGCGAGCAACGATTTAGGGATCTTTCGTGAACAACCAGCGCAATTTGATCCTGGCGATCGTCCTGACCGGGCTGCTGCTCTTCGGCTGGGAAGCGGGGATCAAGTATTTCTACCCTCAGGCCAATCAGCCGAAACCGGTCGCCACGCAGCAGGCCGCCGCGCCGGCCGCGGCCAAGCCGACGCGCGAGGGCGGGCTCACCAATCCGGCGGACATCGCGCTCGAGGCGCAGGAGCTCAAGACCGTGCTCGCCTCTCCCGCGCGGGTGCCGATCGCCGCGCCGGGCCTGTCGGGCTCGATCAACCTTGCGGGCGCCATTCTCGACGACCTGACGATCAACCGTCACACCGCGACGATCGCGAAAAACAGCGGCCCGGCCCGGATCTTCTCGCCCGCCCGGACCCCGGAACAGCATTTTGCGCAGTTCGGCTGGACCGGCCAGGGCGTCGCCCTGCCCAATGCCGGCACCGTCTGGGCCGCCCCCGCCGGCGCGAAGCTGACGCCGCAGACGCCGGTGACGCTGACCTGGAGCAATTCGACCGGCCAGACCTTCGCGATCCGCTATGCGATCGACGCCGACTACATGATCACCGCGACCCAGACCGTGCTGAACAACGGGGCGGCCCCCGTCAGCGTGGAGCCGGTCGCGCAGCTCAACCGCACCAACAAGACCGCCGCGCTCGATAGCTGGAACATCCACGCCGGGCCGTTCGGCGCCTTCGACGGCAAGGTGAGCTTCGCCCCGAACTACAACGAGATCCTGGTCGATGGCGTCAGGAACGAGGGCAGGACCAACTGGGTCGGCTTCACCGACATCTACTGGATGTCGACCCTGGTGCCCGACACCGCCGCCTCCGCCACCAGCGACTTCCGCGCCCTGGGCGGCGGGATCTATCTGGCCAACCTGTTCTACCAGCCGCAGATCGTCGCGGCCGGCCAGCAACTGACCCGCACCACGCGCCTTTTCGCGGGCGCCAAGGAGAGCACGGTGCTCGACCGCTACGAGGCGGCGGGCATCCCGAACTTCGGCCTGGCGATCGACTGGGGCTGGTTCCGCTGGTTCGAGAAGCCGATCTTCTGGCTGCTCAAGAAGCTGTTCGAGCTCGCCGGCAACTTCGGCGTCGCGATCATCCTGCTGACCGTGATCGTCCGCGGGATCATGTTCCCGATCGCCCAGCGCCAGTTCCAGTCGATGGCCCAGATGCGCGCGATCCAGCCGAAGATGAAGGCGCTCCAGGAACGCTACAAGGACGACAAGCAGAAGCAGCAGGAAGAGGTGATGAAGCTCTACAAGCAGGAGGGCGTCAATCCGCTCGCCGGGTGCTTGCCGATCTTCCTCCAGATCCCCGTGTTCTTCGCGCTCTACAAGGTGCTGATGGTCTCGATCGAGATGCGCCACCAGCCCTTCATCCTGTGGATCAAGGACCTTTCGGTGCCCGATCCGCTGCACATCCTGAACCTGTTCGGGCTGCTGCCCTTCACCCCGCCGAGCTTCCTCGGCATCGGCATCCTGGCGGTGCTGCTGGGCATCACGATGTGGCTGCAGTTCAAGCTGAACCCGGCCGCGGCCGATCCGATGCAGCAGCAGGTCTTCGCGATCATGCCGTGGATGATGATGTTCATCATGGCCCCCTTCGCCGCGGGCCTGCTGATCTACTGGATCACCTCGAACCTCCTGACCATCGCCCAGCAAAAGTACCTCTACAGCCGCCATCCGCAGCTCAAGGCCCAGGCCGAGAAGGACGCGGCGGTAGCGAAGGCGAAGTGATGGACGAAGAGCTCGCCGAGCGGGCGAGGAAGCTGTTCGCCGGGCGGGTCGAGTTCCTCAAGAGCGCGCCTCAGCTCAAGTTCCTGCCCGATCCCGATGCGCCGGAGATCGCCTTCGCCGGGCGCTCCAACGTCGGCAAGTCCTCGCTGATCAACGCGCTGACCGGGCGCAAGGCGATCGCCCGCGCCTCGGTCACCCCGGGACGGACGCAGGAGCTGAACTTCTTCGACATCGGGGACCCGCTGGTCTTCCGCCTGGTCGACATGCCGGGCTACGGCTACGCCAAGGCCCCGCTGAAGGTCGTCCAGCAATGGCGCCTGCTGATCCGCGACTTCCTGCGCGGCCGCGACGTATTGAAGCGCACCCTGCTGCTGATCGACGCGCGGCACGGGATCAAGCCGGTCGATGCCGAGATGATGAAGATGCTCGACGAGGCGGCGGTCGGCTACCGCGTGGTCCTGACCAAGGCCGACAAGATCAAGGCCAGCGAGCTCGCCGAAGTCCTCGCCCGCACCCAGGCCGACGCGCGCAAGCACGTCGCCGCGCACCCGGACGTGCTGGTGACCTCGTCCGAAAAGGGCATGGGCATCGCCGAGCTGCGCGCCGCGGTGCTGGCCGACGTCGAGGTCTGATCCTCCTCGACTCTCCTTGCCCCAGCCCCTAGCGTCGCGCCCCATGAAGCTGATCATCGGCAACAAGAACTATTCGTCCTGGTCGCTGCGCGGCTGGCTGGCGGCGAAGCAGTCGGGCCTGCATTTCGAGGAGATCCAGGTCCCGCTGTTCGGCGACGACTGGGAAGCCCAGAAGAAGCAGAACGAGGACATCGCGCCGTCATCGGGCAAGGTTCCCGTGCTGTGGGACAACGACGCCGTGGTCTGGGACAGTCTGGCGATCATCGAATACCTCGCCGACAAGGTGGGCCGCGACCGGTTCTGGCCCAAGCCCGACGATGCCCGCGCCATGGCCCGCTCGATGGTCGCGGAAATGCATTCGAGCTACCTCGCCCTGCGCCGCGAATGCCCGATGAACATCCGCCGCCGGGTCGAGGACCACGCGATCAGCCAGGAAGCCAAGGCCGACATCGTCCGCATCCTGACCCTCTGGGCCGAGGCCCGCGCCCGCTTCGGCCGCGGCGGCCCGTTCCTGTTCGGCACCTTCTGCGCCGCCGACATCATCTATGCGCCGGTGGTCAGCCGGTTCATGACCTACGGCGTGCCGGTCCCCGGCTTCGCGATCGCCTACATGCAGGCGGTGTGGGAGCACGAGTGGCTCCAGGACTGGGTCAACGCTGCCGAGGCCGAGGACTGGGTGATCGAGCAGTACGAAGGACCGGTGAAGGCCTGAGGTTTCCGGGTCAGAGCCGTTTCTTGTCGTACTCCGTCCCGTCCTTGCGGACGTAGCGATCGTCGGCGGTGAACATCATGTCGATGTCGGAATAGCCGCCGCCGGTCCGCGTACCGCCGCTCATCACCACGAAGCAGCAGTCGGCCTCGCTCTCGTTGCGCAGGTGATGACCGTTGGCGATGCCCTTGGGGAAGGCCGCGCAGTCGCCCGGGCGCAGCACCACCGGACCGTCATCCTCGACCAGCACGGCCTCGCCCGAGAGCATCACCAGGAACTCGTCCTCGCCGTCGTGCCAGTGGCGCTGGGAGGACCAAGCGCCGGGCTTCAGCACCACTTGGCTGACCCCGAAGTCGGTCAGCCCGGCCGCCGGAGACGGCCGCCGATGGAAGCGCCCCGCGACCGCCTGGTCGAACGGCGGCGGGTAACCGGTCTTGTTGAGCTGCGGGATGCTGTCGAGATCGAGCTTTGGCATGGTTTCCCCCTCGCGCTTGTGCCTGTCGGTGTTAGTCCATATGCGATAGCACAGCATGACCGAAGCCGCCCCAAACCCTCTGAACTGCGCCCTCGACCCCGTCGCGCTCGCCGAGGCGCTGATCGCCTGCCCGAGCGTGACCCCCGCCGAGGGGCTGGTCTTCGATTGCCTGGAAGCACAACTGAAGCCGCTGGGCTTCGCGGTCCACCGCTTCACCGCCAGCGAGAGCGCCGACGGGCCGGTCGAGAACCTGTTCGCCGTGCGCCGCGGGCCTGCGGGCAGCCGCCACTTCGCCTATGCCGGGCATCTCGACGTGGTGCCGCCGGGCGAAGGTTGGACCTCCGCCCCCTTCGCGCCCGAGCGGCGTCCCGGCCCTGGGGGCGACCTACTCTACGGGCGCGGGGCGGTCGACATGAAGGGCTCGATCGCGGCGATGGTCGCGGCCGTCGCCGAGCTGCCGCCCGAGGCCGGCACGGTGAGCTTCATCATCACCGGCGACGAGGAAGGCGTATCGACCCACGGCACCCTCGCCCTGATCGACTACATGCGCAGCGCCGGCGAGGCGCCCGACCTTTGCCTGGTGGGGGAGCCGACCTCGGTCCATCGGCTGGGGGACATGGTCAAGATCGGTCGGCGCGGGTCGGTGAACATTTGGCTGGAGGTCGCGGGGAGCCAAGGCCACGTCGCCTATCCCCACCTCGCCGACAACCCCGCGCCCAAGCTGGTCCGCCTGCTGGCCGAGCTCGACGCGCTGGTGCTCGACGAGGGGACCGAATGGTTCCAGCCCTCGAACCTCGAGGTCACCCAGATTGCGGTTCCCAACCCCGCCACCAACGTGATCCCGGCCAAGGCCGAGGCGCGGGTCTCGATCCGCTTCAACAACCTCCACAGCGGGGAGAGCCTTGCCGCCAAGGTCGCCGAGATCGCGGCGCGGCACGGCGGCACCGCGCATGCGGTGATCTCGGGCGAGGCCTTCCTGACCCAGCCGGGCGAATTCTCAGGCCTGGTGACCGCGGCGATCGAGGCCGAGACCGGGATCGCCCCGGAAATCTCGACCACCGGCGGCACCTCCGACGCACGGTTCCTCAAGAACCTCTGCCCGGTGATCGAATTCGGCCTGTCCAACGCCACGATGCACAAGCGCGACGAGGCCGTGGCCACGGCCGACTTGGTCACGCTGGCCAAGATCTACCGGCGGATTGCCGAGGCGGCTCTTGCCCGGGCATAGCGCTGGGCCTTCGACAAGCTCAGGCTGAGCGGGTGTTGTTATTGAAGCCAAATTCGCTCAGGCTGAGCTTGTCGAAGGCCACAACCTGACCTAGCCTCCCCGCGGCTTGGCGAAGGGAACACCATGACACGGCGGCTGACGATCTGGATCCTGGTCGCCCTGGTGCTCGGCATCGTGGTCGGCACCGCGCTGCATCACAGCTTTCCCGAGGGCGATGCGACACTGGCCCAGATCGCCGACACGCTGAAGCTGCTGCCGGACGTGTTCCTCCACCTGATCAAGATGATCATCGCGCCGCTGATCTTCGCGACCTTGGTCACCGGCATTGCCGGCATGGGCGACAGCGCCGCCCTGGGCCGGATCGGCGGGCGGGCGCTGGCCTGGTTCGTGACCGCCAGCCTGATCTCGATCGGGGTCGGGCTGCTGCTGATCAATCTGTTCCAGCCGGGCGTCGGCCTGCAATTCAAGGCCGGCGGCGACATCGGTGCCCTGGCGACTTCGGACTTCACTTTCCGCCACTTCGTGCTTGAGGTCTTCCCGACCAGCGCGTTCGACGCGATGGCCAAGAACAACGTCCTGCAGATCCTGGTCTTCTCGCTGTTCGCCGGCGTGGCGCTCTCGGCCCTGCGCGAGCGCGGGGAGGTCATCGTCAAAGGCTGCGAGGCGCTGGCCCAGATGATGATGCAGATGACCGACTACGTGATGCGCTTCGCGCCTTTCGCGGTGTTCGGGGCGATGGCCTCGGTCATCGCGGTGCGGGGCTTCGGTATCGTCATCACCTATGCCGCGCTGATGAGCGAATTCTACCTCGGTCTGCTGATCCTGTGGGTCATCCTGTTCGGGATGTGCGCATTGGTCCTGAAGAAGCGCGCCCTGGCTCTGGCCCGCTATATCCGCGAGCCGGTGATCCTCGCCTTCTCGACCGCCAGCTCGGAAAGCGCCCTGCCGCGGCTGTTCGAACAGCTCGACCGCTTCGGCGTGCCGCGGCGGATTTCGGGCTTCGTGCTGCCGCTGGGCTACAGCTTCAACCTCGACGGTTCGATGATGTACACCAGCTTCGCAACGATGTTCATCGCCCAAGCTTACGGCATCCACCTCAGCATCGGCCAGCAGATCGCCATGCTGCTGACGCTGATGGTCACCTCCAAGGGCATTGCTGCGGTGCCCCGTGCCAGCTTGGTGGTGATCGCCGCGACGCTGACCCAGTTCGGCTTGCCGGTCGAAGGGATTGCCCTGATTCTAGGCGTCGACACCTTCCTCGACATGGGCCGCACCGCCACCAACGTCGTCGGCAATGCCGTGGCGACGACGGTCATCACCAAATGGGAAGGGATGCTTCAGCCAATGCGCGATCCCAATGCGCCGGTGATCGAAGCCCCGCACGACACACCCGAGGACGGGCGCAAGGGCCTCAATCTGGACCCGACAGCCTAGCGGCGCTCCAGCTCGATCGGCACGAACTGGCCGAGCCCGCAGCCGGCGCCACGCTGGAGGCCACCGGCGGTCTCGAGCACGTAGATGATGTCCACGCTGCACAGTTCGCCGGCGCTGACCTTGTAAGTGATCGCGCGCTGCACCGCGAGGCCGGGGCATTCGCTGGGCAGCGTATTGCGCCAGCCCTGGCGCGAGTTGCGCATGAAGTCGATCGTCCGCCCGTCGCGCACGCGGGTGTCGCTGAACGAAGCGGTGCGGATGCAGTTGACCGGCTCGCCGGTGACTCGGGCGGGCGGGCCGCCGGGCCCGTCGTGGCGGCCGGCGGCTTGCGCCTGCATGCAACCGGCGAGGGTGAGGGTGGACAGGGCAAGCAGGGAAAGGCGACCGATCATCGTCAGGCTCCTCGTGACGTCTATGCGGCTTTAACGGCAGCCTTGCCGCGCGGTTCCAGCACCTTGGCCTTGTAGGCGCAGAGATCGACCACCACGCAGCGCCAGCACTCGGGCGTGCGCGCCTTGCAGGTGTAGCGGCCGTGGAGGATCAGCCAGTGGTGCGCGCCGACGCGGAACGGCTGGGGGACCTTCCTGTCGAGCTGCTTCTCGACCGCCAGCGGGGTCTTGCCCCTGGCCAGGCCGGTGCGGTTGCCGACCCGGAAGATATGCGTATCGACGGCGAAGGTCTCCGCCCCGAAGGCCGAGTTCATCACGACATTGGCGGTCTTGCGCCCGACCCCGGGCAGCTCGACCAGCGCATCGCGATCCGCCGGCACCTCGCCCCCGTAGTCGCGCACGAGGATTTCCGAGAGGGCGATGACGTTCCTGGCCTTGCCGTTGAACAGCCCGATCGTCTTGATGTGCGCTTTCAGTCCATCCTCGCCCAGCGCGACCATCTGCGCCGGGGTCTTCACCTCGCGGAACAGCGCCCGCGTCGCCTTGTTCACCCCGACGTCGGTCGACTGCGCCGAGAGCACCACCGCGACCAGCAACTGATAGGTATTGCCGAACTCGAGCTCGGTCTCCGGCGAGGGATTGGCCTCGGCGAGCCGGCGGAAGAATTCGAAGATGTCGGCCTGCTTCAAAGTCCCAACACTTCCTTCATCGTGAAGCGCCCCGCCGGCCGGCCGATCAGCCAGCCCGCCGCCCGAATCGCCCCCTTGGCGAAGATGCCGCGGTTCTCGGCCAGGTGAGACAAGGCCAGACGCTCGTTGTCGGCGAGAAGATAGACGGTGTGGTCCCCCGCCACGCTGCCCCCGCGCAGGCTCGCGAACCCGATCGCGCCCATCTCCCGCACGCCGGTGATCCCGTCGCGACCGCGTTCGCTGTGCTGGCCGAGCGTGATGCCGCGCCCCAGCGCAGCCGCCTCGCCGAGCAGCAGGGCGGTGCCTGACGGCGCATCGACCTTCTTGCGGTGATGGGTCTCGACGATCTCGATGTCCCAGTCCTCGCCGAGCCGGCTGGCGGCTTCCCGGACCAGATGGGCGAGCAGGTTGACGCCGAGCGAGGTGTTGCCGGTCTGGAGCACGGCGACGGTCCTGGCGGCCTCGTCGAGCAGCCAGTGGTGGCGCTCTTCCAGGCCGGTGGTGCCGACCACGATCGGGGTCAGCGCCGCCATGGCCGCGTCGAGATTGGCCTCCAGCGCGGCGGGGCTGGAGAAATCGACCAGCACGTCGCTCTCCTTCGCGAGGCGGGCGATGTCGCCCGCGCCCTTGTCGACCCCGCCGGCATATTCGTGGCCTGCGGCAGCGACCGCTTCCTGCAGCGCATGGCCCATGCGCCCTTCGCTGCCGATGATGCCGATCCGTGCCACGTCCATTTACTCCGTCCGGGCTGAGCCTGTCGAAGCCCCGCTCTTGCTTGGCGACGCTTGAAGGAAAAGCGGCCCTTCGACAAGCTCAGGGCGGACGGGTAGGGGGTAGGAATGAGCCAGATCCGCAACATCGTCATCCTCACCGGCGCCGGGGTCAGCGCCGAGAGCGGCATCGACACCTTCCGCTCCGAAGGCGGGCTGTGGGAGCAGCACCGGGTCGAGGACGTCGCCACGCCCGAGGCCTTCGAGCGCGACCCCGAACTGGTCCTGCGCTTCTACGACATGCGCCGCGCAGCGATCCAGGCCAAGCAGCCGAACGCTGCTCACCGGGCACTGGCGAAGCTCGACGCGGAGTGGGCGGGCGGGCTGCTGATCGTCACCCAGAACGTCGACGACCTCCACGAACGCGCGGGGGCCGGACGCGTGCTGCACATGCACGGCGAGCATCTCAACGCCTGGTGCACCGCCTGCGATGTCCGCTCGCCCTGGCGCGAGACGCTGATCGAGCGGCCGCCCTGTCCGGCCTGCGGCGCGGCGGCGCTGCGCCCCGATGTCGTCTGGTTCGGCGAGATGCCTTACCGGATGGACGAGATCTACGCGGCGCTGCGCGAGGCCGACCTGTTCGTCTCGATCGGCACGTCCGGCGCGGTCTATCCGGCCGCCGGTTTCGTGCGCAATGCGCGGGACCTGGGCGCCCGAACGCTCGAGCTCAATCTCGAGCCCAGCCAAGGCACGCGCTGGTTCGACGAGGCCCGCCACGGACCGGCGACCGCGGTGGTGCCGGCCTGGGTCGAGGAGGTGCTAGCCGCCCGCTGAGCAGCCCTTGCACTCCGGGTCCCTGGCGATCCTGAGCATCCGCATCGACGGCGCCAGCCCGTCGATCAACTGCAGCCTGCCCCATTGCGGATCGCCGAGCGCGGCATGGCCCTGGAGGACCACCCGGATCGCATGCATCGCCGCGAAGGCCCCCACCGTGCCGACGAAGGCCCCCAGCACGCCGTCGGCCGCGCAGGTGTCGCAATCCTCGGCATCGAAGGCATCGCCGACGAAGCAGCGGTAGCAGGCCTCGCCCGCCAGGTGCCCCGCGAAATTCGCGACCTGGCCCTGGAATCGGCCCACCGCGGCGCTGGTCAGCGGAATGCCGGAAGCGACGCAGGCGTCGGACACGGCCAGCCGCGTGGCGAAGTTGTCGCAGCCGTCGAGCACCACGGTGGCCCCGGCGATCAGCCCGGGCGCATTCGCCGCATCGATCCGAGCCCGCTGAACCTCCACCGCGATCGCCGGGTCGAAAGCCCGCGCCCAGGCCGCGGCGGCCTCGGCCTTGGGCCGGCCGATGTCCGCCGCCGAGAAGATCGTCTGGCGCTGGAGGTTGCTCTCCTCGACCACGTCGTCGTCGATCAGGGTCAGTCGCCCGATCCCCGCGCCGGCGAGATATTGCAGCGCCGGGCTGCCGATCCCCCCGCAGCCGACCAGCACCACATGCGCCGCCGCCAGCGCCACCTGCCCGGCGCCGCCCAGCTCGGGCAGGACGATATGGCGGGCGAAGCGGTTGAGGCGCGCTGGAGACAGGCTCATCGGGCCCGCTTAGCGGGCGGCGCGGCGAAAGCAACGCCGGGCGGCTCACTTGGCGGGCAGCGGCCCGAGCAGTTCGACCTGGTTGCCGTCGGGATCGCGCAGCAGCATGACCGAAGCCATGGCCCCCATCGCGCGCGGCGCGGGCACGTCGGCGAAGCCCGCGGCCTTCATGCCGAGCGTGGTGTAGAAGGCGGCGGACCGGGCAAAGTCCTGTGCCTCGATCTTCACCGAACGCAGGCCGGCCCCGTTCAACGGCGGCGGTCGTTCCAGGGGGCGGCGTAGCGCTTGGCGACGGCAACCTCGGATGCCGCGAGAAACAGTTCCCAGAAGCGGCCCAACAGACCACTGTCCGTGCTGCGATCAGCCATGTCGAATTCCTTTTTTCCTTGCCTGCCTCGTCTTCCGGGGCCGGCGGGCCCCAGCGAAGCGTCGGTGACCGTCTAGGCTAGGGCGAGGGGCGATAGGCGCCAAAATTGGCAGTGGAATCGATCAATATTCGCGTTATTATGGATATTATGCGAAAAAACGTCGAACTCGACGGCTTCGACCGCCGGCTGCTGGAACTCGTCAGACGCGACAATCTCGCCCCGGCGCGCGAGCTGGCGGACAAGGTCGGGCTGTCGATCTCCGCCGTGCTGCGGCGCCTGCGCCGGCTGCGCGAGGACAAGGTCATCGTGGCGGACGTGGCCCTGGTCGATCCGGCATTGACCGGGTCGGCCCTGACGATCCACGTCCTGGTCCAGATGCAGGAGCCGGGCCACCGCGCGCTCGACGGGCTGGCCCGCAAGCTCGCCCGCCACCCCAAGGTCAGCGGCGCCTGGGAAGTGACCGGCGACGACGATTTCGTGCTGAAGGTCCAGGTCGCCTCGATGGAGGAATACGACACCTTCACCCGCGAGGTGCTCGACGAGGGCAGCGGGGTGAAGAGCTTCAAGTCGCTGATCACGATCCGGACCGTGGTGAACGACGATCCCTCGCGCCTGCCCCTGCTCGAGGCATGAGGGCGTTGCGCCGGCCTGCCCGCCTCCGCATAGTCCGCGCATGAACCAGGCGCACGATCGGCAGAGGCTCCGCAACATCATCGGCGGATCGGCGGGCAACCTCGTCGAATGGTACGACTGGTACGCCTATTCGGCCTTCACGCTCTATTTCGCGCCGGTGTTCTTTCCCCAGGGCAACAGCACCGCCCAATTGCTGAACGCCGCGGCGATCTTCGCGGTCGGCTTCGTGATGCGCCCGATCGGCGCCTGGGTCATGGGGATCTATGCCGACCGGCGCGGCCGCAAGGCGGGCCTGACGCTGTCGGTCTCGCTGATGTGTGCGGGCTCGCTGATGATCGCGCTGACCCCGGGCCATGCCGCGATCGGCGTCTGGGCGCCCGCCCTCCTGGTCCTGGCGCGCATGCTGCAGGGATTGAGCGTCGGCGGGGAATACGGAGCCAGCGCCACCTATCTGAGCGAAATGGCCGGCCGCGACCGGCGCGGGTTCTATTCCAGTTTCCAATACGTGACGCTGATCTCGGGCCAGTTGATCGCGCTGTGCCTGCTGCTGGTGCTGCAGGCCGCGATGCCCGAACCGCAGCTCAAGAGCTGGGGCTGGCGGATTCCCTTCGTGGTCGGCGCCGGCCTGGCGGCGATCGTCTTCTACTTGCGCCGCCGGCTCACCGAGACCGAGAGCTTCACCAATGCGCGCGGGACGGACGCGCCGCGCTCGAGCGGGGCGTCGCTGTTTCGCGACCATCCCCGGCAAGCCCTGCTGGTCATGGCCCTGACCGCCGGGGGAACGCTCGCGTTCTATGCCTATACGACCTACATGCAGAAGTTCCTGGTCAATACCAGCGGCTTCAGCACCGCGACCGCGACGCGGATCTCCGCGGCGGCGCTGTTCCTGTTCATGCTGCTGCAACCGGCGGTCGGCGCGCTGTCCGACCGGGTCGGACGCAAGCCGGTCATGATCTCCTTCGGCGTGCTCGGCCTGCTGCTGACCTATCCGATCTTCCGCACGCTGGAGACGGTGACGAGCCCCTGGCTCGCCTTCGCGCTGGTGCTCGGCGCGCTGGTGATCGTCAGCGGCTATACCTCGATCAATGCCGTGGTGAAAGCCGAGCTGTTCCCCGCGCATGTCCGCGCGCTGGGGGTCGCGCTGCCCTATGCCATCGCCAATACGCTGTTCGGCGGGACGGCCGAATATGTCGCGCTGCGCTTCAAGCTGCAGGGCATGGAGAGCGCGTTCTACTGGTACGTCACGGCGATGATCGGCCTGTCGCTGATCGTCTATGTCCGGATGCGCGACACCAAGCGCGCGAGCCTGATCCTGGAGGATTAGCAGGCTGTTGAAGAAGTCCACTTGCGAGTGATGAAGGCCCAGTCATCGCCATGTCGATAACAGATTTCGCCATGGAGAGAGCCGTCGGGTTGGAGCTCGGCGGAACCGTCTCCGCATACTTCGGTCATTTCGTCGTTTCCATCCCAGGAGAAGTCGATACTGGTCGCTTCGGTACTGCTTGCCTCCCAGATATGGCCAGTGCAGCAGCCGAAGGCGAACTCACCGCCGCCCTCTCCCTCGAAGAGAATATAGGCGAGCTCGACCATGTCGGGATAGTCAGCCTCGAAGTCTGGCATCTGGGTGATGCGCCATTTGCCCTGGAGGCTCATGTCGGCATCGCCAGGAGTTTGGGCAGACGGATCAGGTTGTAGGCAGCCAAGGCGAGGGTGAAAACCGCATCGACCTTGGCCCTACCTCGCAGCTTGATCTTGGCGAGGCCAGCCGAACTCTTGCCCCATCCGAACACCTCCTCGATGCGCTTGCGGCAGCACTGGCTGATCGCATAGCCGGGATGCCGGGTAGTGCGCCCATCCATAGCGGTTGCCCGCGGCTTGCCGGTCTTGGAGAGATGCCCGTCGATGGCAATGTGCGGGGTAACCGACCGAGCCCGCAAATCCTCGATGAACTGCCGCACGTCATAGGCTTTGTCGGCACCCAGCGTAATACGGCGACGGCTTCTGCGCCGATCCAGCATCGCAAGCGCGGCCTCGCGCTCCGCGGTGCCGCTGGCCTGCGTGACGCCCCCATCTACCGCCAGGCCGTTGCGGTTCTCCATCAGAACATGCCCGAGATAGCAAAGCCTGGCCGGCTGACCATCGGCCTTCTTGTAGAGCCGGGCCTCGGGATCGGTCGTGCTGGCATGCGTCTCGTTGGAGCGCTTCTCTTTGTGGAAGCTGCGTTCGGCGTTGCGTCCCGGCCCTTGAGGGGGATCGTCGTTCCCGTCCTTGCGGCGGAAGCTCTTGATCGACGCCCAGGCCTCGATCAGCGTTCCGTCCACCGAGAAGTGGTCGCTTGAGATCAGCCGCTTCACCTTCGGTTGCGCCAGAACCGCGCGCAGGAACTTCGCGGCGATCTCCCCCGACAGCAGGCGTTCGCGGTTGGTCGTGAAGCTCGAATGATCCCAGACCGCCTCGTCGACACCCAAGCCGACAAACCAGCGGAACAAAAGATCGAACTCGATCCGCTCCATCAGCTGGCGTTCCGAACGGATACCGTAGAACGCCTGCAACAGCATCGCCCGAAGCAGCCGTTCCGGCGGGATCGAAGGGCGCCCAAGTCGCGGCGGATAGAGCTTCTCGAAGTCGCCGTCCAACGACGACAACGCCGCGTTCGCTATCTCCCGGATCTGCCGAAGCGGATGATCAGCTCGGATCCGCGCCTCCACATCCACGTAGGAAAACAACGATCCCGTCCGTTCGTCAGATCCGCGCATCTCTCACCTCCCGAACTCGGAAAGTGAATCACCATAGCCCCGAGAACTCCAGTGACTTCTTCAACAACCTGCTAGAGCCTTTCCGCCCGTCAGAAGTCAGCTTTCCAACTGGCGCAGCAGCGAGCGCACGTCGCCATCCATGTCGGCATCGCGCGTGCGCAGTTCCTCGATCAGACGGACAGCGTGGATCACCGTCGAATGATCGCGGCCGCCGAACTTGCGCCCGATCTCGGGATAGGAGCGCGGGGTGAGCACCTTGGCGAGGTACATCGCGACCTGGCGTGGGCGCACGACCGCGCGGGCGCGGCGCTTGCTGCTCATTTCGGTGCGGTCGACCCGGTAGAACTGGCAGACCGTGCGCTGGATCTCGTCGATCGTGATGCGGCGGCGGTTGGCCGACAGGATGTCGGTGAGCTGTTCCTCGGCGAGCTGGAGCGAGACCGCCTGGCCCGTGAGCTGGGCATAGGCGATCAGCTTGTTGAGGCCGCCGACGAGCTCGCGGATGTTGCGGTTGATCGTGCGGGCGAGGAATTCGATCACGTCGCCCGGCACGTCGGCGGGGGTGAAGCGCGAGAGGCGATGCTCGAGGATCGAGCGGCGCAGTTCGATGTCGGCGGGCGCGATGTCGGCGACGAGGCCCATCGACAGACGCGACAGCAAGCGCTGCTCGACCCCGTCGAGGGCCTGGGGCGCGCGGTCGGCGGCGAAGATCAGGCGCTTGCCCTCGGCGAGCAGGGCGTCGATCGTATAGAGCAGCTCTTCCTGCGCCGAAGCCTTGCCGATGATGAACTGGATGTCGTCGACCAGCAGCAGGTCGAAGCCGCGCAGCCGCGACTTGAACTCGATCATCTGGTTCTGGCGCAGCGCCTGGACGAATTCGACCATGAAGCGCTCGGCCGAGCAGTAGAAGATCCGCGCGCGCGGATGGTTGGCGAGATAGGCGTGGCCGATCGCGTGGAGCAGGTGGGTCTTGCCCTGGCCGGTCGAGGCCTTGAGGTAGAGCGGGGCGAACTGCGGGGTCTCGAGCGCGGCCATCCGCTGCGCGGCGTTGAAGGCCAGCACGTTCGAGGCGCCCGAGACGAAGGTCGCGAAAGTCAGCGTCGGGTCGAGGCCGATCGTGCCCGCCGCCATGGTCCCGACATCGCCGGCGACCACGCCGATCGCGGAGAGCTCCTGCGTGCCTTGCGCGCCGTCGTTGGCGGGCGCGCGGCGCACCGAGCCGTCTTTTCCGACCCGCAGCTCGGGCAACTGGCGGCGGCCGGGATGGACCGAGATGCGCACGTTGCGCACTTCGCCGCGCGCGATCTTCCAGGCGAGCGAAAGCCGGTCGGCGAAGCGGTCGGCAACCCAGTTCGCGGAGAATTCGGTCGGCAGGTAGAGATCGAGCGTGCCGGTATCCTTGCAGAAGGTGCCGAGCTGGATCGGGCGGATCCACTGGCTGTGGAGCTGCTGGCCGAGGTCCTTGCGCAGGCCTTGGCTGATGTCTGCCCAGTCGGCAGCCAGATCCATCGCTTCCTGGTCCTCGCTCACGCGGCCCACATCCATCTTGGCAGCGCCCGCCTTGCTCTTGTTCTTGTCGGCACGATTGCCCCCAATCCCAGTCACCCGCACGCTCCCGCCCAAAAACGAAGTTCCCTCCCGCCCCGACACTCGCGTGCGCGGCAGGCGCAGTATTCCACTCGCCCCCACCCCCCGGTCAGGACGCCAGAACCGAATACTGTCTGTGATGCCCCCGGGCTTGTTCATACGAACTTGCTCATGGGCGGGTCGATTTATGAAGCCTTTTGGAGGCAGGGCAAGACCGCCCATCGTAAATAAAATGAAATAATGCGCCTTGACACCCGGGGGGCTGGGAGATTCCCGGCGAGTTAGGTTAAATGGCTGTTCGCCAAGTCCTTTTTTTATGACAGTTCCGCGAATCGCGGGATTCCAAGGACTTCCGGAAACCGGGTTCTCACAAGCTTTCCGACATAGCAAAATGGCCGGAGGCGATGCCCCCGGCCATGTTCTGTTTTCGTCCCGTCATTCGCCTGTCGTGGAGGCGAATCGGTCGCGAATCGAAGCAATCAGAGCGCGGCGACGCGCTTGGTCAGCCGCGAGAGCTTCCGCGAGGCGGTGTTCTTGTGCAGCACGCCGCGGGCGACGCCGCGGGCCAGCTCGGGCTGGGCGGCCTTGAGGGCATCGGCGGCAGCGGCCTTGTCGCCGCCGGCCAGCGCGGCCTCGACCTTCTTGACGAAGGTGCGGATGCGGCCGAGGCGGTTGCCGTTGATCTCGGCGCGGCGTTCGTTGCGGCGGATGCGCTTGCGGGCTTGCGGCGTATTGGCCATGTCGATCCTTCGTTCGGCTGCGCGGCAGCCCGTAGTTAGAATGTGAATTTCGTGCATATCCGCGGGAGCAGACGAGCGCCTGCCCCTGCGGGAAAGCGCGGCCCCTAGCCGGTGAAGGCCGAATCGTCAACGTTGGAATGCATGGACCGGATCGGCGCCGCCGATCCTTGCGGGGGAGCGGGCCGGCGCCGTAACCCAGCCGTCAGGCTGGACAAAGACTCACTTCTGGCACTTGGGGCAGTACCACGTGCTGCGCCCGCCCTGGACGATCCGCTGGACGGTGCCCCCGCAAGCGCAGGGCTCGCCCTCCCGGTCATAGACGTCGAAGCGCTTGGAGAAGTAGCCGAGCTGGCCGTCGGGCTGGGCATAGTCGCGCAGGGACGATCCGCCGGCCTCGATCGCCTCGGCGAGCACGGCCTTGATCGCCGGGACCAGCTTTCTCAGCGCGGGGAGCGAGACCTTGCCCGCTTCCTTGCGCGGATCGATGCGGGCGCGGAACAGCGCCTCGCAGACGTAGATGTTGCCCAGCCCCGCGATGATCCGCTGGTCGAGCAGCATCAGCTTGATCGCGGCGACGCGCCCGGCGAAGGCGCCGCGCAGATGCTCGGGAGTGAGGCCGTCGCCCAGCGGCTCGGGCCCGAGCGCGGCGAAGGGCGGCCAGAGGTCGAGCTTGTCGGTATCCACCAGGTCGACCGAACCGAAGCGCCGCGGGTCGCAGAGCGCGAGGGTGTGACCGGCGGCGGTCTCCAGCACCAGGTGGTCGTGCTTCTGCAGTTCCTCGGGATCGATCCGCCAGCGCCCGCTCATGCCGAGGTGGAAGACCATCGTGGTATCGCGGTCGGTATGGACCAGTCCGTACTTGGCGCGGCGGCCCAGGCCGGTCACCGTCGCCCCGGTCAGCGCCTGGGCCAGTTCCAGCGGAAACGGCCGGCGCAGGCCCTCGCGGTGGACCTGGACCACGGCGATGCGCTTGCCGTCGAGATAGCGCGACAGGCCGCGGACCGTGGTTTCGACTTCGGGAAGCTCGGGCATTGCCACTCCATCCCCGCTCCTCCCGAGCGAAGTCGAGGGACTAGCCCGAGGGTCAGCGAGGTCGGCAACGGTGCGGCTGCTCGCTTTGCTCGAAATAGTCCCTCGACTTCGCTCGGGAGGAGCGGAGCTTGTGTTAGAGGAACCGGATTGAAGCGTCCTAACGACCTTTCCGCCCCGCCGAAACTCCCCTAAGGCGCGAGGCCATGAGCGAACAGGTTTCCTTCGGCTACGAAGACATCCCCTCGGAAGAGAAGACCGCCCGGGTCGGCGCGGTGTTCTCCAGCGTGGCCAAGAAGTACGACGTAATGAACGACGCCATGTCGGGTGGGCTGCACCGGCTGTGGAAGGACCAGTTCGTCCGCCGGGTGAAGCCGCGCGCGGGCGAGCAGATCCTCGACATGGCCGGCGGCACCGGCGACATCGCCTTCCGCCTGAGCGCGGCGGGGGCCAGCGTGACGGTCTCCGACATCAACCAGGACATGCTCGACGTCGGGATCGAGCGGGCGATGAGCCGCGGGATCGACGACCTCGTCTGGTCGCGTCAGAACGCCGAGGAGCTGGCCTTCCCCGACCGCTTCTTCGACGCTTACACGATCGCCTTCGGGATCCGGAACGTGACTCGGATCGACGCCGCCCTGGCCGAGGCGCACCGCGTGCTCAAGTTCGGCGGGCGGTTCTTCTGCCTGGAGTTCTCGACCACCGAATGGCCGGGCTTCAAGGAGGCCTACGACTTCTATTCGCACAAGATCGTGCCGAAGGTCGGCCAGGCGATCGCCGGGGATGCGGATTCCTACCGCTACCTGATCGAATCGATCCGCCGCTTCCCGCCGATGCCCGAGTTCGAAGCGATGATCCGCCAGGCCGGCTTCGTGCGCACCAGGGTCGAGCCGATCCTGGGCGGGCTGGTGGCGATCCATTCCGGGTGGAAGGTTTGATGTTGGCATGCGTTGACCGGAGCCGGCGGGCTGGCTCCTCGCGCGGCACCGGCCCACTCCCCCGGCCCGGCCCCCCGACAGTGTACCTCATGGGCGGCCGGGCCGGGGGAGTGGGCCGGTGCCGCTTCCAGCCGTCAGGCTGGCAAAAAGCATGACCGCTTCCGCAACCCATATCTTCCGCCTGCTGCGCTGGGGCCGCATTCTCGCGCGGCACGGGGCGCTGCGGATCATCGAGACCGGGCCCGACACGCCCAAGCAGGTCCGCCGGCTGATGCGGCTCGCCCGCTTCGGCACGATCCAGCCGCGCGAGCCGGATTACGCCGGGGCCTTCCAGGCGATCGGCCCGGCGGCGATCAAGCTGGGCCAGGCGCTCGCCACCCGGCCCGACATCGTCGGCGAGGATGCCGCGCAAAATCTGATGACCTTGCAGGATAAGGTCCCGCCGGTCTCGTTCGACTTGATCCGCGGAGAGATCGAGGCGAGCTTCGGGCGGCCGCTCGACAGCCTGTTCGCCTCGGTCGATCCCGAGCCGATCGGCTCGGCCTCGATCGCCCAGGTCCACCGCGGGGTCACGCCGGACGGGCGGCACGTGGCGATCAAGGTGCTGCGCCCCGGCGTGCGCGAGAAGCTGGCCAGGGACATCTCGACCTACGAATGGGCCGCGGCCCAGCTCGAGACGCTCAACGACGAGACCCGCCGCCTGCGCCCGCGGATGGTCATCGCCAATTTCAAGCGCTGGACCGCGCGCGAACTCGACCTGCGGCGCGAGGCGGCCTCGGCCTCCGAGCTGGCGGAAGGGCTCAAGGGCCAGCACGGCTACTGCGTCCCGGCGATCGACTGGGACCGCACCTGCGGCCGGGTGATGACGCTCCAGTGGATCGACGGCATCAAGATCGGCAGGATCGCCGAGCTGAAGGCCGCGGGCCACGACCTGCCCGACATCGCCCGGCGGCTGGTGCTGGTGTTCCTGACGCAGGCGATCGACGCCGGCTTCTTCCACGCCGACATGCACCAGGGCAACCTCTTCGTGCAGCCCGACGGCACGATCGCGGCGATCGACTTCGGGATCATGGGGCGGATCGACCGCCGCGCCCGCTCCTGGCTGGCCGAGATCCTCTACGGGCTGACCACGGGCAACTACCGCCGCGTCGCCGAGATCCATTTCGAGGCGCAATACGTGCCGAGCTACCACTCGGTCGAGGAGTTCGCGACCGCGCTCCGGGCCGTCGGGGAGCCGATGCGCGGCAAGCCGGTCAGCGAGCTGTCGGTCGGCCAGATGCTCGACGGGCTCTTCGCGATCACCCGCGACTTCGACATGGAGACCCAGCCGCACCTGCTGCTGCTCCAGAAGACCATGGTGATGGTCGAGGGCCTGGCGACCCAGCTCGACCCGGGCATCAACATGTGGGACGTCTCCGGACCCTTCGTGCGCGAGTGGATCCGCGACGAGCTCGGCCCCGAGGCGGCGATCGCCGACCGCTTGCAAAAGGACCTGGGCACGCTGCTGCGCCTGCCCGACCTGATCCGCCGGATCGAGGACCGCTTCCCTCCCAAGGGCGGCGCCCCGGACGCCCCGCCGCTGCCCGAGATCGACGTGATCCTGGCCAAGCGGAGCCGGCCCTGGCTCGGCTACCTCGCCGCAGGCATCGGCGGCGCGGCGCTGGCCTGGATCGCGGCGCTGCAGGGCTGGCTCAGCTAAGCGATGGCAGCGGGGGGCCCGAGCGACCGCTTCGCCGCCTGGCCTCGCCCGGCCGCACTGGCGGCGCTGGCGCTGCTCCTGGCCCTGGTCGTCGCCTCGGCCCTGGTGCCGATCACCCGCGGGCAGGGGCGCGACGTGACGCCGAGCCTGATCTCCGCCGGGACCGCTCCGGAAAAGCGCCGCGACGACGACCTCCAGGTCTACGACCACGTCATCGCCCGCCTCCGGCACGGCGAGAGCTACTATCCCGCCGTCGCCGCCGAGCACCGCGCGATCGGCTTCCCGCTGACCCCCGGCTTCGCGGTGCGCCTGCCGACCCTCGCCTATGTCGAAGCCGCGATCGGCCCGGCGGGCGAGTACATCGCGGCGGTGCTGCTGCTTGCCGCCGTGCTCCTCGCCTGGTGGCGCCGGCTGGGGAGCGAGCCCGGCGGCGCGGAGCACCGGCTGCTGGCCATGGCGCTGCTGACGATCGGCGCGGTGCTGGTGCTCAACGCCTATTTCTTCCGCCTGCACGAGCTCTGGGCCGGAATGCTGCTGGCGCTGTCGTTCGGGCTGCACCGGCCCGGCAAATGGCTGCCGGCGTGGCTCGCCGCCGCGCTCGCCTTGGCGATTCGCGAGCTGGCCTTGCCCTTTGTCCTGCTGATGGCGGCGATGGCGTTATGGCGGCGCGACTGGCGCGGGGGGGCGGCCTGGTCCGCGCTGGCCGCGCTGTTCCTGGTCGGCCTGGCCCTGCACCTGAACGCGGTCGCCGCGCTGGTCCGCCCCGGCGATCTGGTCTCGGCCTCATGGCTCGAGCTGCGAGGGCTGTCGGGCGCGCTTTCCAACCTGACGCTGTCCAGCAACCTGCGCTACCTGCCGCATTGGCTGGCGGGGCCGCTGGTCGTGCTGATGGTCTTCGGCTGGGCCAGCTGGCGCAGCCCGGCCGGGGCCTTCGGCGCCCTGCTGTTCACCGGCTACGCCGTGGCGTTCGCGGTCGCCGGGCGGGATGAGAACTATTACTGGGGCATGCTCGTCACTCCCTGCCTGGCGATGGGCCTGGCCTTCCTGCCCCAGGGAGCGCGCTCGCTGTGGCGGGCTGCGGTGGCCAGGTAGGGCGGGCGCGGTGGTCCCGGCCCGAAAGACAGCCTGGCCCCGGCTCGTGCTGGCGCTCCTCGCCGGGCTGCTCGCCCTCGCCGCCTTCGTGCCGATCACCGCCGACGATCCCGCCGCCGGCGCCTTCTCCCCGCCGCCTGCCGCGGCCGCGGCATCGCGCGGCGAGGATGTCGACTTCTACGACCGGGTGATCGCGCGGCTGCGCGCCGGGGAGCCCTATTACGGCTTCATCGTCCCGGAACAGCGCCGGGCCGGCTATCCCGTCCGCCCCGGCCTGACGGTCCGCCTGCCGACCCTGGCCGTGATCCAGGCGGCGCTGGGCCCGGGGGGGACCCGCCTGGCGGCCGGGCTGCTGCTGGCGGTGCTGGCGGCGGCGTGGTGGCGCCGCCTGGGCACGCCGCCGGATCAGCCGCGCCTCGCCGCCTGCATCGCCCTGCTGGCGGGAAGCGCGCTCGCGCTCAATCCGGCCTACCTCTCCGTCCACGAGCTTTGGGCCGGGCTGCTGATCGCCCTGGCCCTGGCGCTCTACCGCGCGCCGGGCCAGGACCGCCCGCGCCGCCCGGCGGAGTGGCTGCCGGCCCTGGCGGTCCTGGCCCTGGCCCTGGCGATCCGCGAGCATGTCCTGCCTTTCGTGCTGCTGCTCGCAGCCCTGGCCTGGTGGCGCAAGAGCCTGGCCGAGGCCTGGGCCTGGACCGCCCTCGCCGCGCTCTTCGCGCTGGGCCTCGCGCTTCACCTCCAGGCGGTCAGCCTCCATGTCCTGCCGAGCGACCCCGCGTCCCCGTCCTGGCTGGCCTTCCGCGGCTTGCCGGGGATCCTCTCGCCGGTGGTCCTGTCGACCGGGCTGCATGTCCTGCCTCACTGGCTGGCCGGGCCGCTGGTCGTGCTGGCCTTCGCCGGGTGGGCCGGATGGAACACGCCGACCGGCCGCCTCGGCACCGCTGTCCTGGCCGGATATTTCCTCGCCTTTGCGGTCGCCGGCCGGCCCGCCAACTTCTATTGGGGCCTGCTCCTCGCGCCGACGCTGTTCATCGGTCTGGCCTTCGCGCCGGCAGCGGCGAAAGCGCTGTTCCGCGCCGCTTTTCCGCGGTATTGCCCCAAGTAATCAGGCGTAAAGGATACCCGTTGCAGAAGCCCAAAGCATGAATGGCCCGCGCATCCTGCTGATCGTCGGCGGCGGCATCGCCGCCTACAAGGCGTGCGAGCTCGTCCGCCTGATCCGCCGCGGCGGCTTCGGGGTGACCTGCGTGCTGACCGAGGGCGGATCGCACTTCGTCACGGCCATGTCGCTCGCCGCGCTCAGCGAGAACCCCGTCCATACCACGCTGTGGGACCTCAGGAACGAGGTCGAGATGGGCCACATCCAGCTTTCGCGCCAGGCCGACCTGGTGGTGGTCTGCCCGGCGACCGCCGACCTCATGGCCAAGATGGCCGCGGGCATCGCCGACGACCTCGCCACCACGCTGCTGCTCGCCACCGACAAGCCGGTGCTGGCCGTGCCGGCGATGAACGTGCGGATGTGGCAGCACGCCGCCACCGTGCGCAACGTCGCCACTTTGCGGGCCTCGGGCGTCGCGGTGATGGACCCCGACGAGGGCGCGATGGCCTGCGGCGAATATGGCCCCGGCCGCCTGCCCGAGCCGGACGCGATCCTTTCCGAAATCCTCAACCAGCTCGAAGCCGCGGTGCCCGCCGCGCCGCTGTTGCCGCCGCTCGGTGAGAGCGAGGACGAAGCGGGCGAATTCGACAGCTACCAGGACGACGCCGAAGCCTCGCTCCCCGGCCTGTCGGGCTCGCTGATCTCGCGCAGCACGATCAAGTTCGACATGCCGCCCATCGATCCCGACATGGAAGCGATGATGGCCGCGCAGATGGGCTTCGAGACCTTCCCGCTGGAGGACGCGCCGCAGTTCGCGCCCCCGCCGCCGGAGGTGCTGCTCTCCAGCCCGCTGCTGTCCAGGAAGGGCAAGGCCCGCGCCGCGCCGCCGACCGATGCCGAGGCGATCAACCACGAGGTCGACGCGCGCCAGGTCGCGCCCGAACCGTTGCAAGCCGCGCCCGCGCACGAAGAGACGCTCGCGGAAAACCCCCTCGCCGGCCAGCCCGACTTCGATACGACCCCCGAGCATCGCCCATTGTTCGGCAAGCATGTCCTGGTCACCGCCGGACCGACCTACGAGGCGATCGACCCGGTGCGGTTCATCGCCAACCGCTCCTCGGGCAAGCAGGGCTATGCCATCGCCGAGGCCGCCGCGCGGCTCGGCGCGCGGGTGACGCTGGTTTCCGGCCCGGTCTTCCTGCCGACCCCGCCGGGCGTCGACCGGGTCGACGTCGAGAGCGCCCGCGACATGGCCGAGGCGGTCAAGCAGGCGCTCCCCGCCGATGTCGCGATCATGGTCGCCGCCGTGGCCGACTGGCGGACCAAGGACTTCGCCGGCGAGAAGATCAAGAAGCGCGGCTCGGCCCCGCCGGCGCTGCTGCTGACCGAGAACCCGGACATCCTCGCCACCCTTGCGGGCAGCCCCAAGCGGCCCAAGCTGCTGATCGGCTTCGCCGCCGAGACCGAGGACGTGCTGCCCAACGCCAAGGAAAAGCGCAAGCGCAAGGGCGCCGACTGGATCGTCGCCAACGACGTGTCGGGGCCGGTCGGCACCGGGGTCATGGGCGGATCGGCCAATACGGTGCACATCGTGACCGCCAAGGGGGTGGAATCGCTTCCCGAAATGCCCAAGGAAGAGGTCGCCCGCGCCCTGGTGGAGAAAATCGCCAATGCACTCTGATATTCCGGTGCCGGTCAAGCGGCTCCCGCACTTCGCAGGCCTCGAGCTGCCCGCCTATGCCACGCAAGGCGCGGCCGGAATGGACGTGCTCGCGGCCGAGGACGTGGTCCTCCAGTCGGGCGGACGCCATGCCGTTGCGACCGGGCTGGCGCTGGCCGTGCCCGACGGCTTCGAGCTGCAGGTCCGCCCGCGCTCGGGCCTGGCGCTCAAGCACGGCATCTCGCTGCCCAACACCCCCGGCACGATCGATTCGGACTACCGCGGCGAATTGAAGGTGATCCTGATCAACCTCGGCGACTTCCCCTTCGAAGTGCGCCGCGGCGACCGCATCGCCCAGCTCGTTCTCGCGCCGGTGGTGCGGGCGACCTGGCTGGAGGTCGAGGAGCTCGACGAGACCCAGCGCGGCGAAGGCGGGTTCGGCTCGACCGGGGGCGTGGTGGCGTTGGGGAGCTGAGCGCTGTCTGAGGTGCCCGAATGAAGCGCGCGCCCATCGCTGGAATGGGCGGCGCCGCACTTTTCGCTGGCATTGCCGTGAGCCTGTACGGGCTGGCCGGAGCACTGAAGAACTACCGGCGGAAGCCGGTAGGTTCGGGGCGAGAGGCTGAAGCCGGATTATGAGGGGCGGTGTGTCGCTCGAGATAGGCCATGATGACGTCGTCGGTGATGTTGCCGGATGTCGTTGAGAAGTAGCCCCTCGCCCAGAAGCGCTGCCCCCAATAGCGCTTTCGTATATGCTCGAATTCCTGCTGGATTCGGCGCGAGGATCGCCCCCTTCGACAGGCTCAGGACAGGCTTGGCCCGCTGTACGAATTCGCTGACGCTCACGTGCGGTGGAATGTCCACGAACAGGTGAACATGGTCGCGTGACAGGGCACCACTAACGATCGTCACCCCCATCTCGGCACAGACCTGGCGGATGATATCGCGAACCCGGATCCGAACATCGCCAATGAGCACCTTGAAGCGGTACTTGGGAGCCCAGACCAAGTGATAGCGATGGTGGAAAATGGTGTGACTGCCGTTGCGGTACGCCATAGCTGGTATCCTCGGGAAAGTGAGACTTCACGCCTTCGGCGGTCTCACTTTCCCGAGGATACCAGCTATTCGCCGAGTCCAAGGCTGAAGCCCTTCCCGGCTAAAGCCGGGGGGTTGTTACCAAAGGCGGGACAATCAAGGTCGGTCCGGAACGTTATGATGCAGCCATGAAAATTGCGGCCATCGGCGGCTCCATGGCGCTCGTCGGCTTGATTGTCTTGGTAGCGCTTTTTGTTGGTTGGCTGCGCGACTAACGAAATGGTCCCCGCAGATAAATCCCACCCGTTCGTGCTGAGGAGGGACCGAAATCGCAGATTGAGGGCCCGTCTCGAAGCACTCAGCGCCGCGCCGCCTTCGAGACGGCGTTTCAGCCTGCGGCTTCAACGCCTCCTCAGGACGAACGGGATGGGTCGCTTGGCCCCTTCGGCAAAGCTCAGGACAGGCTTCGACAAGCTCGGGCTTAGCGGTGGTGGGTGGAATCCGGACCGTCGCAAACCGTCACGTTTTCAATCGATACAATCGCCTTTTTGTGTACAGTCGCGGGCATGACCAAGACGAACCAGACCCAGCTCGACAAGTTCAAGGAAGCCGCCCGTGAGAGCGGCGCGGACGAGGATGAGGCCCGTTGGGATGACAGGCTCAAGAAGGTGGTGAAGGTGAAGCCCAAGCCGGAGAAGCCCGCTGACTGAGGAAACGCCCGCCGCGCTATGGGTCTTCGGCTTGTTGGTGGGAGTACTCTTGCTTTACGAAGGGTTTTCTACAGGCGTTACCGGCACCCGAGTGATCAACGTAAGTCGCGAACGGCACCCGTTTTGGTTCTGGCTATTCATGAGCCTTTGGGGGTTCGCCGCCTTGAGCGGCGTGCACGGGCTGCTCTTCGGTTAGTGTGTTTGCAATATATACAATCGCCAAAGAAAAAGCCCGCCGCCGGGCCCCTAGGCCCCGCGACGGACTCCTCTTTCCTCCCCAGGAAACGGGTTAGCGGCGGATCGCACTGCCGAGGCGGTGGTAGAGCGCCGAGTACTTGGACGAGATCGGATCGTCCTCATGCGCCTTCAGATAGAACAGGACGGCTTCCTGCAACAG
>JASGGH010000018.1:0-44991 GCA_047605105.1 Novosphingobium sp. | reverse complement strand
CCGATCAAGCCCAAGATCGGCAGCCGGATTCTCAACACCAAGGACGAGCTGCTTTCGGGTGAGCTTTCGGCCGAGATCAACGCATTGCTCGAGCAGCGTGGGGTCCTGGTGTTCAAGCGGCTCGGCCTCACCGAGGAAGAGCAGATCACGTTCACCAACCAGCTCGGCGGCAACGCGACGGAGATCGGCGTCGATGGCGGCGCGATCTTCTCGATCTCGCTCGACAAGGGCGAGCATCACAAGTCGGTCATCGAATACCTGAAGGGCTCGCTGTTCTGGCATGTCGACGGGACCATGAACCCCGTCCCGGTGCGCGGCTCGATCCTGACCAGCAAGGTCCTTCCCACCTGGGGCGGCAATACCGAGTTCGCCAACTGCTATGCGGCCTATGACGACCTCTCGCCGGAGACGAAGGACCAGATCGACGCTCTGCGCGTGGTTCATGCCATGTGGGCCTCGCAGCTCTACCACACCCCCGAGCCGACGATCGAGCAGCTCGAGGACTGGATGTCCAAGGGGACCCAGGAACTGCCGCTGGTCTGGCACCACGACACGGGCCGCAAGTCGCTCGTCTTGGGCAATACGGCGCGCAACGTGGTCGGCAAGGACATGGAGGACAGCGCCCGCATCCTCCACGGGCTGCGCCAGTTCGCGACGAGCGAGCCCTATCACTACGCGCACGAGTGGGAAGTGGGCGACTCGGTGATGTGGGACAACACCGGGACGCTGCACCGCGCCATGCCTTACGATCCGGACTGCGGCCGGCTCCTCAAGCGGACGATCCTCCTCGGCCACGAGCCGTTCAACTGATCGCCCGCTTCCGCCCATCACATTTCCCGAGGAGCCGAACATGGCCGAAATGGACGCCGCGGACCTGCTGAAGGCCGCCAACCCCCTGCTGATCCGCGACCCCGAGCTGGTCCCGGCGGCGCGCTACTACGACCAGGCCTTCTACGACCTGGAGGTCGAGAAGCTCTGGCCCCACGTCTGGCAGATGGCCTGCCGGCTGGAGCAGATCCCCAATGTCGGCGACTGGGTGGAATATACCAATGCCGGCAAGTCGGTGATCGTCGTCCGGGCCAGGGACGGGGTGAAGGCCTATCACAACCACTGCCGCCACCGCGGCGTGCCGATCGCCGGCGGAAAGG
This sequence comes from Novosphingobium sp., assembly GCA_047605105.1. Taxonomy (GTDB): domain Bacteria; phylum Pseudomonadota; class Alphaproteobacteria; order Sphingomonadales; family Sphingomonadaceae; genus Novosphingobium. The sequence continues at coordinate 43,843 of JASGGH010000018.1, read as the reverse complement.
GCAACGAGCACGGCAACTGCGCCAAGTCGGGCTTCATCTGCCCGTTCCACGGCTGGCGCTGGAACATGGATGGCGAGAACACCTTCGTCTACGGCAAGCACATGTTCTCGGCCGAGCTGCTCGACAAGGGCGAGCTCGCGCTGCGGCCGGTGCGGGTCGAGACCTGGGGCGGCTGCGCCTTCATCAACCACGATGCGGATGCCCCCGGCTTGCGCGAATCCATGGGACCGGTGCTGGAGGCGCTCGAAGCGCGCGGCATGGACAGGCTGCGCTCGGAATGGTGGTACGCCACGGTTCTGCCGGCGAACTGGAAGATCGCGATGGAGGCCTTCATGGAAGGCTACCACGTGATGAAGACCCATCCGCAGCTCCAGCATGCGCAGCCGGGGCTCTACAACAACCGCTACGGCAACGAGACCGGCGGCCTCGGCCCGCAGATCAACCCGAACCTCTCGACCAAGGAGAACATCGGCGAGCTGATCCGCACGCTGGAGCTGCTGAGCGAGGGCATGTCGGGCCTGGTTCACGCCAAGGAGCTGGAAATCGCCCGCCAGTTCTCCGACGTCGAGCTGCCCGCCGATCCGATGCAGGGGGTCATGGCCTGGTACGGCATGGTCAACGCCGCGATCTCCGCGCAGTTGCGCGAGCGCGGCGAGGACGTGCCCGACCTCAACCAGGTCGCCATGGACCATCCGGTCGAGGCGGTGAGCTATCTGTTCCCGCACTACTTCCTGCTGACCTACTTCACCTCGATGGCCAGCTACCGCATCCGCCCGCTCGGGCCGGAGTCCTGCCTGTTCGAGATCTGGTCGCTGACCCAGTTCCCCCAAGGCCAGGAGCCGCCGCCGCCGATGGAGCCGATCGTCCTGCCCCATGACAGCCAGGATTTCCCGCAGATCCCGCGGCAGGACTATTCGAACATCCCGATCCAGCAGAAGGGGCTGCATTCGGACGGCTTCGACTACATGCGCCTGGCCAAGGACGTCGAAGGCCTGATCGCCAACTATCAGAAGGTGATCGACGGCTATCTGACCGACGCGCCGAAGGCCAGGCTGGCCGGGGCGAGCGCGCGCCTCGGCATGAATTTCGACGGCCCGATCCTGGACCTGGGGCTGTAAGCCGGACTGCTCCCCCTCCTCCGAACGAGGAGGGGGACGGCGTTTCCTCACCCCATCCTGAGCGCCAGGTCCCCGAGCGCGCCGGCCAGCTTGGTCCCGAAAGCGCTATCGACGCTCGAGCTCTCGATCGCCTGCCGCATCGCATCCGCCCATTGCCGCGCGGTCGCGGGCGTGACCGTCACGCCTTTGTGCGCCGACATCAGGCACTTGCCGGGCCGCTCCTCGAACCAGTCGCGCGGACCGCCCATCCAGGCGGCCAGGAAGCCGGTCAGCGAGGAACGCATCGGATCGAGGTCGGGGGCGTGGAGGGCGCGGAGCTCGGCATAGGCCGGGTCGGACTCCATCAGGTCGTAGAAGCGGTCGACGATCTCGCGGATCGGGCCGCTGCCGCCGATCATGTCGTAGGGCGTCCGGGCGAGCTGAGTGGTGGTGGAAGTCATGAGGTCGTGCCTGCAGTGAAAGATGGCGCGATGATCGAATGCAACGGCCGATTTCGCGTTGATCCCGGTCAATGCCGGGCGATCCGACTCCGGGCATCAGGGTGGCGAGCCCGCCCTCTCAACTCTCCCCCCCGCGAGGGCTCTCGCATCTCCCACCTCGGGCGGCGGTCTTCGGACCTGCCGCCCTTCTTTATTACTTCGCGTTTTTACTTCACGATAGTTTGACCTGCCGCAATGCCGGCGCGGGGCCGGTGCTGCACAGCACTGCTCATGTGGCCCTATTACCCCGAACTGCTCGCGACCCCCGTGCCGCGCTACACGAGCTTCCCGACCGCTGCCGAGTTCGGCCCGAGCGTCGGTCCCGCCGATTTCGTCCGGGCGCTGGAAGGGGCCGACGGCGACATTTCGGTCTACGTGCACATCCCCTTTTGCGAGGCGATCTGCTGGTACTGCGGCTGCAACACCGGCAAGGCCAACCGCGGCGAGCGGCTGGCAAGCTATCTCGACGCCCTGCACCGCGAGATCGCACTGGTCGGCGAACGGCTTCCCGCGGGCGCGCGGGTGCGCCGGATCGCATTCGGCGGAGGCAGTCCGAACGCGATCTCGCCCACCGCCTTCGTCCGCCTGATCATGGCGCTGACCCGGTCGCTGCCGCTCGTGGACCCGGTAATATCGGTCGAACTGGACCCGCGGACCCTCGACCGGCAATGGGTGTCGGCATTGTCCGGCGTCGGGGTCACGCGGGCGAGCCTCGGCGTTCAAACCTTCGACCCCGGGCTCCAGGCGGCCATCGGGCGCGAGCAGCCCGGCGAGTTGATCGAGCGCTGCACCGACTGGCTGCGCAGCGCGGGGATCACCTCCCTGAACTTCGACCTCATGTACGGGTTGCCGGGCCAGGACGAGGCTGCGCTGGTCGCCAGCCTGTCGCGCGCAATCACGCTCGAGGCCGATCGCATCGCATTGTTCGGCTATGCCCACGTTCCCCATCTCGTCCCGCGCCAGCGGAAGATCGACGCGCGCGCCCTGCCGGGAACCTTCGCACGGTTCCGCATGGCCGCGGTGGGCCAGGCCCTGCTGGCCGATGCCGGGTATCTCGGGGTCGGCTTCGATCATTTCGCCCTGCCGGGGGACCCCCTGGCCCGGGCCGCGCGCACGGGCCAGCTTCACCGCAACTTCCAGGGCTTCACCGACGACGGCGCGCCGGTCCTGATCGGACTGGGCGCCTCGGCGATCAGCAGCTTTTCCGATCTCCTCGTCCAGAACGAGAAGAACAGCGGGCGTTACCGCATGATGCTGTCGCAGGATCGGCTGACCGCGACGCATGGCGTGCGCCGCGGCGAGGAGGACCGGCGCCGCGGGGCGATCATCGAAGGCCTCCTGTGCCACGGCCGTGCAAATCTCGGGCTGGGCCTCGATGCGGCGACCGCGTCGCGCCTCGAGCCGCTCGTCGCCAACCGACTCGCCCGGATCGAGGGCACGCACCTGATCGTCACGGATATCGGCCTGCCCTATTCGCGCGTCATCGCCGCAACCTTCGATCCCTATCGGCACCATTCGACGCGGAGGTTCAGTTCGGCCGTCTGAACGCTTCCCTAGGTACATTACGGATATGCGGCCGCCCCTCGGACGGCCGATACCCCGGTCATTGCAAGGACCACGGGGAGACAATGGTCATGAACGCCTGCAGCAACTGCGCCGTGCGAGAGAAGGCCATCTGCCAGTCGCTGGGCGAGGCCGATCTCGAAGCGATGAGCCAGATGGGCCGCAGCCATGCGATTGCGTCCGGGGAGACGCTGATATGGCAGGGCGACGAAGAGATGGTCGTGGGCAACGTCATCGAAGGCGTGCTCAAGATGACCGCCTCGACCTCCGACGGGCGCGAGCAGACGCTGGGCATCTGCTATCCGAGCGACTTCATCGGCCAGCCGTTCGGGCGCAGCTCCACCCATTCGGTGGTCGCGCTGTCCGATGCCAAGGTCTGCACCTTTCCGCGCTCGTCGTTCGACCGCTTCGCCGAGGAGCACCCCGACCTCGAGCACAAGCTGCTCCAGCGCACCCTGACCGAACTCGACCGCAGCCGGCAATGGATGGTCTTGCTGGGCCGCAAGAGCGCGAGCGAGCGGCTCGCCGCCTTCCTCCTCGACATGGCCGACCGGCTCGGGTCGCGCGATGCCCAGGGCCATATCCGCTTCGAGCTGCCCTTCGGCCGCCAGGACATCGCCGACCTGCTCGGGCTCACGATCGAGACCGTGAGCCGTCAGATCACCCGGCTGCGCGAGGACGGCGTGATCGCCACGCCGGGCCGGCGCGGGATCGTCCTGCTCGAGCGTGACCGGCTGGTCGACGGCTCGGGCGAGTGAGGGCGCCGCCGCGTCCCGCCGGGCCATGAGCAAGCGCATTCTCATCCCCTACCGAGTGTTCGAGCCCGAGCAGGAGGACGAAGCGCTCGCCTGGGTGAAGGGCGGCCGGGCGGCTATGGAACACTCCGTATGGCGCCGCGGTTCGCCCGCGCCGATGCTCGGCCGATGATCTGGAAGACCATCCGCCTCGAGCTTGCGACGACCGCCGATTACCCGCGCGGTTCGCCGAGCCGCGCCTACTTGCTGCGCCTGCCGCTGGGAGAAAATGGCGCGATCGATCGCACCGCGCTGCAGGATGAGCCGCGCCAGGCGACAGTGCGCCGCTTCTGGCCCAGCGAGCCCGATCTCGCCGGCTACGTCGTGCCGAGCCCCGGCGGCTGGGTTCTCGCCTACGACCGCGCCCAGTCGGGCAACGGCAGCGGCAAGCTGGAAGGGAATGCCTTGCGCCTGGGTGACTGCGTCACGATGACCGAGCCCGATGGCCGCCGCCTGCCGTTCCGCGTCGCGGCGCTGGAGACGCTGAGCTAGTCGCGCTGGTCGCCGAGCCCAGCGGCGAACGCGATGCGGAGGGCCTCGGACAGGCTCGCGACCCCGAGCTTGCTCATGACATTGGCGCGGTGGATCTCGACCGTGCGCGGGCTGATGCCGAGGTCATAGGCGATCGTCTTGTTCGGGTGCCCTCGTGCCAGGCCTTCCAGGACCTCCCGCTCGCGCGGAGTCAGGGCCCCGAGCTGGGCGCCGGCCGCCTCGGCCCGCCTGGCCAGGGCGCCGGCCTGAGCGAGCTGGGCGAACCCTTGCTCCAGGGCATCCATCAGCGTCGCCTTCTCGAAGGGCTTTTCGATGAAATCGACCGCGCCGGCCTTCATCGCCTGGACCGCCACCGAGACGTCGCCATGACCGGTCATCACCACGACCGGCAGGCGAATGTCCCGCTCGCGCAGCGCCATCTGCACTTCAAGCCCGTCCATGCCGGGCATTCGCACGTCCAGGAGCACACAGCCGGGCTCGAGCCCCTTGCCGGCGGCGAGCAGTTCCAGCCCCGAGGCATAGGTTTTCACCACCAGCCCGGCGGTCCGCAGCATGAAGCTCGCCGAGCGGCGGATCGCCTCGTCGTCGTCGACCAGATGGACAACCTGTTGCTCAGACATCGCCCGTCCCCTCGGCATTGATCAGAGTGAAATGGAAAGCCGTGCCGCCGATCGCCGCGCTGTCCGCCCAGATCCGCCCGCCGTGCCCCGCCACGATCGTCTGGCAGATCGACAGGCCCAGGCCCATGCCCGACGCCTTGGTGCTGACGAACGGCTGGAACAATTGCGCCGCTACCTCGGGCGCCAGGCCGGGGCCGCTGTCCTCGATCGTCACGTGGACCTCGTCGCCTTCGCCCCGCGAAACGATCCGCAGTCGCCTGACCTTGCTTTCCGCCATCGCCTCGATCGCGTTGCGGATCAGATTGAGCAGGACCTGCTGGACCTGGATGCGGTCGATCAGCACCTTGTCGGCCTTGCGGTCGAGCCGCAGCTCGACCTCGCTCGCGCGCACCCCGGCATCGACGAGGGCGAGGGCGCTGGCTTCGTTGACCACGCGGCTGAGGCTCTCGACCCGCCGCTCGCTCTCGCCGCGCGAGATGAAGTCGCGCAGGCGCCGCACGATCTGGCCGGCCCGGACCGATTGCTCGGCGCATTCGGTCAGCGCCTCGCGGACGATCTCCAGGGTTTCCGGGCTGGGGTCGGCGAGCAGGTCGCGCGCGGTTTCGACGTAGTTGGCCACCGCGGTCAGCGGCTGGTTGAGCTCGTGGGCGATCGAGGTGGCCAGGGTGCCCATGGCGGTGACGCGCGAGACGTGGGCGAGCTGCGATTGCAGGTCGTGCAGCCGAAGCTCGGTCTGCTGGCGCTCGGTGAGGTCGCGAATGAAGCCGGTGAAGACGCGCTGCCCGTCGATCAGCGCTTCGCCGACGTGCAGATGGATCGGGAAGGTCGCCCCATCGCGTTGGCGCGCGGTGGTGACCCGGCCGATCCCGATGATCTTGCGCTCGCCGGTATCGAGGTAGTCGCCGATGTAACGGTCGTGCTGCTCGCGGTCGGGCGAGGGCATCAGGACGCTGACGTTCTCGCCGAGGACTTCATCCTCGCGGTAACCGAACATCTGCTCGGCGGCGGTGCTGAACGAGAGAATCGCGCCCCGGCCGTCGATGACGATCATCGCGTCGGGGATGGTCTCAAGGATCGAGCGCAAGTGCGCCTCGTGCGCGAAGACGCGCGCGGTCCCGCGTTGCGTATTGTCGGCTCCCTGATCCACGAGATGGACCGTAGCGCGAAGCGCGCTTCAGGCAAACCGAGCGGCGGAGCCGGTTACCCGGCCCCGCCGCATTTTCGGGCGCATCCGCTCAGGTCAGCGCGGCAATGATCGCGATCGCGATGCCCCAGAAGAAGATCAGGACCGGCAGGACCAGGACCTGCGCGGTCGCCGCCCCGGCGCCGAGCCGTCCGGTGGCGGTCATGATCCCGCGGTTCTTCAACGCGCCGTAAGTGAGCGCGCCGCGGCTCTTGGCCGGGCTCATCCGCGCCCACAGGGCCGGGGTGCCGAAGGCCGCGGCGATGAAGAGGGCGAAGATCGCCAGCGGGATGGCCAGCCCGGCATTGCCGAAGGTTGCGGCCATGATGCCGACGAAGCCCAGGTAGAGCCCGGCCGTGGCGACATAGAGCCCGGTCGGCAGCTCGAAGGTGCGATCGATCTCGTCGCGAGCCTGCGGCGCCGCGGCGGCTGGCGCGGGGACGATGACGGCGGCGGTGCGCAGTGCGTCGCGGGTGACGAATTCGGACATGACGGGCCTCCTTTTGATTGAGGCCGTCTTCGGGGCCCGCAGCCCGCAAGGCATTGATCGCGGTCAATGACCTTGCCGCTCGCCGGCCCATTCTTTGCACCAGAAGGAGAACGACCATGTTCAAAGAGAATGTCGGCGGCTTCGACCGCTTCCTCCGCCTCCTCGTCGGAATGGCCCTGCTCGCGGCGGTCTTCGTCGGGCCCAAGACCCTGTGGGGGCTGGTCGGACTGGTCCCGCTGCTGACCGGCCTGTTCCGGACCTGCCCGCTCTATCGGCTGTTCGGCTTCGACACCCGCTGGGCCGGCCCTTACGGCTGAATCGCGGCGAGGATCAGGGATATGCCCGAGGCGGCGATCAGTGCGATGGCCGCCGCCCTCCGTAACATTCCTGATTCTGCCGTCGTGCCGGGAGGCGTCCATTGGCCGGGCGCTTCAGGAGGATCGCCATGAAGAACGTTCTGCTGCTGGTTCACGACGACCCCGGCCAGGAAGCCCGGCTGCAAGCCGCGCTGGACCTTGTCCGGGCATTGTCCGGGCACCTCACCTGTATCGACGTCACGCCGCTTCCGCTGCTGGCCGACCCGGTCTGGGGCGTCGCTTCGGGGACGATAGTTTACGACGAGACCGCGCGCGAGGCCGCGAACCTCGCCCGGGTGCAGGAGCGGCTCGCGCGTGAGGACATCGTCTGGAGCATCGACGCGCTGCGCGGCGACTTCACCGGCTGCCTCGGCGACGCCCTGCGCTCGGCCGATGCCGTGGTGCTGAATCACGCCCTCATCGGGACCCCGGTGCCCGACATGGGCACGATCATCGGCAATCTGCTCGACAAGCACGAGGCCCTGGCGATCGCCGTCCCGGCCGAGGCGCATCGTTTCGCCGTCGCGGCCCCGGCGCTCATAGCATGGGACGGCTCGTCGGCCGTGATGAAGACGGTCCGGCGGGCGGTTCCGCTTCTGGCCTTGGCGGGCTCGGTCACGCTGCTCCAGATCGGAGAGCTGCCGCAGGACGCGCTCGATGCGCAGGAAGCCGCGGTCTATCTCGCCCGCCACGGCATCAAGCCGAACCTGGTGACCGAGCCTGCCAACCGGCCGGTGGCCGAGCAGCTATGCCTGAACGCCGGCCTCATCGGCGCCGGCTACTGCCTGATGGGCGCCTATGGGCACGGCCGACTGCGCGAGGCGATCTTCGGCGGCGTGACCCGCGACATGCTGCGCCCGGGAGGCCCGCCTCTGGTCCTGGGGCATTAGAGGCTTTCCGCCCCAGGTAGAGGCACCGGGACTGAGCCGCTTTTGGCCGAGTGCCAGGCGCGAGGAGAGGCGCGATCACGACGGCTCTACCAGGTCGGAAAGAGGCTAGTTGAGAGCTCCGGCAGCTGTGTGCGGAGAGGTCTGGCCCGCCAGCCATGGGTCCTTCGTGGCAGCGCGGAAGGCCTGCAGCATATTGCGCAGCGTCGCCATCTCCTCCTGCCTCGACGCTTCCTGTGCCAGGTTGATCAGCTCGTCGGGGTCGCTGCGCAGGTCGTAGAATTCTTCCGCGGGCCGTTGCAGGTAGGCTGCCTGGCTGCGCTGGCCAAGCTTGACCGCCGGGTCGGCTGCAATCGCCTTCCAGCTTTCGGATTCCGCGACATCGCCGGCAATCGGATAGGGCAGTTGCCAGGCGAGGTTCCGGATGTAGCTGTGCGTCCGCGTCCGTACCGCGCGCATCGGATAGTACTGGTCGATCTCGTGGAACTCGTGGCTGGCGAAGACCTGGTCCCAACCGGGCGCACTACGCTTGCCCAGGAGCGGCAGCAGCGATCGTCCGGGTAGCGGATAGGTGGGGCCCTTGGCGCCCGTCCAGTCGAGCAGGGTCGGGGTGATGTCGGTCCAGCTCACCAGCGCGTCGCTGACCGCCCCGCCGCGCGCGCCGGGCGCATGGACGATCAGCGGCAGGTGCAGGCCCGGATCGTAGAGGTTGGTTTTGGCGCCGGGGAAGGGGCGGCCGTTGTCGGACAGGAAGACGATCAGCGTGTCCTCGGCATGGCCGGTGCGGGCCAGCGCCTCGATCAGCATGCCGACGCCGCTGTCGAGCCGGCTGATGGACTGGTAGTATTGCGCGAGGTCGGCGCGCACCGCGGGAAGGTCGGGCAGGTGGCTGGGCACCGTGACCTTGGCGGGATCGTAATGGACATCCTTGACGCGCGGCCATTCGCGGTCGTTGCCGAAGTTCACCGGCGCGCGGTGGGGATCGCTGTAGGCAACGGTCACGAAGAACGGCATGGCTCCGGCCTCGAGAATGAAGCGCTCGGCCGCGTCGGCCATCACCGCGACGTCGCGGATACCCGAGCGTTCGGGCGCCAGTTCTGCGTCATAGGGGAAGGCGCTGTCCGGCCGGACGTGCTTCTTGCCGACCAGTGCCGTTCTGTAGCCAGCCTGCTTCAGCAGAACCGGCAGGGTGGCTATGCCGTCGACGAGGCCCTGATTGTGGACCGAATGGGCGAGGCCGTACATGCCGTTCTGGTGCCCGTAGAGCCCGGTATAGAGCACCGCCCGGCTGGGGCTGCACGACGACACCGCCGCATAGGCGCGGGAAAAATTCGTGCCCTTCCGCGCCAGCGCATCGAGGTTCGGGGTCTGCACCGCGACACCTAGATTGCCCATGTCGAGCCCCTGATCGTCGCTGACGATCAGGAGCACGTTGCGGGCGCGGGACGTGGCGGTGGCGACCGCCGCCGTCGCTCCGCCGGCGGTGACCAGCGTCGCGGCGGTGCCGGTCATTCCCTTGAGCAGAGTGCGGCGGTCCATCGACATTCTCCGTTTAGAAGCGGTACAGCGCGGAGAGCTGAACGTTCCGCCCGAAGATCGAGCGGGCGATCACCGAACCATCGGTCGTGCCGATGATCCGGGCATTGCCCTCGGTCAGGCCCAGCGTGTTGGTCAGGTTGCTGACCAGCGCCTGGAATTCCAGCGGTCCGGCCTTGAACGTCGCACCGAGGTCGAAGGTGTCGTAGCCCGGCAGCAGTTGCAGGTTCTGAATGTCGGAGAAGCGCTTGCCGACATGGGCGTAGGAGCCGAACAGCGTCAGCTCGGTCTGGCCGATCGGGATCGTGTAGCTCGGCTCGATCCGGGCCTGGAAGCGCGGCTGGCGCTGGATCTGGTTGCCGTTCTGCACCCCGCTCGCGATGCCGTCGACGACATCCTTGAACTTGCCGTCCATCAGGGTGCCGTTGAAGCGGATCTGGAAATTGGTGAACGGACGGATCACGCCGTCGAGCTCGACCCCGTAGACGCGCGACCCGGCGACCGCGACCACCGTGGTGATGCTGGTGTCCGGATTGACGACCTGTTGCGTGTAGGTCTGGCCCTTGAAGTTGTTGTAGAAGAAGGTCAGCCCCGCCGAGATGAATCGGTTCGCGGTCTTGAGCCCGAGCTCGTACTGGTCGACCTTCTGGATCACCGTCGCGCCTGCGCTCAGTTCATCGAACTGCGGGAACTTGTAGCCCGAATTGACCCGCGCGAAAGCGCTGAACCCGGGGGCGAAGCGCCAGTTGGCGCCCGCGGTGTAGGACACCTTGGCGGCGTCGAACGCGACCTGGCGGGTCGCGCCGGTGAGAACCGTCGCACCGTTGTTGTAAAGCGTCGCCGGGTTGCCGTCGAGATCGATGCTGCTCGCCGTGAGCCCGACCGTGCCGTTCGCCTTGAACTGCTCGACCCGCAGGCCCGCATCGACCCGGAAGGTGTCGCTGATTTCCCACTCGTCGGCGATGAAGCCCGCGAGGTTGCGGCCATGCCAGTCGTTGCGGGTCTGACTGGTCGTCGCGCTGACGAGACCGTCGCGGGTCAGTTGTGCACCATTGTTGAGCGTGATGTTGATAAGGCGAGCATTAGCCTCAAAAGCAAACAACGCATTGTTGCCCTGATACCATAGGTCGTGGACCGAATAGTCGGCATAGAAGGCGCCCACGGTCAGCGTGTTGGAGCCGAAACTGCGGCTGATGCGCAGTTCGTTGGTGAAGCTGCGGATGTCCTTGTCCACCGACCACAGGCCGGCCACGATGACCGGCTGGCTGGAGTCGACGGCTCCGCCGCCGACGAAAGTGCCGGTGCCGGAGGTCGCCGTGCCGAGGCCGACCGTGCTAGCGGCGCTGAGACGGCTGGTGATGTAGGCGCCCAACGTCGTCGGCACCGCGCTGGTGAAGATCGCGCGGACGTCGGCGCTGCCGGTCAGGAAACCGAAGTTGTCGCTGATCGTCCAGCCCTCGCCGGGAGTGAGCTTGAGGCTCCCGCCGAACTGGGTCAGGTCGATCGTGCGGCCGTCGGCAAAGTCACGGTTGATCGTGCCCGGGGTTGCGCCCTCGCTGATTTCCAAAGTCTGGAAGCGGTTGGCATTGCCGGCCAGCGTCTGGTTGCGCTGATCGAAATAGGGATAGACCGAAAGGTCCGAGCCGTTGTTGGTCGAAAGCAGCGGAGCGCCGGAGAAGAACGCGTTCTGGTCGTGCACCTTGCGGACGTAGACGCTGAACTCGCCCAGGCCGTCCCAGCGCTTGGTCAGGTTGACGGTGAACTGGCCGCCCTTGTCACCGACATATTGTGTGTCGCGGATGCCGTCGTCGAAGCGGTAGAAGCCGCCGGCGCTGGCGTACCAGCCGTTGCCCAGCGGGCCGCTGGCGTAGACGTCGACGCGGCCCATGCCCTGGCTGCCGGCAGTGAAGCGCACGCTCCCCTCGGCTTGATCGCCGCCCTTTTTCTGGATGAAGTTGACCGTGACGCCGGGCTGTCCGTTCGAGAAGACCGGGTTCGGGCCGCCGCGCAGCACTTCGGTCCGTTCGATCGTGTCGTCGAGGCGGAACAGGCTGAAGGTTTCGAGGAACGAGAGCGTGTTCGGCGCGAAGATCGGCGAGCCGTCGAGCTCCACCGTGGCGAAGGCGCCGCCGCCGTTCTGCGGAAAGCCGCGCACGCCGACGTGGACACCGGCGGTGCCGCCGCTGGTCTCGACGTAGATGCCCGGTACCAGCTTCAGGATATCGGCGGTGCTGCGCGGGGCGAGCCGCTCGACCTGCTCCTCGGAAATCGTGCTGATCGAGAAACCGGCATCGAGACGGTTCAAGCCGTCGCGCCGCACGGTGCCTGTGACAACGATATCATTCGCGGGTGAAGAAACATCGCCCGCATCCGGCGAAGCGCTCTCCTGAGCGTGAGCGGCCGAGGCGAAGCTCAGCGCGAGGACGGAAACCGCCAGACGGGCAGTGGTGGAACGAGCAGTCATAATCATGGGTCCCCTGTTTGGAAAACGAATCTCTACCTTATTAGTTGATAAAGGGCGATGCTGGCAAATCTTTAGGCCGTGACAGCGGCGCTTTGCGCAAGCGGCGGTCGAGCAGCACGATCAACAGGCCGAGCAGCAGGGCCGGCACGACGATCAGCTTGAACGCCGCAACCCCGCCGAAAGCCGCGAAAGTCCGGCCCGTGATGAAGGAGCCGGTGGTGCCTCCCAGAGCGGAAAACCCGATGATCAATCCGGTCATCGCGGCGTGGCGTTCGCGCGGCAGCGACGACAGGATCGTCGAGACGATGGTGGGATAGATCGGCGCCAGGAACAGGCCGATCAACGGCATCGCATAGCCGTACCACGGCAGCGCAGCCCAGTTGTTCAATCGCTGAGCGGGTGGCTCTCCGGCGAGCGGCACGATGATCACCACCACCACCGAGACGCCCGCGATGCACAGGCCGAGCAGCTTGAGCCAGCCGATCCGGGCGATGAGCGGCGCGGCTCCGAGGCGGCCGAGCGCCAGGGCGGCGGCGAAGATGCTTGCTCCTTGCACGCTCATCGGCGCGGACAGGCGGAGGACTTCGGCGTTGAAGGTCGGCAACCAGGTGCCCACGCCTTGCTCGATCAGCACGTAGAGGAAAGCCGCGCCGGCAAAGAACAGGACCGTGGGAAGCACGATCAAGGTGCCCATCGTGCGCCACGGGGTCGGCTGGACACCGTTCCCGCTGGAAGCGGCGCGCTCGTCGAGCCGGGCGACCATGAGCAGCATGGCGATGGCCGCGGACAGGATTGCCAGCAGCCAGTACACCCGGAGCCATACCGGATCGCCGGGATGGGTCGGGTCGATGAACAGGCCGAACAACCAGTAGCCGGCGAGGACGCCGAGCATGAATCCGCCCTCGACCCGGTTGGTCAGCGCGGCGTGGCCGGCGGCATCGTTGGTAAGCAGGCCGATCACTGTGTAGGTCGCGGTCTTGACCAATGCGAAGGCGACACCCGTCGCCAGGAACAGTAGCTTGGCCATGGCGAAGCCGGGTGCGAGCGCTATCGCGATGCAGGCGAGCGCGACGATCGCCTGGCCGGTGATGAGGGCGCGGCGCAGGCCGAAGCGGGGAAGATAGGCTGCCACCGCGAGCGAGACGACGGCGATGGGAAGGTCCTTGAACGCCTCGAGCGTCGCGGCTTGCATCTTGCCGACCCCGAATCCGTTGATCGCCTGAAGGATGACCGTACCGACGCTGTTCAACAGCACCGCGAACTGCGCGTAAGACAGGAGCAGGGCCGTCACCAGCAATAGCCGCGAAGACGAACTCGGTCGTGATGATGCTGGGCCGTTCATGGCCGCTCCCGTAGACTCGCTATTGTTATGCCAGCGTCATTAGACCTTTGCCGCTGTAGCGCACAACAAAAAATGATATCGATACCATCACTGCAATCGCTATGTGTCGCGCGTCACCAGGCGAGTCGGTAACGAAGGAGGATGCGGCTGTTGTCCGGCAATGAGTTCCAGCAGGGTTTGCGCGAGCAGGCGGCCGCCTCCCATCCAGTCCTGACTGACGCTGGTCAGTCCGAAAGCGACCGCGGTAGGGCTGTCGTCGTAGCCCACGATGGCGATCTGCCGCCTAGCGCGCGTTGCGGCGCGCTTGGCGCCTGCGGCCATGAGGTCGCTGCCCGCGAAAATGCCGTCGATCCCGGCGTCGCGCGCCAGCAGGGCTTCGACCTCGATCTCGGCCGCGGCCGAGGTGAGTTTGCTGGGGACGTCGATCAGGGCGACGCTCGCGCCCAGGACTTCGGCACAGCCGTCACGGCGCGCGCGCATCTCGGCGTGGCGCAAGTCACCGAGGAAGGCGCAGCGCTTGCACCCGCGCGAGACCAGGTAGCGGCCCGCCTGATCGCCGCCGAGGCGGTTGTCGCTGCCTACGACCACCGCACCGGAGTCGCCGCTTCCCGCTTCAGCCTGGCCCCAGACGACCAGCGGCAGTCCGAGCGAGGAATACTCATGCACGGTGTGGTGATCGACGCCCTGGCCCAGCAGGATCAGGCCGCTGGTGTCGGAGGCTTCGGCCCGCAGCGCGGGATCGCTGGTCGTCACAACGGCCGCATAGCCCGCTGTCGCCAGCGCCTCGACCGCCCCGCCCAGCAGGACGAGCGGATAGGGATCGGACATCGGCCGGGCCGCGTTGGGGGTCCAGTCCATCACGATCCCGACGCGGCGGCGATTGCTAAGGCGCAGGTCGCGCGCCGCGAGGTTGATGCGGTACCCGGCCTTGATCGCTGCCGCCTCGATCCGCTTGCGCACTTCGGTGCGCACTTTCGGGCTCTTGCGCAGCGCGCGCGATACGGTGATCTTGGATACCCCGCAGATGCGCGCGAGATCTTCGAGCGTTATACGGCGCGGCGCGGGCGCGGCATCGGTGGTGTCCTGATGGGCCATGGGGGCGAGGCATAGTGCAATCGTCCATCACGACAAGCGTGAATGAGCCAGCGCTTTCGCCGCCCTCGCAGCTCTACGGCGCGCTGTTCGTGGCGGTGCAGGAGAGCGGGCTGTTCGCCGACAGCAAGACTTTTGCCGATGCGATCCCGTTGCGCGATCCTGCGGCCATTACTGCCGATTTCGTTGCCGCAGCGCCGCTCAGCCATCCGGCATTGCAGGAATTCGTTATCGCGAATTTCGTTTTGCCTGACCTGATGGCCCACACTTGGGCGCCTCGGCGGGGCGCAACGGACATAGTCGCGCACATCGCGATGCTGTGGTCACAGCTCGAGCGATCCGGCGCGCGCGAACTGGGATCGGCGATCGGTCTTAATCGACCCTTTGTCGTCCCTGGCGGTCGCTTTCGCGAACTCTATTACTGGGACAGCTATTTCACGATGCTTGGGCTCGCAGCGCAAGGTCGGCAGGATCTCGTCGAAGACATGGTTGATCTCTTCGCCGACCTGATTGAGCGCTTCGGGCACGTCCCCAACGGTACTCGTAGCTACTACCTTTCCCGCTCGCAGCCGCCGGTATTCTTCCTGATGGTCGCGCTGTCCCGGCGGAACCGGGACGCGCGGCTGATAGCGGCGATGCGCCGCGAGCACGCTTACTGGATGACGGGCGGCCGAGCGGTGACCTTGCCGGATGGCTCGGTTCTCAATCGCTTCTGGGATGATCTGGACTTGCCTCGTGACGAGAGCTGGGCCGAGGACGTCGAGACGGCGAGCCGGGCAGACCGCCTAAGCGGTGACCTCTGGCGGGACATCCGCGCCGGTGCCGAAAGCGGTTGGGATTTCAGCTCGCGCTGGTTGGCGGATGGCAATTGCCTGACGACGATCCGCACGACCCGGATCATACCGTGCTGCCTCAACGCTTTGCTTTACGGCTTGGAGATCGCTCTCGCTGAGACCGGTGCAACGGGGATGGCAGAGGCAGCCGAACGGAGGCGCTTGGCGATGTCCAGGTTTACCTGGAACGAGCGCGAAGGTTACTTCGCGGACTACTTGTTGGACGAGGGCAACGTATCGGCGCAGCCAAGCGCGGCGATGCTCTATCCGCTGTTCACGGGCTGCGCCGACCAAGGCCAAGCGGCCAGGACGGTCGCGGCTGCTCGCCGCGATTTGATCGCGCCAGGCGGTTTGCGCACGACTTTGAGGGAAACGGGGCAACAGTGGGATGCCCCTAACTGCTGGGCCCCGCTACAGTGGATCGCCTGCCAGGCCCTGGAAAACTATGGTCATGCCAGTCTCGCTCAACTAATCGCCACGCGCTGGATCGCCTTAGTCGAACAGGAATTTCAGGCCACCGGGCGGATGCTCGAAAAATATGACGTAGAGACTGGCGGCGCAGGTGCCGGCGGTGAGTATCAAACTCAAGAAGGGTTTGGATGGACAAACGGTGTAACCGTCGCACTTATCCAACGCTATCAAAGAGGCGCGTAGGATCGACTGCCAAGGGCAGCCGCTATCACCCTGGAAGCAGCCTTCACACACAGTTCGGATTGCCCGAAACCGGACGTCCGCTCAGCGCATAGTAGACCGAACTGAGGCGTTATCCCGTTTGAAGTGCTATTCGCCCAGCGGTCATCACGCGGTTGGCCAATGGGGATGCGGTTGCGTCGGCGCCGCACGCGCAGATTTTCCGCGCGATACAGCCGCAGCAGCTTCTTGTGGTTCATGACCATGCCCTTTCTGGTTATCGTGTGTCTTGTCAGCGGGCGAAGAATTTCCCGGCAAACCCGGCCAGGTCATTAAGCGGGTTGCTGTCTCCGTCCTGATCCAGAAAGCCGAGCGGTCCTTGCAGTTCATCGCTTCCGGAAGGCGCCAAGGGGAGCATATTGACCCATCGCCTCTTGCTTGAACCCGATATCTCAATCCGTCGTCTTTACATGGAAGGGCATGGAACCCGGCCGACGGCGAGCCGGGTTCCACTCCATGTTACAACGCTTCGCCGGTGATGGGCGGCACGGTAGGCGGATCGCCCGCAAGACCGCGATAGGCAAAGCCGGCGATAACGGCGCCGATGACCGGCGCGACCCAGAACAGCCAGAGCTGCTGGAGCGCGAGGCCGCCCACCAGCAGCGCCGGGCCGGTGCTCCGCGCCGGGTTGACCGAGGTGTTCGTCACCGGAATGCTGATCAAATGGATGAGCGTCAGGGCAAGGCCGATGGCGATCGGCGCGAAGCCGGACGGCGCGCGGGTGTCGGTGGCACCCAGAATCACCATCAGGAAGCCGAACGTCAGCACGATTTCGGTGATCAGCCCTGAGGTGAGGTCGTAACCATCGGGCGAGTGCGCTCCGTAGCCGTTGACGGCAAGTCCGTTGGGCGCAAGCTCAAACCCGGCTTTGCCGCTGGCGATGGTGTAGATAACGCCCGCCGCGATCACCGCGCCGATCACCTGCGCGACGATATAGGGCAGGATATCCTTCGCCGGAAAACGCTTCCCCGCCCACAGGCCGATAGTGACCGCTGGATTGAGATGACAACCCGAGATATGCCCGATCGAATAGGCCATGGTGAGCACCGTCAGACCGAAGGCCAGGCTGACCCCGACGAACCCGATCCCGAGCGTGGGATAGCCCGCGGCAAGCACAGCGCTGCCGCAGCCGCCCAGGACCAACCAGAACGTGCCGAACAGTTCGGCGAAGAGGCGATGTGGTAATGTCGGCATGCCTGCCTCCTTAAGATGTGACGTGAGCCGAGTGGTCAGGCGCTGCGGCTTTTGACCACCCGGTAGATCCAGAGCAGCAGCACGGCACCCGCGGTCGCGATCAGAATGTTGACGATGTTGCCATTGCCGCCAAGACCAAGCTGGCTGCCGAGAAAACCGCCCAGCAGGCCGCCTGCGATGCCGATCAGGATGGTGACGATGATGCCGCCCGGATCCTTGCCCGGCATGATCCATTTGGCGAGCGCGCCGGCGATCAGGCCGACGACGATCCAGCCGATAAAGCCATATTCCATAACAGTTCCTCCTGTATGACGGCTTCACTGCCCTCTGTCGGATTTAACGCCATAAACTTCGAGCCGGTGATCGGCGAGGCAATAGTCGAGCCTCTCGTCAATCATGGCTGCAGCTGCTATTCCGCCGTCAGTTCTCGTAACGCCTCTTCAGCTAGCCCGGCATGATGGCAGAGACGGTAAAAGCAAGACCGGATACTTGCAACTGGTTCACAATAAAGTGGCATCGATTCTGTTCACGACGGCACCGGAAGCACCCGGCGGACGCAGAGCGCAATTGCAGGTCATTTTCGAACTCCCATCGCATTCGACGAGGAACCGGCGTCCTGAGCGCCGCCGCCGCAGTTGGCGGGTCCAGGAAAGCCTTTGACGCCTTGACTTCCAGATCCTGCCCAGAGACCTGCATCTTGCGCAACGCCTGTGCCGTTACAGGCCGACTGAACAGGTATCCTTGTAACTACGGCGGCGAGCGCAAAGGCTACCGCGAGCAGCCGCAGAAGTACGATCGTGATGTGGTGGAGGTGGAGTGTCTGCCGCCGTCAGTGCTTGCGCACGAATTCCGCGCGCAGGACGAGGCCCTTGATGCCGTCGTGACGGCAGTCGATTTCCTGGGCGTCATCGGTCAGCCGGATCGACTTGATGACCGTTCCCTTGCGCAGGGTCTGGCCCGCACCCTTCACCTTGAGATCCTTGATGGTGATGACGGCGTCGCCATCAGTCAGGAGATTGCCGACCGAGTCCCGGACCTCAACGGTATTTCCCGCAGCGCTCTTCGCCGCAGCTTCGGAGGCGGGCAGCCATTCGCCCGATGTTTCATCGTAGATGTAATCATCATTGCTATCGGTCATGAGGGGGTCCTGTCTTTGGGGTCTGTCGGTGCGATTGTGATGGCGGCTGCTATTCGAAGCGCTTCGGCCAGGCCGTCGCTATAAGTGATGTGGGGCTGGTTGGCGCCAAGCGAGAGGCGTGAGAGCATTTCGAGCGGCTGCGCCTGGACGCCTGAGAAAATGATGTGCGTGCCGGCGGCCGTGGCCCGCGTAACGATCTGCTCGATCACTCCGGCGCCACTGGCATCGAGAAGCGGGACGCGCCGCATGCGCAGGATGACCGCCTTCGGATTGGAACCGGCCCGCCGCAACGTGTCGAGCAATTCGTCGGCGACGCCGAAAAAGAGCGGCCCCTCGATGCGGAACACCTCGACGCCGCGAGGCAGCCCAATCCGCTGGCCGACGTCCTCGCCTCCGCTTTCGCCCTCTTCATCACTCGAGCGGTCATCGACGCCGGTGGCGATCTCGACAGTCCGGCTCATGCGCATCATGAACAGTAGGGAGGCTAGGGTCACCCCCACGCCGATCGCCACGGTCAGGTCCACCAGCACGGTCAGGGCAAAGGTCAGCAGGAGGAGTGCGCGGTCGCCGCCTGGCATGCGCAGGATGCGCACGAAACGGTCCTGCTCGCTCATGCCCCAGGCGACCACGAACAGGATCGCTGCCAGCGCGGCCAGTGGGACATAGGCCATGAGATCCGAAGCGAGCAGCATGAACAGCAGGAGGAACGCCGCATGAAGCATGCCGGCGACCGGCGTAGTCGCCCCGGCCCTGATGTTGGTCGCGGTCCGCGCGATCGCGCCTGTGGCCGGCAATCCCGCAAAGAGCGCGGACGCGATGTTTGCGATGCCTTGTCCCACCAGTTCCTGGTTCGAGCGGTGGCGCGAGCCGACCATGCCGTCCGCCACGACCGCCGAGAGCAGGGCCTCGATACCGGCGAGGAAAGCGATGGTGAAGGCGCTCGGGATTACCGCCTGGATCTTGGTGAAAGAGAAATCCGGCATGGAAGGAGTGGGCAAGCCGGAGGGAAGATCGGGAAAGCGCGAACCGATGGTCTCGACAGGCAGATGGAGAAGGGCAGCCAACGCGGACGCGATGACGATGGCGATCAGGAATCCGGGCAAGCGCGGCGCCCATCGCCGCAGCCCGATGATCAGGCCGAGCGCTCCAGCACCGATCGCCAGCGCCGCCCATTGCGCGGTGCCAAGGGCCGAGTGATAGGCCTGCCACTTGGCAATGAAATCGGCGGGCACATTGTCGATCGATAGGCCGAGGAAATCCTTGACCTGACTGGAGGCGATGATGACCGCGATGCCGGCGGTGAAGCCGGTGACGACAGGGTGCGGAATGAAGCGGATCAGGCTGCCGAGCTTCGCATAGCCGGTCGCGATCAGCATGAGACCGGCCATCAGCATCGCGAGTACGAGCCCGTCATAGCCGTGCTGGGCGATGACGTTGAACACCACGGCAACGAACGCGCCGGTGGGGCCGCCGACCTGGACGCGCGATCCGCCGAGCGCAGAAATGAGAAAACCCGCCACCACCGCGGTGACGAGCCCCTTGTCGGGCGAAGCGCCGCTGGCGATCGCGAGTGCCATGGCGAGCGGCAGCGCGACGATGGCGACGGTAAGGCCCGCCACTGCGTCCCGGCGGAGCCTGTCCACGCCATAGCCTTCGCCCAGGACTGTGATCAGCTTGGGCGTAAAGGCGATGCGCTGGGCATCAGCCGGCATGATTGGTGCCCGCCGGCTCCTCGACCTGATCGAACAGGACTGAAAGGACCCGTTTCGGGCTTTTGCCCGTGACGTTCTCCTTCAGACGAACCCCGCGTCCCATGCCGTTGCTCGGGGCATTCTCGCCGATGATTTCGATCCCTGCCGCTTCGAGCGCATTGATCACCTTCACCAGCGTGTCGACGACACTGCGCACCTGCCCGTCGGACGCTTCCATGCGCTGGATGGTCGGCAGCGAGACGCCAGACAGGGCGGCGAGCTGTCGCTGGTCTAATCCAAGAAGCGCGCGGGCAGCCCGCATCTGCTGAGAGGTGATCATTGGACCTCATGATATATGAAACATCAAATTGCAATCTTACCTTTCACATATGCCATATGCTAACGGACTGTCACGGGATTTTCGCCATTCGACGGCACAAGGTTCAAGGAGATCAGCCATGCCCAACCTCTTCGCACGCACCCTGCTGGCCGGGGTCAACGACGATGTGCGCACGCTGTGCAACCTGGGGACTGCGCAGCTTGTCGAGGAGGCCGTCAGAAACGGCGAGGGGGTACTTTCCAAAGACGGACCTTTCGTGGTTGCTACCGGCAAGCACACCGGCCGTTCGGCCAAGGACAAGTTCATCGTCAGGGATGCCGAGACGGAAAGCAGCGTCTGGTGGGGCAAGACCAATGTGCCCATGACGCTGGAGCATTTCGCGAACCTGCGCGTGGACTTCATCAAAGCGATCGAAGGACTGGACAAGCTCTATGTCGCCGACCTTTTCGGCGGCTCACAGCCCGAGCACAGGGTCAACGTGCGGGTGATCACCGAACTGGCCTGGCACAGCCTGTTCGTGCGCACGCTGCTGGTGCGGCCGACCTCCGCTGAGTTGGAGGCCTTCTCGCCCGAATATACCATCATCGACCTGCCCAGCTTCCGGGCAGATCCCGCGCGGCATGGCACGCGCAGCGAGACGGTGGTGGCGGTGAACCTCAGCGAGAAGCTGATCCTGATCGGCGGTACCGCCTATGCCGGCGAGATGAAGAAGAGCGTGTTCGGTATCCTCAACTATCTGCTCCCTGCCAAGGGCGTCATGCCGATGCATTGCTCGGCGAACATCGGTCCGGACGGCGACACAGCGGTCTTCTTCGGCCTGTCCGGCACCGGCAAAACGACGCTATCGGCGGACGCCAGCCGCACGCTGATCGGCGACGATGAGCATGGCTGGTCGGACACCGCCGTCTTCAACTTCGAAGGCGGCTGCTATGCGAAGATGATCCGTCTATCGCAAGAGGCCGAGCCGGAAATCTTCGCGACCACTAGGCGCTTCGGCACGATTCTGGAAAATGTCGTGATTGATCCGGTTAGCCGTGAGATCGACCTCGACGATGCCTCGCTCGCCGAGAACAGCCGGGGCTCCTATCCGATCGACTTCATTCCCAATGCGAGCGAGAAGAATCTCGGTCCGGTGCCGAAGAACATCATCTTCCTGACGGCCGACGCCTATGGCGTGCTGCCGCCGGTCGCGCGGCTCACGCCCGATCAGGCGATGTACCATTTTCTGTCGGGCTATACCGCACGCGTCGCCGGCACCGAGATCGGCGTGACCGAGCCCGAGGCGACCTTCTCGACCTGCTTCGGCGCCCCGTTCATGCCGCGCCACCCTTCGATCTACGGCAACCTGCTCAAGGAGCGGATCGCTAAGGGCAACGTCAAATGCTGGCTGGTCAATACCGGCTGGTCCGGCGGCAAGGCGACGATGCCCGGCATCAAGCGCATGCCGATCAAGGCCACCCGCGCGCTGCTCAATGCGGCGCTCGACGGCAGCCTGAACAGCGCCGAGTTCCGTGAAGATCCGAACTTCGGCTTCGAAGTGCCGATTGCCGTGCCGGGCGTCGATACCAGGCTGCTCGACCCACGTGGAGCCTGGGCCGATCCGGCTGAATATGACCGGACTGCGCAGGATCTGGTCACCAAGTTCATCGACAACTTCACCCAGTTCGAGGACCATGTCGATGAGAGCGTGCGCAACGCGGCACCCGTGGACAGGATCGATGCCTGACGAAGCCATTGTCGCCGCTCCGACCTCGGCGGCATCGCAATCGGAAGGCAAGGAAGGTCAGATTGCCGTTTCCGGCTCGGCAATGGAGGCGGTAAAGCGCGGGGCGATCGGGCGCTGCCCGCGCTGTGGCGGTACAAGGCTCTTTCCGAGGTTCCTCAAGCCGATCGCGCGATGCGAGGCTTGCGGCCAGGACTGGACGCCGCAACAGGCGGACGACTTCCCGGCCTATGTCGCGATCTTCGTTACGGGCCATCTGCTTGCCCCGTTGATCATCGCGTTGGTCAAGGGCACCGGGCTTTCCGTTGGTGCGCTCATGGCAATCATCCTGCCGCTCGCGATCATCATGATGATCGCTATCATCCAACCGGCCAAGGGCGCCATCATCGCGATCCAGTGGTGGTTTTCCATGCATGGCTTTATCCGCTTGACGGACAAGCAGGACTGATGCGCAATTTTCGTTCCCACGTCCCTCGATCCGCAGAGACGGGAACGCGCGGAAGACGCCCGGCGCGTCGGCTGAACCCCAGGCCTCTTTGAAAAAGCGGATTCGATCTTCGTAAGGGACTTGACCCTTACATGATGTCAGCCTCCATCTTGATGGCAGGAGGAGACTGACCCATGTCCGGATCGAACCACAGCTGCCTTCATGCGCACGCGGTTGCGTGCGGTCACGAGGGTGCACATGTGCGCCCAGATGAGAAGATCGGTCTCGTGCTTGATCCGGTTTGCGGCATGCGCGTCGATCCGGCGGTCACAGCTCACCACGCCGACCATGCGGGCCAGACCTCTCATTTCTGCAGCGGGGGCTGCCGTACCAAGTTTGTCGCCGATCCGGCACGCTATCTCGACCATCAGTGCGGCGATGAAGCCCAAGTGGTGGTGCCCGGATCGATCTGGACCTGCCCGATGCATCCTGAAATACGTCAGGATCACCCCGGCGCGTGCCCGATCTGCGGCATGGCGCTGGAACCGGCAATCGCTGAGGTGGCCAGCGGGCCGAATACCGAACTTCTCGACATGACGCGGCGCTTCCGGATCGCGCTTGTCCTGTCCTTGCCCGTATTCATTTTGGAGATGGGCGCCCATCTCTTTCCGGCGCTGCATCACCTCGTGCCGATGCGCATATCCGTCTGGGCCCAGCTTCTGCTCGCGACGCCGGTGGTGCTCTGGGCCGGCGCTCCCTTCTTCGCGCGGGCCTTCGCCTCCCTCCGCTCGCGCAACCTCAACATGTTCACGCTGATCGCGCTGGGGACCGGCGTAGCCTGGTCATACAGCATCATCGCGACAATAGCGCCCGGGCTGTTCCCCGCAGCTTTCCGCGCCATTGACGGCATGGTGGCGGTCTATTTCGAAGCGGCTGCGGTGATTACCGTCCTTGTGCTGCTCGGCCAGGTGCTGGAGTTGCGGGCCCGCGAACGCACTTCCGGCGCGATCAAGGCGCTGCTCGGCCTTGCGCCGCGAACTGCTCGCCGGATGCTGGCGAACGGTGATGAGGAAGAGGTTGCAATCGAAGAGATCTGCGTGGGCGACCGACTGCGCGTGCGACCGGGCGAGAAAGTGCCGGTCGATGGTGAAGTCGAGCATGGCCGGTCCTCGCTCGACGAAGCGATGGTGACCGGGGAGTCGATGCCGGTCACGAAGGCTGTGGGTGACCGCGTTATAGGCGGCACGCTCAACCAGACGGGCGCGCTCATCATCCGCGCCGAGAAGGTCGGGCGCGACACGATGCTCGCGCGGATTGTGCAGATGGTCGCCGATGCGCAGCGCTCGCGTGCGCCGATCCAGCGTATGGCCGATCAGGTTGCCAGCTGGTTTGTGCCGGCGGTGCTGGCAGTAGCCATGATCGCCTTCGTCGCATGGGGGTTCTGGGGGCCCGATCCGCGATTCGCCCATGGACTGGTCGCCGCCGTCGCCGTGATGATAATTGCCTGCCCTTGCGCACTGGGTCTCGCCACGCCGATGTCGATAATGGTCGGCATCGGCCGAGGCGCGGGGCAGGGCGTTCTCGTCAAGAGCGCCGAAGCGCTCGAGATCATGGAGAAGGTCGATACGCTGGTCGTCGACAAGACCGGGACGCTGACCGAGGGAAGGCCGGCGGTGGCCCGTATCGTGCCGAATGACGGATGTGACGAGGTTGAACTGCTGCGACTTGCCGCTGCCGTCGAGCGCGCGTCGGAACACCCCTTGGCGCTGGCGATCGTCGCGGAGGCGGAAGCGCGCAACATAGTCCTTCCGTCCGTCAGCGATTTCGACTCCCCGTCAGGCAAAGGTGCGACCGGCATTGTGGACGGCAAGCGGATCATGCTGGGCAATGTCGCCTTCCTCGCCGAAGCGGGGATAGAGACCGACAGGCTCGCGGCCGATGCCGAGGCGCTGCGCGGCGATGGCGCGACTGCCATCTATGTCGCCATCGACGATCGCGTCGCCGGAGTCATCGCCATCGCGGACCGGGTGAAGGCGACGACCGCCGAGGCGCTGGCGGGGCTGCGCAGCGAAGGCATCGAGATCGTCATGCTGACCGGTGACAACCGCACCACCGCGCAGGCGATTGCCCGCACGCTCGGCATCGAAAAGGTCGAGGCCGATGTCCTGCCCGATCAGAAGAGCGCGGTCGTGGCGCGCCTCAAGCGCGAAGGCCATATCGTCGCCATGGCGGGGGACGGGGTCAATGATGCTCCGGCGCTTGCCGCGGCGGATGTCGGTATCGCCATGGGGTCCGGCACCGATGTGGCGATCGAAAGCGCCGGCGTGACCCTACTCAAGGGCGATCTGATGGGTATTGTCCGTGCCCGGCGTCTGAGCCAGGCGACCATGGCCAATATCCGCCAGAACCTGTTCTTCGCCTTCGCCTACAATGCGCTGGGCGTGCCTGTCGCGGCGGGCGCCCTCTACCCGCTGTTCGGTGTGCTGCTCTCGCCGATGATCGCCGCGGCGGCGATGGCCCTGTCGTCTTTCAGCGTCGTCGCCAACGCGCTCCGACTCAATCGGGTGCGGTTGTGAACATCGGAGGAGCTTCGCGGGCAGGCGGCGTCTTGCAGCACATGATCCGCCACTATGAGGCGAGCGACTCCATTCCGCCGCCGCTTCGCCGTGGAACCACTGCACTTTTCGCTCTTGTCGACGGCCCGCACTTGTTGGCCCAGCTACCGCACCGTCTCGTAGCTCGCGTCGATCCCGCGTTCGGCCAGCAAATCTTCAACATCCCGTAGGCTCGTCGTGAGTCGGAGACTGACGACCGGCTATCGCTGCAAAAAAATGGACTGTCGAACTACTCACGTTTCGTTCGCGCTTGCATTCGCCGGGGTCCCCCCTCACGATAGCGCGGCTACTAGGCCAGTGGGAGTGACAGATGCGGACCCGAACGATTTGCCTGATCGCCATGTGCGCGGCACTGACAGCTTGCAATTCCAAGACGCCCGAACAGGCGACGTCTGCCGAGGGCGCGGCCCAGGCAACCGAAGCTCCTGCCGCTGCGGCGTCCGCGCCTGCCGCGGCAGTCAAGCCCGCGCCCGAAGGATTGCCCTCCCGGGTCGCGCGCGAAGTCATTACGGCAGGCAAGCAGGCCTGTGCCGGCGTCGCCAAGGCCGAACGCAATGCCCAGGACGGCACGATCGTCGCGAGCTGCACCAGTGGGGAAAGCTATCGCGTCTACACTGTCGACGGCCAAGGCGCCGTAGCCACCAAGCTGTAGGCGCGCTTCGGACAGTCGGAGGTGCCGAATGGATTGCCCCCGTCGTCGCGACGGGGGCAATGATGCTGTCGGGAATGCGTGTCCTCGGTGCTCAGGCGAGCAATTCGGCGGGAACTTTCCCGCCATTGGCCGCAAGCTCACGCATGACCTGCTTGTGCAGCCAGATGTTCATTTCCGCGCTTCCGTCGAGCGCGCCGGAATAGCCGAATTCCTGAGCGAGGCCTTTGCGTTCGGCCAGGCTCGAGTCGAGCCCCAGAAGCTTCATGAGGTCGACGATGGAGGTCTGCCAGTTCAGGGGTTGCCCGGCCTTGGCCGCAAGATCGTTGAGGATCGCCTCGACATCGACCTCGGAAACCGGTTGCGGGGCTGGGGCGGCAGCAGCGGGCGCCGTGGCGTCGGGCTGCGCCGGAGCGGGGGCGGCTGCGGCCTTGTTGCCGAAAATGGCATCCTTGATCTTGCCAAAAAAACTCATGCTGCTTCTCCTTGATGTGGCCTTGACAAGGCCAGGCGAGTGGGTGGAGTCCATGTTACGCTCAAGGTTCATCGAATCAAACGGCAAGATTGGTTCGATCGTTTCGATGGCCCGATTTCTGGAAAGGATGCCGCGTTGAACGCTTCCGAAATGCTGCAGCAGACAGGTGCTGTCGATGCGATATCACGGGAGCTTGGCCTGTCGCCCGCCGTGGCCCAGTCCGCCGTGACCGCTCTCCTCCCCGCCGTGCTGGGCGGCTTCAAGAAACAGGCCGCGCCGGATTCCGGTGGTCTTGGAAACCTGGCTGACGTGATCGGCGGGCTCGGCGGTGGCGGATTGCTCGATGCGCTTACCGGGAATGGGCCGACCCCGCAGGGAATGGGCAATGGGATACTCGGGCAGATCTTCGGTTCCAAGGATGTGAGCCGGACGGTGGCCGGGCAGGCGGCCCAGACCACAGGCATCGATTCCGCGATCCTGAAGCAGGTGTTGCCCCTCCTGGCGATGGCCGTGGCTGGATATCTTGCACGGCAGGCCGGCAATCAGTCTCAGGCCGGCGGTGCGGAGCAGGGCGGCGGGCTTGGCGGTATTCTTGGCCAGGTTCTCGGCGGCGGAGGGGCCGCGGGCGGGCCTGGCGGCCTCGGCTCGATGCTCGATCTGAACGGTGACGGCAATCCGCTCGACGACATCATCGGCATGATGGGTAAATTGCGAGGATAGGGCGTCGTCCGTTTTTCCGGTCCTTTGCGACTTTGCGGAAGGTATCTGGGCAAACCCGCAAACTCGTATAGGATGGCCTGGATTGGAGAAGTGAATAGACGCTCTGGCGCTCATCGGACTGGCAAGCAGTGTCAGCCTCCTGGCGGGATGGCGGCTATATCTTTGCGTGTTCGCCACGGGGCTGGCCATGCGGGCCGGCTGGGTCGCCTTGCCCGAGCATCTCGCCGGCCTTGGGGCGCTTGCCAACCCTTGGGTGATCGGGGCCGCCGCGATCGGGCTGTTGGCCGAATTCTTTGCGGACAAGGTGCCGTGGCTGGATTCCATCTGGGACGGCATCCATACTCTGGTGCGTCCGGTGGGCGGCGCCTTGCTCGCCATGGCGATCGTGGATGCCCAGGATCCGGCGTGGCAGGTCGCCAGCCTGCTGCTCGGCGGCAGCGCCGCCCTGTTGAGCCACGGCGCGAAGGCAAGCACCCGGGCCATCGTCAATACCAGTCCGGAGCCCGTGAGCAATGTCGCGGTCTCGCTCGCGGAGGACACCTCGACAGGCGCGCTGCTGCTGTTGGCGCTCGCCAATCCGGCAATCGCGGTGGTCGTGGCGCTGGTCCTGGCCGTTGCGGCTGTCGCCATCCTCTTGCTGTTGCGGCGTATCTGGCTGCGCATGCGTGGTATCCCGTCGGGCCGGTCCGATGATCGGCAGGAGCCGCCGCAGTCCCTCGGCAGTTCATGATCGCCATTAAGTCCATTAAGTTCTAAGTTCGAGGTTTTTGCAGAAGGAGGTGTTAGAATGGAGTATGGGTTCATCGGTTGGATCGTGGTCGGCCTGATCGCAGGCGTGCTCGCCAAATGGATCATGCCCGGCAGGGATCCCGGAGGAATCATCGTCACCATCCTCATCGGCATCGCCGGAGGCCTGCTCGGCGGCTTCATCGCCAGCCGGATCGGCATCGGCGGCGGGAACGTGGTCAACATCCTCATCGCGACGGTCGGGGCGATCCTGCTTCTCTGGATCTACCGGATCGTCAAGAGCCGCAGCGCCTGACGCCGGCAGCGGATTGCTCGGGCGGCGCAGAGGCGCCGGCCGAGCCAATCCGGTTCCATCACGTGAGCCTGGCTGCCGGTTCTGCCGTGCGGGCCTTGGTGTCTCCGGGCGATGTTGCCTTTCGCGACCACGGGCATCGTCGCTGCGGTGGAGCGATTCAATCGTAAATCGAGCGGTCCTCGCTGGTCGAGAACACGGCGGCGGCGATCCGAGCCGGACAGGTGTCCGCTTCGCATCCATATAAAATCTTTGTACGTCAGTAGCTTGGGTGGCGCCGGCCAGGTGACGCATTTCCAACACCGCCGCGCTCGTCGGGCGCATGACGGCGATCGAGCGCGCGCACCGCCTGGTTGTCCTGGCTGGCGCGGCTCTCCGGGGTATGCGGTTCACCGTTCTCCTGCGGCCACAGCGCGGGGCCGTGCTCGACCAGGTCGAGCATGCGGTCCCAGCGCTCGGACCAATATTCCGACGCCGCGGTATAGCGGCCGAGCCGCTGCGCGCCCTGGGCGTTGCGCTGCGCCAGCAGGAAGCAGGTCAGGCGCTCGTCGTACTTGCGATACGACCCGACCTGCTCGCCGCCCTGGAAAACCGGCATTTCGACGCCATGCATCGCCCGCTCCAGCGCGGCCTGGGCCAATTCGTCATAGCCGTGCTGGAAGGCGGCTTCCCAGGCGATGTCGAACGGCTCGCCCTTGAGCCGGGCCCGCAGCCGATAGGCCGACTGCCGCGACATGCCGACCGATCGCGCGGCTTCTGAAACGGATTGGCTGGCGGCGAGGGTTCGCAGGAAATCGGCCATTCGCGCCTTGCACCAGCGTTCGGGAAGGTCGGTTTGCGGCTCGGGGGACGGGGCGGGCAATGCGGCGGGGTCGTGAGGGTCTTGCATGATTGGCTCTCCAAAAATTGGATATGAACCAAATAGGATCGGTGTAGGAAAGTGATTTCTGCCCGGCGGAACGCAGGCTTATCCCTGCCGGCACGCCGATCCTGAAGCTCATGCCGGGAGTAGTCATGCGAGAAAGTGCGCCGACGAGGCTTCAGATGCCGTTTGGAAAATCGCGAAAGAGCGATTTTCGAGGCGGCACCGGCCCGCTCCCCCGCCCGGCCACCCATAGAATACTGCCGTCGGGTGGCCGGGCGGGGGAGCGGGCCGGTGCCGGCTTGCGCCGAAAGGCGCATTTCCAAACGGTCTCTCAGAGCCAGCAGGGACCATCTGCGGATGGCCCCTGCTGCTAATCGGGAGGCGTCATTCCGATGCGGCGTAGCGCCGGGCAAGCACGGCGCAGATCATGAGCTGGATCTGATGGAAGAACATCAGGGGCAGAATGATCGCGCCGACCTGCGATGCGGAAAACAGCACCCCTGCCATGGGAACGCCGGACGCAAGGCTCTTCTTGGAGCCGCAGAACTGCAGGACGATCCTGTCTTCTCGGTTGAAGCCGAGCCGGCGGCCGAGCACATGGGTGAGCAGGAGGACGATGACCAGCAGGATCGTCGAGCAGGCTGCGATCATCCCGAGGTCGAGAGGCGACACTTCCGACCAGAGCCCGGAGACGGTGGCGGAACCGAAGGCCGCGTAGATCACCAGCAGTATCGAGCCGCGATCGACGATCGCCAGCATCTGCTTCTGGCGCGCGACCCAGTTCCCGATCCACGGCCGCAGCAGATGTCCGGCAATGAACGGCAGCAGCAGCTGGAAAGCGATGGTGACGACCGCGTCGGCCGATATCCCTCCCTGCTTTCCCGTGATGAGGGCCGCAACCAGGATGGGGGTGATGAAGAGCCCCGCGAGATTCGAGAAGGAGGCGCTGCATACGGCGGCCGGGACATTTCCCTTCGCCATCGCCGTGAATGCGATCGACGACTGCACCGTCGAGGGCAGCAGCGTGAGGAACAACAGGCCGGTTCCAAGCGCCGGATTGAGAAATGGCAGCGCGTTGAGCGCGATCCCCAGCAGCGGAAAGATCACATAGGTCACGAAGGCCACGGCCGAGTGCAGGCGCCAGTGGCGCGCGCCATCGATGACGGCCTGCGTGGACAGGCGGGCTCCATGCATGAAGAACAGGAGGACGATGCCGGCATCGGCGGACATGCCGGCCACCTTCGCCCAGGCTCCCCTTGCCGGCATCGTCGACGCCAGCAGGACCGTGCCTGCGAGAAGAAGGATATAGGTGTCGATGTTCAGGCGCGCGAGCAGAGCCTTCATTGCGCACATCCTTCGGTGAAACGGTGTGGGGGCCGACCTTCGCCGCCTGCCGAGCGGCGATGGCGGGCAGGGCGGGATGACGGGCGGGTCAGGCGGGCAGGCGCAGACCCTTGCGGCGACCGGGGGAGGCTATTGCCCGCTCCTTGAATCCCCGCTCCTTGAATCTTTGACCCGGTAGTCGAGAGGAGGAGCGCGCTTACCCAGCATCGGCGAATAGACGAAGCCGGGGCCGCGCCTGGAAGCAAGCTCGAGCTTGGCCTTGCCGAGGGCTTGCGGGTCCAGGAAAAGGTCCGCTGCGGTGAGCGCCATCGTCTTGGCGGCGATGACGCCGCCTTTCATTCCGATCGAATGGCCCGACGCCGCCACGGCTTGCCATGTGTGGGGCGGCGTGCCGGGAACCCATGTGCTCACCGTGAGCCCGACGGTCGGCACCACCCATGATATGTCGGCTACGTCGGTCGAGGCCTGGCTCGGCGTGCCGTCCAGCGGATTGATCCTTGCGGCCGATGCCAGGGGCTGGGCGGCCGGCAGGCTCTTCTGCAGGCGTTCCGCCCATTGCTTCTCTTCCGCGGACCATTGAGGCGCGCCTACCAGATGCAGGTTCGCATCCATCACCTTTGCCAGGGTTTCGTTGGCGAGCATCGAATAGACGCCGCCCGTTGCCTCGAACTCCACCGTGGTCTCGGTCGCCAGCGCGGCGCCTTCCGCCGCCTTGTGTATGCGCGCCATGACATTGCGCACCTCGGCGGGATCGGCATGGCGCACGTAGTAGTAGCTCTCCGCGAAATCCGGCACGACATTGGGCGCCTGCCCGCCATTGGTGATGATGTAATGGATCCGGGTCTCGCGCGGGACATGCTCGCGCATGTAGTTCACGGCCACGTTCATCACCTCGACGGCGTCCAGCGCCGACCGGCCCTTTTCGGGCGCTATCGATGCGTGGGAACTGATCCCGTGAAAACGGAACTTGCCGGAGATATTGGCCTGGCTGGTTCCGGTGCTTACCCCGTTCGCATCTCCGGGGTGCCAATGCAGAACTGCGTCCACATCGCCGAAAAGGCCGTCGCGGACCATGAAGACCTTGCCCGATCCCCCTTCCTCCGCCGGTGTGCCGTAAAGGCGGATTTCACCCGAAACACCGTTGGCTATCATCCAGTCCCGCACTGCGATCGCCGCCGTCACGGACGCTGCGCCGAACAGGTTGTGGCCGCAGCCATGCCCGGAATCCCGGCCTTCCACGGGCGATTTCTCGGGCGCGACGGCCTGGGAAAGGCCGGGGAGAGCGTCGAATTCCGCAAGGATTCCTATGACCGGCCCGGCGCCGTTGCGATAGCTGGCGACGAAGGCGGTCGGCATCCCCGCGACGCCGGCCCTTACGGTAAAGCCCGCCTTGCGCAATTCCGACTGCAGCAGCGCGGAGCTTCTGGTCTCCTGATAGCCGAGTTCCGCATAGGTCCAGATGGCCTTCGCCATCGTGGTCAGCTCGGCGGCGTCCTTGTCGACGGTGGCAAGGATTTGCTGGCGCTGCGGCTCCGGCAGCGGCTCTGCAGAGCCTTGAGCGGCCATGACCAGAGATAGGGCGGCCAAGGGAAATGCAAGGATACGCGACATCGCCAACTCCCGGACTGGGCGCAGGGGGAAACGCTCCATCGCACCCCGCGGCCGGTATTATACATAAAATGCTTACTTGTGGAAGGCGGGCGCTCCGGCTAGTCGCTCGGGAAGATTGTCCGCCTGGCCGATAAGGAGAGTGCCGTTGCCTGAGAGCGTTCGCGGTCGCCGCGGCATGGCCACCTCGCCGCATTTCCTGGCGAGCGAGGCCGGGTGGTCCGTCTTGCGCGAAGGAGGCTCCGCCATCGAGGCGACGGTGGCCATCGCGGCCTGCCTGGCGGCGGTCTACCCGCATATGACGGGCATCGGCGGAGACGGCTTCTGGCTGATCTCGGAGCCCGATGGACGGGTCTGGGCAGTCGATGCGTGCGGGCGCAGCCCGCTCGCGCTCGATCCGCGGATCTATCGAGGGCGGGACGCCATTCCCTGGCGGGGACCGCTGGCGGCGAACACCGTGGCGGGCACGGTCTCCGGCTGGCAATGCGCGCTCGAGTCGCTGGCGGCGCCGATGCCTCTCGAAAGGCTGCTGGCGGACGCCATCGCCCATGCGGAGGCGGGCGTGGCGGTGACGCGCGGCGGCGCCGAGATCGCGGCGGCGAAATCCGCCGAGCTGCGCGATCTGCCGGGGGCATATGCCGCCACTTTCGAGCCGCTGGGAAAGCCCTTGCGGGAAGGCGACAGCCTGACGCAGCCCGTGCTGGCCGAAAGCCTGCGAATGCTCGCGCGCGACGGTCTCGGCAGCTTCTACCGCGGGCCGCTGGCGGAACGGATCGCGGCCGATCTGGCCGCTCTCGGGTCGCCCATCACCGGGGCCGACCTTGCCGCCCATGCCGCTTCCTGTCCGCCGCCCTTGTCGGCAAGGCTGCGGGGCGCGACCTTGTTCAACACCGCGCCGCCCACCCAGGGGCTGGCTTCGCTGTTGATCCTTGCCCTGTTCGACCGCCTGGCTGCCGGCGAGGCCGACGGTTTCGATCACGTCCATGGCCTGGTGGAGGCGACCAAGCAGGCATTCCTCGTTCGCGATGCCCATGTCGGGGACCCGGCCTTCATGACGATCGACCCCCAGGCCTTGCTGGACGATGACGCGGCCTTGAGCCGCATGTGCGCGGCGATCGATTCCGCGTGCGCGCTGGAATGGCCGCGTCCTTCCGCGCTGGGAGACACGTGCTGGTTCGGCGCGGCCGATTCCAGGGGACAGGTCGTAAGCTGTATCCAGAGCACCTATTTCGAGTTCGGGTCCGGGCTGGTGCTGCCGCGGACGGGCATCACCTGGCAGAATCGCGGCTGCTCGTTCCGGCTGGCGGAAGCAGGGTGGAACGCCCTGCGCCCGGCACGGAAGCCTTTCCACACGCTCAACCCCGCGCTTGCGCGTTTCGACGACGGCCGGACCATGGCCTACGGGACCATGGGGGGAGAAGGGCAGCCGCAGACGCAGGCGGCCATCTTTTCCCGCTATGCGCGCTTCGGCGTCCCGCTCCAGCAGGCCGTTTCCGCGCCGCGCTGGCTGCTCGGCCGGACCTGGGGCGAGGAAAGCACGACACTGAAGCTGGAAGACCGCTTCCCTCCGGCGCTCTACGAACGCTTGCGCGCGGCGGGCCACGATGTCGAGCTGGTGGCGCCGATGACTGCGATGATGGGCCATGCCGGCGCGATCGTGCGCCATCCCGACGGCGAGTTGGAGGGCGCGAACGACCCGCGCAGCGATGGATGCGCGGCGGGCGGCTAGTGTCCCGCGCGGGGAGATCCTCCGCTCCAGCCGGGTGCGGGCTTCGGTAAACTGGAGCCATAGCTCCAATGAGCCCCTCGATATGGCCGCATGGCTGAAATGAAGCCGCTTCCGAAAAAAATCGGGACGCGTCGTCATCCCGTGAACCGTTTTCGCCGCAGACGACGCCTTAGGTCAGGTGAGAAACTTGCAGGAGGCGAACATGACGCTGACGATCAGGCAATTGCTGGGCTGCGGCGGCGCGCTGGCGGTGCTGGTCGCTGGACTGGCGACGGCAAGCGGAGCACACGCGCAAGGGACCCGAATAAGCACCACAGACACCTACACAGAGAGCCTCGTCTTCAACCCGGCGACGACGACCACCACCAATGTCACCAATTATTCGACGCAGATTCTCGGCCGGCTGAACGGCGGCACGCCGCTCTACGATCAGACCTTTCCGGTTCCCTTCTCCGATCCGGCCGCGCAGGCCGGCGTCGTCGCGGCGCGTGCCGCGATCACCACGGCGGGGGGGCCGGGCGTCATCATCGGCGCTCCGGTGCTCACCGCATCGTCAAATAATACGACATCGGCGAGCACCACTACCTATTCGCTGGCCAGCACGCAGACGACGATCGGAACTCCCGTCATCAACTTCGGCCCGGGCACCATCACCACCGGCCAGCTTTCCCAATGCAACGTCAGCGGACTGCCCGGCAGCACGCGCCCGACCTGCCAGAATCTTCCTGGCACACCCTACGTTCTGGCTGATGGTGAAACGAACTTCAATACGAACACCAACACGGCCTACACTATCGACGAGGCTACCGCGACGACCAACACCACGACGCTGTTCGAGCAATGGACGCTGTTCGGATACGTCCAGGCGTTCGGCCTTGCGCATACGGCGGTGCAGTCCGGCGCGCTCGACGCCGGTTCGCGCTTCCTGCGCCGCATGGGCGACGCCGCTTTCGCCGACGACGCCCCGGCCCCGGGCATCCGCATGTGGGCCGAGGGCTACGGCGTCTGGTCGAAGGCGCGCGCCTCGGGCGGCATTCCGGGCGACGACCGCTCGCAATACGGCTTCGCCGCCGGCCTCGCCGGCAACCTGACGCCGAACTTCACGCTCGGCCTCGGCATCGACCACGGCAATACGAACGTGCGGCTCGACAACGGTTTCGAGCGCGGCGACATCCGCCTCACGCAATTCGGCCTCTATGGCGGCTACACCGCCGGGCCGTGGTTCGCCAACCTCGCCGGCACCTTCGGCGTGGGCGAGGTGAACACGCAAAACAACCTGCTCGGCCTGACGACCGCCAGATACGACCTGACCACGGCCGGCGTGCTGGGCGAGGCCGGCTACCGGATGCAGTTGGGCGACTGGCGCGTCACGCCGAGCCTCGGGTTCGACTACACGATGGTCCGCAGCGACGGCTTCACCGAAACGGGAACGCTCGCGCTGACCGCGCCCGCGCGCACCGCCGGCCGCACCCGCCTTTGGGCCGGCCTCGATGCCGGCCAGCGCCTGGGCGCTTTCGACTGGTCGGTCTATGGCCGCCTCGTCGGCGTCGTCTCGGGCGACGAACGGCTGCTGCCGGTCACGTTCTACAACCTGCCGATGACGGTGACGGGCAACAAGGAAGCGAAGCTCGGCGGCGATGCCGGCGCGCGCTTCGCCTGGCGCTTCGCGCCGGGCGCGGAACTGTTCGCCCGCTACGACGGCCGTTTCCGCGACGGGTTCACCGCCCATGCCGCGTCGGCAGGCTTGAAGGTGCGGTTCTAGTGCGTGCTTCCTTGCAGGGAAACGTGGGCGGCTACGATCCGCCAGCCTTCCGGCAGCCGCACCCAGGTCTGGCTTTGCCGGCCGATCGTTTCTCCGCCGATGCGCTGGAATTCCACATTGGCGGTTGCGAGATCGCGCCCGAATGTCGTGATTTGCATCCTGCTTATCCTGCGCGGGGGCGAACCGCCTGGCCTGGCCTTGCGGAAGGCCAGGATTTCCTCGATCCCGTACAGGCATTCGCCGACGCCATAGCGGACGGCGCGGCCGGACTGCCAGAACATGGCGTCCAGTTCCTCCACGTCATTGTCGCGCAAGGCGATCTCGTATCTCTCCACAAGAGCGGTCACTTCGGCGAGCGTCGAGGGATCGTCGATCTCCATCGCTCAGCCTTCCTCAGCGGCCGGCGCGGCGCAGCCGGCGAGGAGCGCGGCCGAATCGGTCACGAAACCGAAGCACTGCTTGACGTTGTAGAGCGTCGCCTCGCCGCAGAAGGCGGGGGAGGTCGTCGCCGAACAGTCGGACAGCAGGATGCAATCATATCCCAGGCAGTTGGCGTCGATCAGCGTCGCCAATACGCATTGATCGACGTTCACTCCCGCGAACAGCAGGGTTTCCACCCTGAGATTGCGCAGGATGCTGTCCAGCGGCGTATCCCAGAAGCCCGACATCCGGTATTTGGAAACCCGCACGTCCCGAGGGGCGATCTCAAGCTCATCCACGACGGCGGCGGCCCAGCTGCCTTCTTCCAGAACGCGGGCGCCGTTGGCGAGCGGATCGCCCAGGCCGACGCCCGTTCCGCTCGGCTTGTAGACGTGCAGTATGGAAGGGCTGAGGTTCAGCCGGTCTTCGCGGTTGCCCCAGTTCAGCCACACGACGGGCACGTCGAGTTCGCGCAGGCGCGGCAGGAGCGCGGCGAGGGGCTCTATCGGCGCGCGTGCGGGGGTCACGTCCACGCCGATCGAGGCCAGCCATCCGTCCGGATGGCAGAAATCGTTCTGCATATCGACGACGACGATGGCGCTGCGCGCCAGATCGATCTGGATGTCCTGAGGAGCGGCCGTGCATGCGGCCAGCCGCTGCATGGCGGGGGGCTGGGCAAGCCGGGCCAGCGTTTCGTTCACCTGCCACACTCGCCGGGGCGAGCTGCCGAGCGGATGCAGCGCGGGGGACCAAGCAGGTGTCGTCATGAATGCATGCCTCCGGAAAGCAGCGCGATATCTTCGGCATCCAGCTCCACCGGTATTCCGGACTTGATGAGCGCGGAGAATTCCTCGTCCGGCGTCATGACGGTCAGCGTATAGAGCTTCCCCGGCCCGGTATTCTCGATGACATGCTCGCCCTCCGGCGGGATCAGCAATGAGCTGCCCGGCCCCAGGTCGACCGTCATCCCGTCGCAATATGCGCGGCCCGTGCCGTGCAGCACATAGAAGAACTCGAAGGCTGCCCGGTGGCTGTTGGGCGGGGTCTTGCCGGCCTGTTCGAAGATCTCGATCACGCATACGTTCGCAAAGCCCGGCACCCGGTCATCGTGCAGGATCACGAAATAGTTCGTGTCCTTCTCGGCGATCCGGAAGGCAGGAAGCTCCGTGGCGTTCTTCAGATAGGCCGGGGGTGCATTCATTTCCTTGTCTCCGGGAGAGGATAGCGGCTTACGTCGGCCAGCAGCCGCGCGAGCGCGCGGCCGGCATGGTCGAGGCAGAGCGCCCCGGCCTCCGCGTCGGCCCGGGTCGCGTTTCCGATCGCTCCGGACGGATTGATGTCCTGCGTCATCCAGCCGATTCCGACATGCCCTTCCAGGCGCAGCTCGGCATAGTCGCGTTCGATGGCCGGGCCGGTGGAGGGGAAGTCGGCAATGGCTTCGCGGCGGACGGCATCGGGCCGCAGGCGCAGCATCATCGATGTCTCGACCGCTCCCGCGTGGATGCCGTGCCGCAGCTCCTGCTCCTCGAACAGGCCCTCCGGCACTCCGAAGCCGTAGGTGCTGGCCGAAACGGCCAGGGCTGCGTGCTCCACCCTGAGCTCCCGTATCAGCACATCGACCAGTTGAGGCTGCCCCCCGTGGGAGTTGAGGACCACGATCTTGCGGAAGCCCGATCGCAGGACCGATACGGCGACATCCAGCCAGTAGCGCAGCAAGGTTTCGGCGCCGACCGTCAGCGTGCCGGGAAAGTCGCGATGTTCGTTGCTCTTGCCGATTGCGATGATCGGCAGGGCTATGGTCCTGAACTCGTCCGTGAGATGGTTCGCCGCGGCTTCGATCACGCCCAGGTTGATGTCCGCATCGACCGATACGGGCAGGTGGGGGCCGTGCTGCTCGATGGCTGCGACAGGCATCAGCGCCACGTCGCGCTGCGGGTCGACCGCCTCGAAGTCACGCGTCGTGCAGTTCTGCCAATGAATGAGCATGCGCTCCGTTCTCCGTGGCTGGCGTTCGCGGCCGGCATGAGGGGATCGGGCCGCGACGCGCCTGAATCCCTTCCTGCCTGCGGGAGTATCGTGAACAGGAAACTGACACGCCTTCCCGAGCTTGCCAAGCGGGTTAATGTCCAGAAATTATCTTTATTATTCAAAGGGAAATTTGGGATTCGAAAAACCTGTCCTCCCCCTGCTTCCCTTAGTAAGCAATTTATGTATAAATAGCTCGGATGGAAACGCAATGGGCTGGATGGCGGATGGCCTGACGATGGCTGTCTCTCCGGCAGGCGGCTGTGCCGAAAGGATGCCGCCGTCCCCGCAAGGGGCTTGTTGCCGGGGCGGCTTGACGGGAATGAGTGCGATGGACGTGAGCAGTTTGATCGCCGACCTCGACGGAACCAGGACGGTGACGGACCCTGCCACGGTCAAGCGCATGAGCCGGGACTATTTCTGGTACAGCCCCGTTCTCAAGCGGCAGCTGGATCATGTCTCCGGCGACGTGCTGGTCGAGGCGCAGACCGAGGACGACGTGATCGCGGTTGCCGCGGCCTGCTATCGCCACGACGTGCCGCTCACGGTGCGGGGCGGGGGGACCGGCAACTATGGCCAGGCGATGCCCCTGCGCGGCGGCGTCGTGCTCGACATGCGCGCGCTCGACCGATTGCTCTGGGTGCGGGACGGCGCCTGCCGCGTGCAGGCGGGCAAGCGCTTGATCCGCCTCGATCAGGAGCTCGAAGCGCACGGATACGAATTGCGCCTGCACCCCTCGACCCGCGCCATCGCGACTGTGGGAGGCTTCATTGCCGGCGGTTCCGGCGGCGTCGGCTCGATCACCTGGGGCATGCTGCGGGAACCGGGCAACATCATCGGCGCGCGCCTGGTGACCCTGGAGGAACGGCCGCGCGTGCTGGAGCTGCGGGGTGACGAAATCCCGAAGTTCAATCATTCCTACGGCGTGACCGGCATCATCACGGAGCTTGAATTGCCGCTGGCCCACCGTGAGAACTGGATCGAAGCGGTCGTCGCCTTCGACGATTTCGCGTCGGCCGCCAGCTTTGGCAAGGCGTTCGCCGGAGCGCCGGGACTGGTGAAGAAGCAGTGCGGCGTGATGGCGCCTCCGATCGGCCAGAAGTTCCTGAAGCCGATCGCGCCTTTCCTGGCGCCCGGGGAGGCCTGCGCGCTGGTGATGATCGCCGGCCAGTCCTGGGAAGGGTTCTGCGCCCTGGCCGGGCAGCATGGCGGCCGCGTCGTTTTCGACACTTCCCGGTCCGGTGAAGTCCGAAAATCGCGCATTCCGCTATACGAGCTGTGCTGGAACCATACGACCCTGTGGGCGCTGAAGGTCGAGCCGACGCTGACATATCTGCAGACGCTGCTCCCCACCGACGATTGCGTCGGGCTGGCGGATTCGCTCCAGAGGCATTTCGGCGACGAAGTGATGTATCATCTGGAGTTCACGCGCAGCGGGGCGTCGGTCAGCTGCTCGGCGCTGCAGATGATCCGCTTCACGGATGAAAGCCGCCTCAACGAGATCATGGCCTACCATGAGCAGCTGGGCTGCCGGATCTTCAACCCGCATGTCTTCACGATCGAAGAGGGCGGGATGAAGATGGTCAATCACGTCCAGCTCGCCTTCAAGCGCGAGGTCGATCCCAAGGGCCTGCTCAATCCCGGCAAGATGCTCGCCTGGGACGATGCCGCCGCCCTGCAAACATCCTGAAGGAGAAGTGTTCGATGGTTTCGGTCGCCAATAACGAGTTGCTGACGCGGGTCGGGCCGGGCACTCCGATGGGCAATCTGATGCGGCAGTACTGGGTGCCGGCATGCAGCTCGGCCGAGATCGCGCCGGACGGAGCGCCGCTGCGTCTGATGCTGCTCGGAGAGAAGCTGCTCGCGTTCCGCGATAGCGAAGGGCGGGCCGGCGTCATGGACCACCGCTGCCCGCATCGTTGCGCGTCTCTTTTCTTCGGGCGCAACGAGGAAGGCGGTATCCGCTGCGTCTATCACGGCTGGAAATACGACGTGACCGGCAAATGCGTGGACATGCCGAACGTGCCCGATTCCGAACGCTTCAGGGAACGGGTGCGGGCCAAGGCCTATCCGACCTTCGAGGGCGCGGGGGTCGTCTGGGTCTATTTGGGCGCGCGCGAGGTTCCGCCTCCGCCGCCGGCTATCGAGGCCTTGCAGCTGCCAGAAGGCGAACTGCGGCTCATGCTGACGATGCGCGAATGCAACTGGCTGCAGGCGCTGGAAGGGGATATCGACACCAGCCATTTCGGCTTCCTGCATGTCGGCAGCGTGGCCGACGAAGAGGTGGACGCCGGCAATATCCATTCACCGGCGATCACGAACCGCGCGCCGGGTTTCAAGGTGGCCGATACCGACTGGGGCACGATGGGCGGCGCCTTCCGTCCTTCGGCCGGCGGCGGGGAAGAGCTGTACTGGCGCGTTTGCCACTTCGTATTCCCCTTCTGGGCGCTGTTCCCCGACGGCACCTTTGCCGACAATGTGACCGCCAATGCCTGGGTGCCGATGGACGACACGCATACCATGGTGTTCAACTTCGCCTGGACCAAGCGCACGCAGCCCCTGCGGACCACGGCGGATGGCGCGACCATTCCCGGCCTCGAGTTCAAGCATGAGTTCCTGCCCAACACCAGCGACTGGTTCGGGCGGTGGAGGCTCGCCTGCAATGTCGAGAACGATTACGGCATCGATCGCGATGCGCAGCGCCAGATCAGCTTCACCGGAATTACCGGGATCACGCTTCAGGACCAGTACATCACCGAAAGCATGGGTGATATCGTCGACCGGGGCTTCGAGCATCTGGTGACCAGCGATCTGATGATCGTGCAAACGCGCAAGCGGCTGATCCAGGCCGTGCGCGCATTGGACGGTGCCGGCACGATCCCGCCCGGCGTGGACGACCCGGAGATCGTGAACGGCGCGCGGGGCGGAGCGTACAATGCGCTTGAGGGCGAGAACTGGCTGGAAGGCTATCGCCAGCGCCTGGCCCAGGCCGTGGGCCCCGTGCGGGGCGGCGCGGTCGGCGAGCCGGCAGCGGTTTCAGGCTGAGGAAAGCGCCGCGTCGAGCAGGTTGCTCATCAGCATCGCCCTGGTCACGGCGCCGACCGAGCCGTGGCGCGGGGTGACGAAGCCGGCGACGCCCGCCACGTCGTCGGCAATGTCGGAAACCATCTGCCCGTCGCAGTAGCTGATCCCGACGCCCACCACGCATGCGCCGGGCTTCACCATGCCGGCCTGCACCAGATCCGGCTGGCCGGCCGCAGCGACGATGACGTCGCTTTCGCGCAGGATCGGCGCCGGATCGCCGCTGCCGCGATGGAGCAGGGTCGGCGCCGCATCGACCCCAGGGGCGGCCAGCATGATTGCGAGCGGGCGACCCACCAGCAATCCCCGGCCGATGACCGCTACCCTGCGGCCGGCCAGGGGCACGCCGTGCGCCTGGAGCAGGCCGATGATCGCCTTGGGCGTGCAGGGCCGCAAGCCGGGCCGCCCAGTCATCATCCGGCCCAGGTTGAGCAGGTGCAGCCCGTCCACGTCCTTTGCGGGGTCCACTGCTTCCTGGATCTCGGCCGGATCGAGATGCGGCGGCAGCGGGAGCTGGACCAGCAAGCCGTGGCAGGACGGATCGCGGTTCAGCGTCTCGACTGCATCCAGCAGTTCCCGCCGCTGCGTGCTTGCGGGCATTTCGATCTGGCGGGAATGGAAGCCGAGCTCCCGGCAGTCGCCATGCTTGCGGGAGACGTAGTCCCGGCTTGCCGGATCTTCGCCGACCAGGATGGTGGCAAGGCAGGGCCGGTTGCCGTTGCGGACGAATTCGCTTCTCTCCGCCCGCGCCTTGATTTCCGCGCGGCAGCGTGCCGCGAATGCGTCTCCATCCAGCAGCACGGCCATCAGTGCAGGCCTATGGCGGGATCGATGAAGCGATTTGTCACCACGTGGCGCGCCGTCACTCCGGGGCGCGCGCGAATGTCCAGGGTCGGGCGCAGCTGCGCCAGAAGCCTTTCGGTGCGCGTCATGTCGAAATCGCCCAAAGTCCGGTTGGGCCCGTTCGATACGATGCCCCTGGAAAGCGATGTCTTGACCGCGGCATCCAGCATTTCGCGGGACGTCTTCCACCAGGGCGCGGCCATCCCGGCCTCGTTGAAGCGGAAGATCGTCTGGTTCACTTCCGCCGGATCGTGCACATAATCCACCTGGGCGCGCTGCATCAGGGGCACGAGCCTGGCCAGGCAGGGGGCCAGCTCGTTCAAGCGGTTCCCGGCAACGGATACCATGCCGGGATAGACCGGATAGCCCATGTCGGAAAGCAGCAGGAAATCGACCGGCCTTTTCCAGCGCCGGCCATTGGCGAATTGATACCCTTCGCTGGTGATGCTGCCTTGATTCAGCCAGCGCCCGCCATTCAGCACGAAGTTCTCCCCATCGCCGCTATACCCTTCGGCGAAGGCGCTACGCGGGATTCCCTGGTTCAGCAGGTGGCGGCCGAAGGTCCGGCGAGTGGTGGAAATGTACATCTTGCCTTTGCCGGATCTGGCGAAGGCGCGCAGATCGGCCACGGAATGAAAGCCGCGAGGATAGGTGGCGCGATCCCAGAACAGGCCGATCGGGGATTGCTCGAGCATCGCCACGACGCCGATGGCGGGAAAGCGGTTCGAAAAGATGATCGCGTTGTCGAGGTCGATCAGCGCGAGGTGCGGGAGGAGCCGGGCGCGCGAATTGCCCATGTAAAGCGAGGAGAAGGAGGTTTCCCCATCTCCCAGGCCGATGCCGTTGCCGCCGGCAAGAAGGATCAGGTCGATTCCGGTGGAGCCGAGGCGGCCCTGATAGCGTCCGTGGCTCATCTGCCCGCCGCCGCCGATCAGCTGGAACAGGCCGCCATGTTCGGATTGGGGCAGCCAGTCGAGCTGGACCACGAGCGGATTGGGGCAAACCTTGCTCAGCGATGTCCGGTATGCCTTTCTTGCGAAGCTGCCTGGCTGGCTGTCTCGGGCCTGGGCGCCCGATGCCAGGGCGAGCGCCATGAAGGCGGCCGCCAGCCATTTTGGCCTCATCGCCGGCCCCCGTCGCCGGATTCATGCCAATGCGCGAACAGCTTGTGGCCAAGCCAGCCGAAGAACAGGTAGACGCCGATCGACATCGCGGCGGAAACGATCAGCGCCGCATACATCTGTTCATAGAGGAAATCGATTTTCGAGTTGATGAGCATCTGGCCCAGGCCGCCGTCCCCGGAGACGAAGAACAGCTCGGAGACGATCGCGCCGATCACCGCGAAGCTCGCGGCGATCCGCAGTCCGGCGAACAGGGTGGGAAGGGCCGAAGGAATGCCCGCCTTCAGGAGAGTGGTGGTCCAGCTCGCCCCTTCGAGGCGGAAAAGTTCCCTGATGCCCGGATCGAGGCTCTTGAGACCGAGCAGAAGCGTGGTGGGAATCGCGAAGAAGGTGAACAGGGCCACGATCAGGACCTTCGGCAGGAAACCGAAGCCGAGCAGCGATTGTATCAGCGGAATGATCGCAAGCACGGGGATCGACTGCAGCACCACCAGATAAGGCGCAACCGCCCGTTCCATCCAGGTCGACCGGAACATCAGCACGCCGAGCAGCATGCCGGCCGGGATCGATATGCCCAGGCCCGCAATCGCGATCCGGGCGGTGACTCCGGCTGCGCGCAGAAGCTCCGCCCGGACGGGCGCGGAAGCGAACGCCCCCTGCCACAGCGCCTTGTGATCGGGCATCAGGAACCGGCGGTATTCGTCGAGCCCGCTGCGTGCATAGAAGTAAAGCGCGATAAGCACGATGCCGAGCAGGAGCGGCGGCAGCAGCCATCCGGCTGCTTTCACGATGCGGTTGCGTTCGGGCTGCGGCGGGCGAGGCGGGTGAAATCGGGGTTCAGTCATGCGCGAACCTCGCTCGCTTCCCGCAATGCAGCTGACAGTATGTTGCATTGGGCGGCAAATTCGGGAGAAAACCGGACGCTTTCGTCGCGCGGCTTGGGAAGGTCTATCGGGTATTCGCCCGCTATCCGGCCCGGCCGCGCGGACATGACGATCACCCGGTCAGACATTATAGCCGCTTCCGCGACCGAATGGGTGACGAAGATGGCCGCGATTTTCTGCCGGAGGTGAAGCGCCTGCACTTCGTCGTTCA
>JASGGH010000017.1:0-45738 GCA_047605105.1 Novosphingobium sp. | reverse complement strand
ATAGAATACTGCCGTCGGGTGGCCGGGCGGGGGAGCGGGCCGGGGCCGCCTCGAAAATCGCTCTTTCGCGATTTTCCAAACGGTCTCTGAGAGCGAGTCAGGCCGAGCGCGCCGCCGCGCAGAAGGCGGCGATCCTGTCCAGGTCCTTCACCCCGGGCGCGCTTTCCACGCCCGAGGAGGTATCCACGAGCGGCGCCCCCGTGGCACGGATCGCTGCGGCGACGTTGGCGGGCGTCAGCCCTCCGGCCAGGCCCCAGGGCAGGGCGCTTTCGCCGCCGGCCAGCAGCGACCAGTCGAACGACAGGCCCATCCCGCCCGGCAGGGTGCCCTTGGGCGTCTTGGCGTCGAACAGGATGAATTGCGCCGCATCGCGGTAGGCCGCGGCGCGGCCGACATCGGCGGCGCTCGCGACCGCGATCACCTTCCACACCGGCAAGCCGAACTGCGCGCCCAGCCTGGCCGCGCGCTCCGGTGTTTCCTCGCCGTGGAGTTGCAGCACCTCGAGGCCCGCGGCGAGGATCGCCTCGCCGATCTCGCCGTCGTTTGCATCGACGAAGACGCCGACCCGGGTGACCTTGCCCGCCGCGCGGTCCTTCAGCGCCGCGGCGTGGCGCGGGTTCAGGTAGCGCGGGCTGGGCGGGAAGAAGTTGAAGCCGATGAAGTCCGCGCGGGCGCGAATCGCCGCGTCGAGCGCTTCGGCGGTCGAGACGCCGCAGATCTTGATCGCGGGAACGGGCATGCGCGGGGAGGTAGTAGCCTCCCCGCGCAGGTCAAGGGTTA
Source organism: Novosphingobium sp. (assembly GCA_047605105.1). GTDB lineage: Bacteria > Pseudomonadota > Alphaproteobacteria > Sphingomonadales > Sphingomonadaceae > Novosphingobium. The sequence goes on along the minus strand of JASGGH010000017.1, from coordinate 44,958 downwards.
CGGCGCCAGTTCGAACTGGACCGCGACGTTCACGTTCAGCGAGACCTCGCCCGGGGCGACCGGGGTGATCTCGGCCGCGGACTGGTTCACCGCCATGCGGTACATCGGCACCGGCGGGGCATAACCGCCGCTCTCGCTGATGGTCAGGACCCGGACGATCTTCAGCCCCGCGGCGCGGGCGTACAACTCGGCGCGGGCGCGGGCCTTCCGAATCGCGTCGATCCGCGCTTCGTCGGTGGCGGCATCGCTGTTGTCGACCTGGAAGCTCGGGCCGTTGACCTGGTTGGCCCCGGCGGAAACGAGCGTGTCGATGACCTTGCCGAACTGGTCGAGGTTGCGCTGCTTGACCGTGACCTGATTGCTGACCTGGTAGCCGGTGATCCGCGGCGGGCCCTGCTCGACCGTGCCGTTGGGCAGGCGGCGCGGCTCGGCATAGACGGGATTGAGGCTGAGGTTGCTGGTCTGGATGTCGCGGCTGGCGACGCCGGCCTGCTCCAGCGCGGCGATCACCCGGTTCATCGCCGCGGCATTGGCGGACAGCGCCTGGCCCGCGGTCGTGCCCGTGCTGGCGACCCCCGCGGTGAACACCGCGACATCGGGCGCGCGGGTGGCGCGGCCCTCGGCATTGACGGTGAGCAGGGTGTTGCTGGGCGCCATGGCCGGGGCGGGGCCGGCGACCTGCTGCGCCGAGGCGGCTGCCGGGACGAGGGCAGCGGCGAGCAGGATGGGGAGGGCGAAGCGCTTCATGAGTGGGTTCTCCTTCGTACGCGAGGATGAATGCCCGGATGCGGCTTGAAGTGCCCTTAACGCGGAATTTTGTTGACGTTCATATTTCTCGATCGAAACGTGAACGTCAAAGCGTCGCCTCGATCGCCCGGACCGCGGCCGCCGGGTCCTCCGCGCGGCTGATCGGGCGGCCGATCACCAGGACGCTGGCGCCCCCGTCGCGGGCTTCGCGCGGGGTGACGGTGCGCTTCTGGTCGGCCGGTTTGCCGTCGGCCGGGCGCAGGCCGGGAACGACGAAGAAGCCGTTCTTCCATTGCCGGTGGATCGCCGCGACCTCGTGGCCCGAGCAGACGATCCCGTCGAGCCCGGCGGCTTCGGCCAGCTCGGCGAGGCGCAGCGCCTGGTCGTGCGGGGTGCCGGTCACCCCGGTGCGGGCGAGGTCGCGCTCGTCGAGGCTGGTCAGCACGGTGACCGCCACGACCTTGCAGTTCTCGCCCGCGGCGGCCTTGGCGTCTTCCATCATCGCCCGCCCGCCGCTCGCATGGATCGTGACGATCGCCGGCTCGAGCACGTGGAGCGACTGCATCGCCGCGGCGACGGTGTTGGGAATGTCGTGCAGCTTGAGGTCGAGGAAGATCGGCAGGCCGAGCCTGGCGATCTCGTGCACGCCGTGGTGGCCGTGGGCGCAGAAGAATTCGAGGCCGAGCTTCAGCCCGCCGACATGGTCCTTGACCTTGCGGGCGAGGGCTTCGGCGGCTTCGAGGCGGGGAACGTCGAGGGCGAGGTAGATCGGATTGCGGTGCATGCTCAGGGCACTGGCGGATCGGAGGCCGCGGCGTCAAGCTGCGTCGAGGTGGCGAGCGGCGGCTGCGGCGTCACCGCGCGGACCGAGTTCTCCAGCGCGTTGATCCGCCGCGAATAGCGCCACCGGCCGAGCAGGGCGATCAGCCACATCGGCACCAGGCCGAGCAGGAAGAAGAACAGCGCGATGAAGCCCACCGGCCACTCGAAGAACAGGTAGCCTTCGGCGAGCGGCCAGAAATTCACCGGCGCCGGGGTCCAGTTGATGGCGATGAACCCGACGAGCAACGCCGTGATCACTACCCAGACGATCGTGCGGATGAGCTGCATGGGTTGGTCCGTTCCTTCTTTGCGACTGGCCGAGGATGCTAGGGGCAATCGGCCGGGAAGGGAAGGCGCGGATTACCGCCAGCGCAGCCGGTCGGCCGTGAGCTGGTCCACGCTGGTCACCCCCATCAGCCGCATGCCGCGCTCGATCTCGTCCCCCAGCAGCGCGATCGCGCGTTCGACCCCCGCCTGGCCGGCCGCCGCGAGGGCATAGAGGTAGAGCCGCCCGCCCGAGGCGCAGCCGGCGCCCGCGGCCAGGGCCTTCAGCACGTGGGTGCCGCGCCGCACCCCGCCGTCGCAGATGATCTCGATCCGCCCGCCGACGGCATCGACGATCTCGCGCAGTTGATCGAACGGCGCGCGGCTGCCGTCCAACTGGCGGCCGCCGTGGTTGGAGATCATGACCGCGTCGAAGCCCATGTCCGCGGCGCGGCGGGCGTCGGCGGCGCTCATCACGCCCTTCAAGGCGAACTTGCCGCCCCAGTCGTTCCTGATCTGCTCGGCCGCCGCCCAGTCCATCGTCGGGTCGAGCATCGAGTTGAAATAGCCGGCGATCGAGACCGCCTCCCCGGTGCCCTGGCTGACATGGGTATCGAGGTTGGGCAGGCTGAACTTCTCGCGGAAGACGTAGTCCAGCGCCCAGCGCGGCTTGAGCGCATAGGACAGCGCCGATGACGGCGTGAAGCGCGGCGGCGAGGTGAAGCCGCTGCGGGCGCAGCGCTCGCGCTTGCCCGAGACGATGGTATCGACGGTGAGCGCGATGGCATCGAACCCGGCCGCCTGACAGCGCTCGATCATCGAGCGGTTCAGCCCGCGGTCCTTGTGGTAGTAGAACTGGAACAGCTTCGGCGAGGAGACCAGCGCGCCGATCTCCTCGATGCTCACCGTGGCCAGGCTGGAGATGCCGAACCACAGGCCGAACTTTTCCGCGGCCTTGGCCACGGCGCGCTCGCCCTGCCAGTGGAATACGCGCTGCAGGGCGGTCGGCGAGAGGATCAGCGGCAGCGCGCTGCGGCGGCCGAGGATTTCTATCGAGGTGTCGATCTCGGCCACCCCGGCCAGGATGTCGGGGACGAGGTCGCAGTCCGCATAGGCCGCGGTGTTGCGGGCCTTGGTCAGTTCGTCGTCGGCGCCCCCGTCGATATAGTCGAACACCGGCCAGGGCAGTCGCCGCCTGGCCAGTTCTCGGAAATCGTCGATATTGTGGCAGTCGGACAGCTTCACCCGGGAAAGACCGGTCTCAGCGGGGGCGCGGGACCGGCTGGACCACCGGCTGCGACACGGCCTGCACCTCGTCGCCGCGATTGCGCGAGGACTGCTTCGCCGGCTTGGGCTGATGCTTGGCGCGTTCGGCCGCTTCGGCTTCGGCCTGGGCCTGGGCGATCACCGCCGCGGTGGCCGAGCGGGCCGGGTAACGGCAGCCGCGGGCCTGGCCGATCCCCTTGAGGAAGCCGCGCCGCGCGGTGCCCGCGAAGATCGCGTCCTGGATCTTCTTCTGCTGCGAGTTCGCGCCCGAAATCTCGCGGATCACGCCGCGGAAAGGGATGAACGAGCCGAGCGCTTCCTGCGCGGCGCGGCCGGCGCTGATGCTGCGGCCCTTGGCCTGGGCGACGTCGATGTCATCGCCGAGCACGGCATCGAGCTCGCCGATGGCCGAGGCGATCTGCGGGCAGCGGGCGAGGCCGGTCAGGTCGTAGGGGTCGTCCTGGGCGGCAATCAGCAGCGGCGGGATATCACTCTTCTTGAGATTGAGATCGCTGAGCGGGGTCAGCGCGACATCCTTGGCGCTGACGTCGCGGTCGGTGATCGGCTTGTCGGTGTCCTTGGCCTCGTTCTGCTTGTCGTTCTGGCGCTGCTGCGCCGTGGCGGGAACGGAGCCCAGCGCCAGGCCGGCGATGGCGACGAACAGGGCAGCGCGGGCATTGCTGGAGAACTTCATGGCGATCGCTCCTGAAACGGTCGAGACGGGTTAATGGGCTGGGATGAAATTGCCAGGGTCTCGACTGGTTCCCCGCATGGGCTCGACATGGGCTCGCCGAAGGCCGGTCAGCGGCGCAGTTCGGCGAAGGTATCGCAGGCGTCTTCGTTGCCCGTCTCGAGCCCCTTGCGCAGCCATTCCATCCGCTGGGCGCTGGTGCCGTGGGTGAAGGCCTCTTCCACGGGCCGGCGGCCGGCGGCCTTCATCAGCGTGTCGTCCCCGATCTGATGGGCGGCGTTGAGCCCCTCCTGGACGTCGCCGGGCTCGATCCGGTCGCGGTTCTTCGCGGCCCAGACCCCGGCGTAGCAATCGGCCTGAAGCTCCATGCGAACCTGGAGACTGTTGGCGCGGCTCGGGTTCTGCTGCTGCGCCGAGCGGACCTGGTCGGAAATCCCGGTCAGGGTCTGGATGTGGTGGCCGTATTCGTGAGCCATGACATAGACCCGCGCGAAATCCCCGCTGGCGCCGAGTTTCTGTGCCATCTCGCGATAGAAATCGGTGTCGATGTAGATGCCGTTGTCGCTGGGGCAGTAGAACGGCCCCATCGCGCTCTGCGCCGCGCCGCAGCCGGATTGGCCGGCCTGCGAATAGAACACGAGCCGGGGCGGGGCGAACTTGATGTTCGAGGCGGCGAAGATCGGCGCCCAGGTCTTGTTGAGCGAGGACAGGGCATTGCAGCTCTCCTTGCTCAGCGCATCGGTGTTGCAGCTCTCGTTTGCGGTCGTGCCGCTGTGCGGCGCGGCCTGCGTCGGAGCGGCGTTGTCGCTCTGCTCCTGCATCTGGCCGAGCTGGCCGAGCATCTGGCCCGGATCGACCCCGAAGACGAGCGCGGCGATGATCGCGATCAGGATCGTCCCGCAGCCCAGTTTCCCGCCGCCGCCGCCCGGCAGGCGAAAGCCGCCGCCGCTGCCGCGCTGGTCCTCGATGTCGATGGAACCGGGATCGAAATCGTCGAGCTTCATGAATCACCCCTCATGCTTCATGCTGGTTCTAGCAACAATTCATCGGAGTCGACATGTTCCTTCACGACAAGCGCGCGCTGATCACTGGTTCGACCTCGGGCATCGGCCTCGCCGTGGCGCGGGCGTTGCGCGCGGAGGGGGCGGAAATCGTCCTTTCGGGCTTTGGCGAGGCCGCGGCGATCGCTGCGCTGTGCGAGGAATTGTCGGCCGTTCACGTCGCGGCCGACCTCAGCCGGCGTGCCGGCGTGGAAGCCCTGATGGCCGGGGCGGGGCCGGTCGACATTCTCGTCAACAATGCCGGAATGCAGCACGTCGCCCCGGTCGAGAGCTTTCCCACCGACAAGTGGGACACGATCCTGGCGCTGAACCTTACCGCCGCCTTCGATGCCGCGCGGCTGGCGATACCGCATATGAAGCAGGCTCGCTGGGGGCGGATCATCAATACCGCCTCGGCCCATTCGCTCGTGGCCTCGCCCTTCAAGTCCGCCTATGTCGCCGCCAAGCACGGCCTCGCGGGCCTGACCAAGACCCTCGCGCTCGAACTCGCGGGCTTCGGCGTGACCGCCAACTGCATCAGCCCCGGCTATGTCTGGACGCCGCTGGTCGAGAACCAGATCCCCGACACGATGAAGGCGCGCGGGATGACCCGCGAGGCGGTGATCGAGGATGTGCTGCTCGCCAGCCAGCCCACCAAGAGCTTCGTCCAGCCGAACGACATCGGGGAATTGGCGGTGTTCCTGTGCCGCGATGCCGCGGCCAACATCACCGGCGCGAACATCAGCATGGACGGGGGCTGGACCGCGGCCTGACCTGGTTAACGCGCCGGAACTGTTACCCGGCAGCACCACCTGCGATTTTCTCGAATTACTGATCCGCGGCGCACTTGCCGCCGGCCATTCTTGCTGTAGGCTCGCCGCGATGAAACGTGGCGTGCCAGCGATGAGCCGATGTGCGGGGGGGCTGCTTGCCGCCGCGCTCCTGGCCGTGCCCGCCTCCGCCGCGGCCAGGCGCGACGTGGCGCTCGAAGCGCAGATGCTGAGGCATGTCGAAGTGCTCGCCAGCGACGAATACGACGGCCGCCGTCCCGGCACCGATGGCGAGGCGAAGACGCTGCGCTACATCGGCCGCGAATTCTTCGACATTGGGCTGGTCTCGGGCACCAACGATCCCGGCAATGCGTGGTTCGCGCCGGTCGTGCTGGTCGGGCGCGAACCCGCGGCGTCGCGGGCGCAGTTCAGCCGCCGGGGCCGGGGGATCGCCTTGGCGCCGGGGGACGCGCTGGTCTTCACCTCGGGCAAGCGGGCCCTGGTGCGCGATGCGCCGGTCCTGTTCATCGGCAGGAACGACGGGAAGTCGCTGTCGCGCATGGACCTGGCCGGCCGCGTCGCGCTGCTGCTCGACGACGACGAGGGGACCGGAGAGCGCCAGGACACCCTGATCGAGGCCGGCGCCGCGGCGGTGATCACCGTCCTCGATGCCGAACGGACCATGGCCAGCGTCGCGGCCCGGCGGCAGCGCTCGGGCTATGCCCTGGCCGGCGATACCCTGGGGGGCGACCTGGAAGGCTTCGTGACGCGCGATGCCGCGAACCGGCTGCTTGCCGGCAGCGGCCAGACCCTGGCAAGCCTCGAGCAACTGGCCGCCAGGCCCGATTTCGTTTCGCGCACGCTCGATTTCACCGCGAGCCTGGAGGCCACCACGATCGAGACGACCATCCGCACCCACAACGTCATCGGCAAGCTGCCCGGCCGCCGGCCCGAGGCGGGCGCGGTGCTGTTCCTCGCCCATTGGGACCACTTCGGCCAGTGCGCGGTCGCTCCGGCCGAGCACCTGATCTGCAACGGCGCCGTGGACAACGCGAGCGGGGTCGCCGCCCTGATCGAGACCGCGCGCCGCCTCGCCCGGGCGCCGCAGATCGACCGCGACATCTATTTCCTGGCGACCACCGCGGAAGAGCTCGGACTGCTCGGCGCGACCGCCTTTGCCGAGAACCCGCCCCTGCCGCTCAAGCAGATCGTCGCGGCCTTCAACATCGATTCGATCGCCCTGGCCCCGGCCGGCACGCCCCTCGGCATCGTCGGCAAGGGCAAGACCGGGCTCGACGCCCAGATCGCCGAAGTGGCGCGGCGGGAGAAGCGCAAGCTTTCGGACAGCGACGCGGGCAATGCCTATCTCCGCCGCCAGGACGGCTGGGCCCTGATGCAGCACGACATTCCGACGGTCATGGTGACCAGCGCCTATGGCGACATCGCCCGCGTCGAGAAATTCTTCGACGGCGACTATCATCGTCCCGGCGACCGCGTGAAACCGGGGTTCGAGCTGGGCGGAGCGGCTGAGGACGTGGCCTTCTACGTCGCGCTCGGCCGGTGGTTCGGCGATGCGCGGCGGGTGCCGGCGCCGCCCCAGGCGCGCTGAGCGCGCGATAGTCGGGAAGGGGGTCTAGCCGTAGCCCCGGCCCTTGATTACATGGGCCGCCACGAATCGTTCGCAAAGGCGCAAAGTGGCTATCATCGACATCCCCCTCGGCCTCACTTTCGACGATGTCCTGCTACGCCCCGCCGAAAGCGACATCGTCCCCTCGCAGGCCGACACCCGCACCTTCCTGACCCGCGAGATCGCGCTGAACATCCCGGTGGTCTCCTCGGCGATGGACACCGTGACCGAGGCCGACATGGCCATCGTCATGGCCCAGATGGGCGGGATCGGCGTGCTCCACCGCAACCTGACGATCGAGGAGCAGGTCGCCGCGGTCCGCGCGGTCAAGCGCTTCGAGAGCGGCATGGTGGTCAACCCGATCACCATCGCGCCCGATGCGACGCTGGGCGAGGCCCAGGCGATCATGGCGCAGAACCGCATCTCGGGTATCCCGGTGGTCGAGCCAATTGCTGGCGGAGGCGCCGGCAAGCTGGTCGGCATCGTCACCAACCGCGACGTCCGCTTCGCCGCCAACCCCAAGCAGCCGGTGCGCGAGCTGATGACCCACGAGAACCTCGCCACGGTCAAGGTCGGGGTCGGCCAGGACGAGGCGCGCCGCCTGCTCCATCAGCGCCGGATCGAGAAGCTGCTGGTGGTCGACGACGCCTTCCGCTGCATCGGCCTGATCACGGTCAAGGACATCGAGAAGGCGGTCAACTTCCCCAACGCCACCAAGGACGCCGCCGGGCGCCTGCGCGTCGCCGCCGCGACCACGGTCGGCGACAAGGGCTATGAGCGGACCGAGGCGCTGCTGGCGGCCGAATGCGACGTCGTCGTGATCGACACCGCCCATGGCCACAACCGCGACGTCGCCAAGGCGGTCGAGCGGGTGAAGAAGCTCTCCAATTCCGCCCAGGTCATCGCCGGCAACGTCGCTACGGCCGAAGCCACGCGGGCGCTGATCGGCGCGGGCGCGGACGCGATCAAGGTCGGCATCGGCCCGGGCTCGATCTGCACCACGCGGATCGTCGCCGGGGTCGGCGTGCCGCAGCTCACCGCGGTGATGGAAGCCGCCGGCGCGGCGGCAGAATCGGGCACTCCGGTGATCGCCGACGGCGGCCTGCGCACTTCGGGCGATGCGGCCAAGGCGCTCGCGGCGGGCGCCTCGACGATCATGGTCGGCTCGATGCTCGCCGGGACCGAGGAAGCGCCGGGCGAGACCTTCATCTACCAGGGGCGCTCCTACAAGTCGTACCGCGGCATGGGGTCGGTCGGGGCGATGTCGCAGGGCAGCGCCGACCGGTACTTCCAGCAGGACATCAAGGACCAGATGAAGCTGGTCCCCGAGGGGATCGAGGGCCAGGTGCCCTACAAGGGCCCGGCCAAGGACGTGATCCACCAGCTCGTCGGCGGGGTGAAGGCGGCGATGGGCTATACCGGCTCCAGGACGATCGAGGACCTGCGCACCAAGGTTGAGTTCGTGCGGATAACCAACGCCGGCCTACGCGAAAGCCATGTCCATGACGTGACGATCACGCGGGAAGCGCCGAACTATCCCAGCCGGTAACAATCCCTTCTCCCACCTTACCGTGTTTCCGGCAGCATGACCCCGCAAGCGCGCATCCAGGCGGCGATCGAAATTCTCGATCTGGTGATCGCGGCGGCGCGCGCGCAGGGCGCACCGGCGGATCGGATCGTCTCCGACTGGTTCCGGGCCCGGCGCTTCGCGGGCAGCAAGGACCGCCGCGCGGTGCGCGAGCTGGTCTATCAGGCCATACGGACATGCGGCGAGGTGCCGCCGGGCGGCCGCGCCGCGATGCTCACGCTGGCCAAGGACGATGCCGCGCTGGCCTCGCTGTTCGACGGCTCGGCCCATGCCCCCGCGCCCATCGGCGAGGGTGAGCGCTACGCCCGGCCCGGCGTTGCGCCGAAGTGGCTGGAGCAGGCGCTGGCGGAATCGGGCATCGCCGGGGAGGAGGCGGAAGCGCTGCTCGGACGCGCCTCGCTCGACCTCAGGGTCAACACGCTCAAGGCATCGCGGGAGGCGCTCGAGCTGCCCGCCGCGGCAACGCCGACCGCCGCCGTCAATGGCCTGCGCCTGCCGCACGGCACCCAGGTCGAGCAGTGGGAGGCCTATCAGGATGGCCGGATCGAGGTGCAGGACACCGGATCGCAGCTCGCCTGCGAAGCGGTCGGCACGCGGCCGGGAGAGACGGTGATCGACCTCTGTGCGGGCGCCGGCGGCAAGACCCTGGCCCTGGCGGCGGCGATGGAGGGCCGGGGCACGCTGATCGCTTCGGATACTGACCGCGGCCGCCTCCAGCGCCTGCCGCCGCGGGCCGAGCGGGCCGGGGTCGTGAACGTCGAGACGGTCCTGCTCGATCCCAACCGCGAGGCCGAGGCCCTGGCGCCGTGGCAGGGGCGCGCCGATGCGGTGATGATCGATGCGCCGTGCTCGGGCACGGGCACCTGGCGCCGCAATCCCGAGGCGCGCTGGCGGCTCACCAGGGACCAACTGGCCCGCTATGCCGCGATCCAGGCGCGGCTGCTCGACGTCGCCGCGGCGCTCGTCCGGCCTGGCGGGCGGCTGGTCTATGTCGTCTGTTCGCTGCTCGATGCCGAGGGTAGGGATCAGGTCCAGGCGATGCTCTCGCGCCACACCGAATGGCGTAGCGACCCGTCGCATCTGCCGTCGGGCAGCGCCCGCGGTCCGGGAATCCGGCTCACGCCGTCCCATGACGGGACCGACGGCTTTTTCATCGCGCGTTTATTTCGCCTGTGATAGCCTCTCCGGAAATGCACTCGCCTGAATTCTCGGCCAAGGATTTCCTGATGCGTTACTATCCCGCTGCTCTTGCCCTTTCGCTGCTCGCCGCCGTGTCTGCCAGCGCCGCCTTCTCGGCCGCGCCGCAGCCGCTCGACCCGCGCGCCGCGATCCTGGTGACGCAAGGCCGGGCCGCGCTGGGCAGCGGCAATATCGACGCCGCGATCGACGCCTTCGAAAGCGCGCTGACGATCCAGCCGGGCGACGCCTCGATCTTCCTCAACCTGGCCGAGGCCACCCGCCGCCAGGGCCTCCAGGGCAAGGCGCTGCATTACTACCGCGAAGTGCTGGAACGCGACCCGCAGAACCTCGCTGCGATTTCGGGCGAAGGCGCCGCCCTGGTCGAGAAGGGCGCGGTCGAAAAGGCCAAGCGCAACCTCGCCCGGCTCCAGGGCCTGTGCGGCGATCGCTGCGACGAGACCGCTTCGCTGGCCGCGGCGCTGGCCAAGGGGCCGGCACCGGTGGTCGTGGCCGCCGAAGCGCTCAAGCCCGCGCCGGTGGTGACCAATTGACTGCCTAGATCAGCCCGCCGAACTCCTCCAGCACGGCCCGGTAGACGCGCTTCTTGAACGGCACGATCAGCTCGGGCAGCAGGCCCGGCTCGATCCACTTCCATTCGCAGAACTCGGGCGGATCGTGTGCCTCCAGCTCGATGTCGGTGTCCTGGCCGGTGAAGCGCATGAGCACCCAGTACTGCCGCTGGCCGCGGTACTTGCCGCCCCACAGCTTGCCCATCAGCTCGTCGGGCAGGTCGTAGAGCAGCTCTTCCTTGCTCTGGGCGAGGAGCGTGGCGTGGCCCTCGCGCACGCCGGTCTCTTCCCACAGCTCGCGCCAGGCGGCGGCGACCGGGTCTTCGCCCTTGTCGATCCCGCCTTGCGGCATCTGCCAGAAATCGCCCTCGCGGTTGTCGATCCGCTTGCCGACGAAAACCTGGCCCGAGGCGTTGACCAGCATGACCCCGACGCAGGGGCGATAGGGGAGCTCGGAGTAGTCTGTCATGGCCTCCTGATCGCAGGATATTCGCGGAGTGGCCACCCATATTCAGCCCGAGGCAAGGTTTCGGGGCACAAATTGCGCGACATCCCCCCGGCGTAGCCATTCGCGCTTGACTAGGCTTGCCCGCAGGCGTTGCGTGACTTCCGGTTTCGCACCTGACAGTTTTTCTGAATTGTGCAGAAGACCTTGGGACTACAAAGGGCGCCAGCATAAGCGCGAGATGCGCCCGACAGAGGACGAGATGGCAACTATCCTGGCCGATCAAGATTCCGCGGCAAGCCCGCGGAGCAATTCCGCACCCGAAGCGGTCGTAGTGCGCTTCGCCGGGGATTCCGGCGACGGCATGCAGCTCACCGGCGGGCAGTTCACCCTGTCCACCGCGCTCTCGGGCAACGACCTGGCGACCTTCCCGGACTTTCCGGCGGAAATCCGCGCGCCGCAGGGCACGCTGTTCGGCGTCTCGGCGTTCCAGATCAACTTCGGCTCGACCGAGATCACCACCGCGGGCGACCAGCCCGACGTGCTGATCGCGATGAACCCGGCCGCGCTCAAGACCAACGCCCCGGCGCTCAAGCCCGGCGGCCTGATCATCGCCGACACCGGCGAGTTCACCAAGCGCAACCTGGAAAAGGCGAAGTACGACGTCTCCCCGCTGGAAGACGGTAGCCTGGCCAAGTGGGACGTGCTGGCCTTCGACATCAGCGCGCTGACGGTCGAGGCGGTCAAGCCGTTCGGCCTCGGCAACAAGGACGCCCTGCGCTGCAAGAACATGTGGACCCTGGGCCTGGCCCTCTGGATGTTCGACCGTGACCGCGCGCCGCTGGTCCAGTGGCTCAACGACAAGTTCAAGAAGAACCCGGTCCTGGCCGAAGCCAACATCGCCGCGCTCAACGCCGGCCATGCCTATGGCGAGACCGCCGAGCTGGCCGGGCCGCTCAAGCAGCAGCACATCGAGCCGTCGCCCTCGCCGGCGGGCCTCTACCGCACCGTCACCGGCGCCGAGTCGGTCAGCTACGGCCTGGTTGCGGGCGCGCAGCTCGCCGGACTGCCGATCTTCTTCGGCGGCTATCCGATCACGCCCGCCTCGGCGATCCTGCACAACCTGGTGAAGATGAAGGAATTCGGCGTCACCACCTTCCAGGCCGAGGACGAGATCGCCGCGATCTGCTCGGCGATCGGCGCCTCCTATGCCGGGCAGCTCGGCGTCACCTCCTCGTCCGGCCCCGGCATCGCGCTCAAGGGCGAGGCGATGGGCCTCGCCATCATCACCGAGCTGCCGCTGGTCATCGTCAACTCGCAGCGCGGCGGCCCCTCGACCGGCCTGCCGACCAAGACCGAGCAGTCGGACCTCTATCAGGCGGTCTACGGCCGCAACGGCGACGCGCCGATCCCGGTGGTCGCCGCGCGCTCGCCCGCCGACTGCTTCGAGGTCGCGATCGAGGCCTGCCGCATCGCGGTGCAGTACATGACCCCGGTCATCCTGCTGACCGACGGCTACATCGCCAATGCCGCCGAGCCCTGGCTGGTGCCCGATCCGGATAGCTACACGCCGTTCCCGGTCGCGTTTCTCGAGGAGAAGAACGGCCCGGTCGATGCCGAGGGCAATTCCGCCGTCCTGCCGTTCAAGCGCGACGACCAGGGGGTGCGTCCCTGGATCAAGCCCGGGACTCCCGGCCTGACCCACCGCATCGGCGGCATCGAGAAGGCGGTCGATACCGGCAATATCGATTACTCGCCGGCGGTCCACCAGATCCAGACCGACGCCCGCAAGGCCAAGGTCGACGGCATCGCCAAGTCGATCCCCGACCAAGAGGTCTGCCTGGGCGGGGCCACCGGCAAGCTCGCCGTGGTCGGCTGGGGCTCGACCTTCGGGCCGATCCACCAGGCCGTCCGCCGCGCCCGCGCGCGGGGGCTCGAGGTCAGCCACATCCACGTCCGCCACATCTGGCCGCTGCCGCAAAACCTGGGCGACCTGCTGAAGGGCTTCGACAACGTGCTGGTGCCCGAAATGAACACCGGCCAGTTCAAGACCGTGCTGCGCGACCAGTACCTGGTCGATGCCAAGCCGCTGACCAAGACCAGCGGCCAGCCGTTCACGATCGCCGAACTTGAGACCGCGATCGGCGCCTACTTCGACGGCATTCCGAACAACGAAGGCGGGGAAGTCGATGCCGACAAGACCCAATTGCCCAGCATCAAGGGGGTGAACCCGTGAACGAGATGACCACCATCCCCGTGCCGACCACCCTGAAGGACTGGGAGTCCGACCAGGAGGTCCGCTGGTGCCCGGGCTGCGGCGACTACGCGATCCTGAAGGCGGTGCAGCGCACCCTGCCGGAGATCGGCGCCGATCCGGCGAACACCGTGTTCGTCTCGGGCATCGGCTGCTCGAGCCGGTTCCCCTACTACATCGAGAGCTACGGCTTCCACACGATCCATGGCCGCGCCCCGGCCTTCGCGACGGGGATCAAGCTGGCGAACCCCAAGCTCGACGTGTGGATCGTCACCGGCGACGGCGACGGCATGTCGATCGGCGGCAACCACACGATGCACATCCTGCGGCGCAACCTGAACTGCCAGATCATGCTGTTCAACAACGAGATCTACGGTCTGACCAAGGGGCAGTATTCGCCGACGAGCCGGCTCGGCACCAACAGCCCGACCACGCCCTTGGGCTCGGTCGACCGGCCGGCCCAGCCTTGCGCCTTCGCGCTCGGCGCCGGGGCGCGGTTCGTGGCGCGCGGCTTCGACGTCTCGAAGAACCTCTCGGGCGTGCTCAAGGCCGCCCACGCCCACCAGGGCGCGGCCTTCGTCGAGATCTTCCAGAACTGCATCGTCTACAACAAGGACGTCTTCGACGACTTCGCCGCCCCCAAGGGCGCCGAGGCCAATCAGCTCTGGCTCGAGGACGGCCAGCCGATGCTGTTCGGCAGCGAGAAGACCGGCGGGGTGAAGGGGCTGCGGCTGAACACCGACCATCTTCACCTCGAAGTCGTCGACGTGGTCGACGGGGACTGGCAGGCGGCGGGCGTGATCGTCCACGACGTCAAGAACCGCGCGGTCGCCCACATGCTGGTCGAGATGCCGTTCGGCCCGTTCCCGATGGCGCTGGGCGTCCTCTACGACGACCCGCGGCCGACCTTCGAGGAGACCCTGCTCGGCCAGGACATCAAGGCGCGCGAGGGCAAGGTTCCCGATCTGGCCAAGCTGCTCGCCAAGGGCCAGACCTGGACGGTGGCCGAAGGCGGGCCTGAGCTTTAAAGGCAGTTTGGTCTCGCACGAAGACACGAAGACACGAAGATGGCGCCGCGAGACGATATTGAAGGGCTCGCTCGTATCGTCATTGATCGTGGCTTCGCGTTGCATCGAGATGTTGGGCCAGGCTTGCTGGAGTCCGTCTAAGAAATCTTGATGTTTGAAAGCCTTCGGCAGCGAGGCATCTTCGTCGAGTGGCAGGTTCCAATTCAGATCGAATACACATCGACAACGCCTTCAAGGCCGATCTGCTTGTCGGCGGAAAATTGTTGGTCGAATTGAAATCGGTCGAACGCCACGCGCCCGTCCACGCGAAGCAGGTTCTCACGTACCTGCGCCTCATGCGGTTGCCGCTCGGGCTTTTGACGAAAACTTTGGGTTGGCAACCTTCAAGGATGGCCTTCATCGCCTCGCTAACGATTACTACGGGCGTTTCCCGGCAGCATGACCTCTTCGTGTCTTCGTGTCATTGTGCGAGACATTGATCCTGGCGAGTGCCGCGGCATCAGGAACACATGGACAACCTCACCCATTCGCTGATCGGGGCCGTGCTCGGCCAGGCGGGCCTCAAGCGGAAGACCGGGCTGGGCATGCCCACGCTCGTCATCGCCGCGAACATTCCGGACATCGACGGGGTCTGCATGCCGCTCGGCACGGTGTCGCTGGCGATGCGGCGGGGGATCACCCACGGGCCGATCGCCATGCTGGTGCTGCCGCTGCTGCTGACCGGCATCATGGTCTGGTTCGACCGCGGGCAGGCCCGGCGCGGCAAACGCCCTGCGGATCGCCCGCCCGTGGACCCCGCCTGGCTGCTCGTGCTGGCCTGCATCGGTTGTCTCAGCCATCCGCTGTTCGACTGGATGAATTCCTACGGCATCCGCCTGCTGGAGCCATTCTCGCACCGCTGGTTCTATGGGGATGCGCTGTTCATCGTCGATCCCTGGCTGTTGGCGATGCTCATTGCAGGCGTGTGGCTCGCGCGGCGATGGCAGTCGGTGCGCCCGGCCCGGGTGGCGATAGCTGCCGTTGCCGCCTATCTCACGCTCAATCTCGCCATCAGCGGGCTTGCGGTGCAGCGGCTTCCGCGCGACCTGCGCGCGTCGATCGCCGTGGCCAACCCGGTGCCGCTGGCCTTCTGGCGGCGCGAAGTGCTGTGGCGCGACGGCCGGCGCTACGGCAGCTACATCGTCGACCCCTGGGGTGCGCCGCGGCCGGGGCAGGCGCCCAGGCCGATCGGCATGAACGACATCCGCATCATGGACCGCCTGCCGCGCAGTCCCGAGGGGCAGGCCCTGCTGTTCTGGTCGCGCCTGCCGGTGGCGGAGGCGAGGGGCGATACCGTCGTGCTCGGCGACCAGCGCTTCCAGGGACGCGGTGCGGGAACCTTCACCGTCGAACTCAGCCCGTGACCGCTCCCGTCATCGTCTGGCCAAGGAAGCCGGCACGACCGCGGTCCATGCGCTGCACGATTGCGGACCCTGGTGGGCGAGGGCGGGCAAGCTTGCCGATTGGGCTTGCGGACCTGTCAGGCGCGGAAATCCACGATCCGCGGGATGAAGTCATGAGCTAGCTTAGCATATTGCGATGAGCCGAGTGGGGGCGCATATAGCCTCGCATGAACAGTCAGGCGCCGGTTAGGGGAGCGGAGCTTGTTGTGGGCGGCAGCCGGATCGGCGCCGGACCGCAATGGTTGGCGCGTGCGATGTCGGGGGGGATCAACAAGGTCCTCGACCGGATCGACGCGGGCCTGTTCCATGGCACGATCGAGGCGACCTTGCCCGATGGTTCCAGGCACCGGCTGGGCGGGCGGGGCGAAGGCTCGCAGGCTGAAGTCACCCTGCGCGATTGGCGCGCGCTGCTGCGGTTGGCGACCGCCGGCTCGGTGGGCTGGTATCAGGCCTGGGAAGCCGGCGAGTGGGATAGCCCGGACCCCGTGGCGCTCTTCACGCTGTTCATGGAGAACGGCATGACGCTGGGCAATGCGGGGCGCGCGCATGGGCCGTGGCGCTGGGCGGCGCGGGTGGTTCATTGGCTCAACCGCAACACGCGCGTTGGCTCACAGCGCAACATCCAGGCGCATTACGACCTCGGCAACGATTTCTACCGGCTCTGGCTCGATCCGACGATGAGCTATTCCTCGGCGCGGTTCGATGCCGGGGCAACCGACCTGGAGAGCGCCCAGCACCGCAAGATCGCCACCGTGGCGGACCGCGTCGCCGGGGCCGAGACGGTGCTCGAGATCGGTTGCGGCTGGGGCAGCCTCGCCGCCGAACTGGCCGCGCGGGGCAGCCGGGTCACGGCGATCAGCCTTTCGGACGAACAGCTCGCCTGGGCGCGCGAGCGCGGCATCGCGGACGCCGAGTTCCGCAAGGCCGACTACCGCGACATGACCGGGCTCTATGACGGCATCGTCAGCGTCGAGATGGTCGAGGCGGTAGGGCGCGAGTACTGGCCCGATTTCTTCGACTGCATCGCCCGCTGCCTGAAGCCGGGCGGCCGCGCCGCGATCCAGTACATCTCGATCCGCGACGAGCTGTTCGAGGGCTATGCCCGCAGCGCCGACTTCATCCAGACCTACGTCTTCCCCGGCGGGATGCTGATCCGCGAGAGCGAGTTTCGCAGCCTTGCCGCGCAGCGCGGGCTCGCTTGGGAGGATCAGGCGAGCTTCGGCCTCGACTATGCCGAGACGCTCAGGATCTGGCGGGAGAACTTCGACCGTGCGGCGGAGGAAGGACGGCTGCCCGCCGGTTTCGACGGCCGCTTCATCGGCCTCTGGCGGTTTTACCTGATGTACTGCGAAGGCGGCTTCCGCGGGCGCGGGATCGATGTCGCCCAGGTAACCTTGGTCAAGCAGCACTGAACGGGATGGTCAGGCCGGAACGACTGCCCCGTCCGCATGCGGAGGGAGGGAGTGTTTCCGCGAGGGCTGCCGCCCCGGCCTGACCTGAGGAACCTCAGGGAATCGTGCGGAAGATCGCGTCGCCGCGGAACCGCGCGAGGATGTTGTCGTGGACGATCGGGCTCAGCAGTTGCTGGAAGGCGCAGCCGACCAGGCTGTTGTTCCACCAGACCACTTCGGCCTGGAGCGATTCGAGCCCCGGCAGTTGCAGCCAGCAGACGGTGCCTGGATGCATCCGGCTGATCGACGAACAGGAAAAGCCCGACAGCGACAGGTCGTTGACGACGGTCTGGAACGACTTGGTGCCCGATGCCCGCAGCGACGCCGGAATCGCGATCCGGGTGCGCGGCGCGGAGCGGTCTTCCTGGGCAGCGACGGCATAGCGGTCCTGCGAGAAATGGCTGGTCGACATAGTGCCCTCCGTGGCGCCTGCCGATCCCCTCGGCGGGCTTTACGGACTATGCCGGACGGTGGTTGCCGGGGGCTTACGCCGGCTGGTTAACGGATTCGCGGTGCGGGCTGGCGAACCGTTCACCAAGCAGGGCGACGAGCCGAGCGGCGACCGCTTCGGGCGGCTTCACCGAAGCCGGATCCTCGCCGGGATAGGCCCTGGCGCGCATCGCGGTGCGGGTGGCGCCGGGATTGACGATCGCCACGCGGACCTTCGAGATATTGCGCACTTCCTGGCCGTAGCAGTCGAGCAGCACCTCGAAGGCGGCCTTGCTCGCGGCATAGGCGCCCCAGTAGGCGCGGGGGGCGGTGGCGACCGTGCTGGTCAGGCCGACCACGCGGGCGTCCGCGCTCCTCCTCAGCAGCGGATCGAACTGGGCGATCAGCGCCTGGGTGGCGAGGACATTGGTGGTCAGCGCCTTGTTGAACGCCTTCTGGTCGATGTCGGCCACCGAACCGAGCTGCGGCAGGATCGCGGCGTTGATCACCAGGATGTCGAGCGCCTGCCAGCGCCCGGCGATCGCCGTGGCCAGCCGGGCGATCGCATCGGTTTCGGTGAGGTCGAGCGGGGCGATCGTCGCCGCGCCGCCGGCCGCGAAGATCCGCTCCTCGATCGCTTCCAGGGCCTTGGTGTCCCGCCCGGTGAGGATCACGTGCGCGCCGGCCGCGGCCAGCGCCTCCGCCGTGGCGGCGCCGATCCCGCGGCTCGCCCCGGTGACGAGGGCGGTTTGTCCGGCAAAAGGTTGGTCAGTCATCTAGGCAGGCATCCACACTGAAACCCGTCCGCCCTGCGCTTGTCGAAGGGCTGCCCTTCCACTTGCGGCGTGGCGCCAGGTCCAAAGACAAGAACGATCCTTCGACAAGCTCAGGATGGACGGACATGGGGCGAGCGGTGGCCCTCAGGCCACCTTCTCGACCGGGAGCAGGCTGGGCTGGTCGTCACGGTCCATGAAGTCGGTCAGCCGCGTCGGGTAATCGCCCGAGAAGCAGGCGTCGCAGTACTGCGGGCGAGCCTGGTTGCGCTCGGCCTCGCCGACCGCGCGATAGAGGCCGTCGATCGAGATGAAGGCCAGGCTGTCGGCATGGATGAACTTGGCCATGGCTTCGACATCCATCCGCGCGGCGAGCAGCTTGGAGCGCTCGGGCGTGTCGACGCCGTAGAAGCAGGAATGCTCGGTCGGCGGGGAGGCGATGCGCATGTGCACCTCGGCCGCGCCGGCATCGCGCATCATCTGCACGATCTTGAGGCTGGTCGTGCCGCGCACGATCGAATCGTCGATCAGCACGATCCGCTTGCCTTCGACCAGCGCGCGGTTGGCGTTGTGCTTGCGCTTGACGTCGGCATTGCGCGCGCCGTCCGAGGGCTGGATGAACGTCCGCCCGACATAGTGCGAGCGGATGATCCCGAGTTCGAAGGGAATGCCCGATTCCTGCGCATAGCCGATCGCCGCGGGCACGCCGCTGTCGGGCACGGGGATGACGAGGTCGGCGTCGGCCAGCGATTCCTTGGCCAGCTCCTTGCCGATCTGCTTGCGCACTTCGTAGACCGAGCGGCCGCCGGTGATCGAATCCGGGCGGCTGAAATAGACGTGCTCGAAGATGCAGGGCCGCGCCGAGGCCTGGGCGAAGGGGCGGTGGCTGGAGACGATGCCCGAATGGTCGACCTGGACCAGCTCGCCCGGCTCGATCTCGCGGACGAAGTCGGCGCCGACCACGTCGAGCGCGACGGTCTCCGAGGCGAAGACCACGGCGTCCCCGATCCGGCCCATCACCAGCGGGCGGATGCCGTTGGGATCGCGGCAGGCGATCATCCCTTCGGCGGTCATGCAGATCAGCGAATAGGCGCCCTCGACCATCCGCAGGGCATCGACGAAGCGGTCGAGCAGGGTGGGATAGCGGCTGGTCGCGACGAGGTGGATGATCACCTCGGTGTCCGAGGTCGACTGGAAGATCGAGCCCTTGGAGACGAGCTCGCGCTTCAGGGTCATCGCGTTGGAGATGTTGCCATTGTGCGCGATCGAGAACCCGCCCGAGGCGAGATCGGCGAACAGCGGCTGGATGTTGCGCAGCCCCGAGCCGCCGGTGGTCGAATAGCGGACGTGGCCCGAGGCCATGGTGCCGGGCAGCTCGGCGAAGATGTCGTTGCTGGAGAAGACCTGGGCGACGTGCCCGATGCCGCGGCGGCTATAGAACTCGGCCCCGTCCCACGAGGTGATGCCGACCGCCTCCTGGCCGCGGTGCTGGAGGGCGTGAAGCCCCAGCGCGGTCATGCCCGAGGCGTCGCGCGTGCCGATCACCCCGAAGACGCCGCATTCCTCACGCAGCTTGTCGCCGTCCTCCTCGGATGGCGTGACGTCCCACGGAGTTTCGTCGTGGAACGGATGAGTGATGGTCATGGAATCGCCTGCCAGATGCGCCCTGTGCGAGGCGCATTTGGCGCTTGTCGCCTCCGAAAGCAAGGGGAGGGGCGGGGATCGGCGGCGGATGTGCCCGGTTTGGTTGCGCGAGAGTGACAGGATGGACGGTGTACAAGAGGATGAAGTGTCATCCTCCGTCAGGAGGTGTGACCCGGCGTCAGGTTGTGTCAGGCAGCGGGGGGCGGGTCGATCGGGAGCTGGTGAGGGCGGGGTGGGCATCGACCAGCTCGTGACAGATCGCTGCGATGTAGGAAAAAATGGTTCTTTATCTTTCCGTCGAAGGATGTTCGCGCGGCGGATTGGCTATCTCGTTATTGGAAATTCTGTGGGTACCTCCAGCGTGGATGCTGACCCCAATGCTGCGCACAACTGATAGAATTACCTTGCAGCCGAGGATACTGGGTAGGTGGGCCGAATGGATCAATCAGTAGCTGGTGATGCTGATGTTTGGATGCTGTACGAGCGGATGACCGCCGATGGCTATCCACTTGTGGTGCGAGCCCGAACAGGCAATTCATTGGTCGAGGCCGCACTGAACGAAGGCCATATCTCGATCGTCGAATGCGTGGCCGACGTCGACCTAGTTAGCGATACGGGGATGCCGCCCCAACCCGAACAGCTTTATGATCTGGAAGATGGATTGAGCAGAGAATTGGCTGCGTTCAACGTCGGTGCATTGCACGTTGCCACGATCACTGGAGATGGCCGCCGCCGCCTTGTGTTCACACACGTAGAACCGCTCAATCTAGCAGTCGCCTTAAACATGTTCGCCGTGTCTGGGTTTTCGCTGAGCGTTACCACCGAGGGAGAGCGCCAACCATTGATCGACTTGGTGAGTCTGACAATCTCGAGCGGCAGCTCAATGGCGACATGGGAGTCATCTCAAATCTCGAACGAAGCGGTGATGATGGGACAAATCCACGTAAAACCGATTTTTGGTTTTATGGAAAACAAACAAATCTTGAGCGTCTTGTCGCTGAATTGGTTCCTTGGGGGTATGCAATAGAGCGATGGCTCGATGAACCTGAAGGTGTAATCATCTCTACGGAAACGCCGGTCGATTTCGGCACGTTCCGCGAGGTTACCCCTGTACTCGTGGGAGCTGCGGAGCGTTGCGGGGTTGTTTATGACGGATGGGAAACCTTCGTCATCCAACCGGGCGGCAAATCATTCGAAGCAGCACAACCTTCAAAACCGCGCTCGCTCCTGTCAAAGCTCTTCGGCGCACGTAAGAATTAAGCTTTCTTGTCGAGCAGGATGCGTCTCATCGGTTTCGGGGGTGATTGCCACTTGCCAGGGCAACCGCTTGCCACCCGCCTCCCACCTCCCTAAACCCGCGCCAATGCCCCCGCACACCGACAGGCCGTCCGCTTGATCCTCTCCCCCTTCGAATGGACCATCGCCAAGCGCTACATGCTGCCCGGCCGCGGCGAGGCGTTCATCGCGCTGGTGGCGGCGATCAGCCTCGTGGCGGTCGCGCTCGGCGTGGCGGCGCTGGTCATCGTGATGAGCGTGATGAACGGCTTCCGTGCGGAGCTGCTCGACAAGATCGTCGGGCTGAACGGCCATGCGATCATCCAGGCCTACGGCGGCCGGCTGGAGAATTGGCAGTCGGTGCTCAAGGAGGTCAAGGCGACCCCCGGGGTGGTGCGCGCCTCGCCGTTGATCGAGCAGCCGTTGCTGACCAGCTTCAACGGCCGGGTCGAGGCGATCCTGGTGCGCGGGAACACGCAGGAGGACATCGACCGCCTCAAGGAAAAGGTGAAGGCGGGCGACCTGCGCGAGCTTCAGCAGGGGTCGATGAACGTCGCGATCGGCTTGCGGCTGGCGGAAAACCTCGGCGCGCGGGTGGGCGACACGATCACGATCATCAACCCGCAGGGCCGCACCACGCCGTTCGGCACGGTCCCGCGGCAGATCGCCTACCGCGTCGCGGCGATCATCGAGATCGGGATCTACGACTACGACAACGCCTTCGTCGTCATGCCCATCCCCGACGCGCAGACCTTGCTGCTGACCGGCGATTCCATCGGCATGATCGAGGTCAAGACCACCGATCCCGATACGGTGGGCGACACTGTCGCGCCGCTTGCGCGCAAGCTGGCCGGGCAGGCGGTGGTGACCGACTGGAAGACCATCAACGGCTCGCTGTTCGAAGCCCTCGCGGTCGAGCGGGTGGCGATGTTCGTGGTCCTGTCGATCATCGTCCTGGTCGCGGTGTTCAACATTCTGTCCTCGCTGATCATGCTGGTCCGCGCCAAGACCCGCGACATCGCGATCCTGCGGACGATGGGCGCGACGCGGCGCTCGCTGCTCAAGATCTTCGTCACCGCCGGCTTCCTGATCGGCGCCCTGGGAACCGGCGTGGGGCTGATCCTGGGCTTCATCTTCCTGTTCTTCCGCCAGAATATCGTCCGCGGGGTGGAGGTCGTCACCGGGCAGAACCTGTGGGATCCCTCGATCCGCTTCCTGACCGAGCTGCCCAGCCGCAGCGACCCCAAGGAGATCGTGACGATCAGCGTGATGGCGCTGGTCTTCAGTTTCCTCGCGACGCTCTATCCCGCCTTCCGCGCGGCGAGCACCGATCCGGTGCAGGTGCTGCGCTATGAATAGCGCGGCCCCGCAGCCCCCGGTCGTCAGCCTGGCCGGCCTGACCCGCAGCTTCGCGCAGGGCGGGGTGCAGATCGACGTGCTGAAAGGCGTGAACCTGGCGATCCGGCCCGGGGAGATCGTCGCGCTGCTCGGCCCTTCGGGCTCGGGCAAGTCGACCATGCTGCAGGCGATCGGCTTGCTGGAGGGCGGCTTCGGCGGCGAGATCGAGATCGTCGGGAAGCAGGCGGGCAAGCTCTCCGGCGACGCGCGCACCACCCTGCGGCGCGAGCACATCGGCTTCGTCTATCAGTTCCATCACCTGCTGCCCGATTTCTCGGCGATCGAGAACGTCGTGCTGCCCCAGCTCGTCGCGGGCACGAAGCGCGCGGAAGCGGACATCCGCGCGACCGAGCTGCTGACCTCGCTGGGCCTGGGCGAACGCCTGGCCCACCGCCCCAGCCAGCTCTCCGGCGGCGAGCAGCAGCGCGTCGCGGTCGCCCGCGCGCTGGCCAACAAGCCCGAGCTGGTCCTGGCCGACGAGCCCACCGGCAACCTCGACGAGGCGACCGCGGACAAGGTCCTGGGCGAATTCGTCCGGCTGGTGCGGGGCGAGGGCAGCTCCGCCCTGATCGCCACGCACAACGAGCGCCTGGCGAGCCAGATGGACCGCGTGGTGCGCTTGCACGACGGCGTGCTGACCTGATGCAATCCCCTTGATTTCGCCGCCTCCAGTGCCAAAATCGGAAGTGGACGGGAGAGATCGAGGACAGCAATTCATGAGCAATGCCCCCAGCACCTTTCGCGCCGAATCCGGTTCGGACGTCCACTTCGATTGGGACGATTCCGCCGAACTGCACCGACGGCACGACAGTGGGCTGCTCTCCGGCTTCAAGGCGGTGCGGCGCGGGACCCTGGTCGAGCTGATCCGCTTCGTGATGCACCTGCCCGCCGAGGAACGCCGCGACTATTCGATCGAGAAAGCCGGCGATCACCGCCTCGAATGGCCCGAGATCACCGCTCTGGCCAAACGGGCGGACTTTCCCGCCGGATGAGCGATCGGCGCACGATCGCCGATTTCTCGGCGCGGCTCCCCGACGGTTCGGAAGTCAGCCTGGCCGACAAGGCGGGCAAGGTCGTGCTGGTGGTCAACACCGCGTCGAAATGCGGCTTCACTCCGCAGTACGACGGTCTCGAGGCGCTCTGGCGCGGCTATCGTGAGCGGGGGTTCGAGGTTCTGGCCTTTCCCTGCAACCAGTTCGGCGGACAGGAACCGGGGAGCGCGGACGAGATCGCGGAGTTCTGCCGGGCCAATTTCGGCCTGTCGTTCCCGCTGATGGCCAAGGTCGAGGTCAACGGTCCGGGCGCGCCGCCGCTCTACCGCTGGCTCAAGGACCGGGCGCGCGGGATTTTCGGCACGCGCAAGATCAAGTGGAACTTCACCAAGTTCCTGATCGGCCGGGACGGGAAGGTCGTGCGGCGCTATGGCCCCGGCGTGAAGCCCGAGAAGATCGAGCGGGATATTATGGCGCTGCTCTAAATCCTCCCCGAGCTTGTCCCGGGGAGGGTCGAGCAGGAAAGGCTCGCCCGTTCAGCTCGCCAGTCCCACCAGCGTCCCCTCGTTGACGCTCGCCACCGCGGCCTTCAGCTCGTCGATGCTCGCCGCGCTGCCTTCGGCCTCGACCGTGAAGCGGTTGCCGATCACGATCATGAAGCTGCCCGAGCCGGACTTGCGCCACTTCTCGCTCTGCATGCGGCCGTTGACCGTGCCGGTACGCTCGTAGCCTTCGGCGTCCTCGCGCGATTGGGCCACGCCGACCGCGCTGCCGATCCCGGCGATCGCGCCCACGGCGGGCATGTCGGTGATCTTGAGGCGGAAGCTCTTGTCGCCGGCGGCATAGGTCCCGTTCGCCTCGCTGCCCATGCCGCCGAGCGCGGTGGCTTCCACCGCCGTGCGCTGATAGCCGCCGATCGCGCTGGGCAGCAGCGACTGGAGCTTGGCGGGGTCGAGCGCGGGCTTCCTGCTGGCGGCCTCGATCTCGTTGGCGGCCTGCTGCGCCTTGCCGAGGTCGATCGTGCCGACCCCGGGGATCGTCGCGGTGCCGCTGACGGTGCTTTCGCTCATATAGGTCGGCCCGGGCATCACCGCGCCGATGACGGTGCGGCCCACGGCCCCGATGATCACCAGCGCGATCAGGGCGCCGACCACGGTCACCGCGACGTAGCCCGCCGCCTTGTCCTCGGGCACCTTCATCAGCGGCGCCGCGCCGGCATAGAGCAGGTAGACGCCGTAGAAGCTCAGCAGCAGCAGGAAGCCGAGCGACGGGATGATCCCGAAGGCGCCCGCCAGGAAGGCCGCGGTGCCGCTGTAGGCGGCGAGCTTGAAGGCGTTCAGCCGGTGGGATTGTCCGCCGAACCTGGGGGCCAGGAAATCGGCGATCAGGCTCAGCGCGAAGACGCCCGCCACGCTCATCAGGTAGGTCAGGATCGCCGTCATCAGCGCGCTCATCAGGCTGGGCCGGATGGTGATCCCGAAGCCGCCCATGCCGAACAGTTGGCTGCCGATCAGCGAGGCGACCGGGCCGATCGCCGCCAGCGGCAGCACGTAGCGCAGCAGGATGTCCTGGACGGAGCTGGCCTCGGCCGCGACCTTCGGCCATTCCTCCTGCGGCTTGAGCAGGATGTTCTTGGCCCGGTCGATCAGCGGGCTGCCGCCGCCATTTGTCACGTCGGTCATAGCCACTCCCGTTTCCGGCTGGACGAAAGGCCCAGATCTTCGAGCAGAGGCCGAACAGACCACAATCGGCGGGGATTGCCTAGTCTCGGCGCGCGGGCAGGCGCGGGTTTTTCCCCAAGGGGTTCGCCGGGCGCCTTGATCGGACGCCGCCCTCGTCGCTACCTTGCGGCGATGGCCTTCGCTCCTTTCGTTCCCTTGCGCGTCATGTCGAGCTACTCGATGCTGGAAGGTGCGATCGATCCGAAGGCGATCGCCAAGCTGGCCAAGGAACGCGGGTTCCCGGCCATCGCGATTACCGACCGCAACGGGCTGTACGGCTCGGTGGCCTTCGCGGGCGCCTGCCGCGATGCGGGGATCCAGCCGGTCGTCGGCACCCTGCTCGGCGTGGCGCGGGAACCGGGCGGTCCGATCGACTGGCTGGTGCTCTATGCCCAGAACGAGGCGGGCTGGAACAACCTGTGCCACCTGGTCAGCCGCGCCCACCTCGACCGGCCGCTCGAGTTCGACCCGCATGTCGCGCTCGGGGACCTGGCCGGCTACAGCGACGGTTTGATCGCGTTGACGGGCGCGGGCGAGGGCGCGCTCGCGCGGCTGCTGGCCGATGGGAAGGCGGAGCGGGCGGAAAGCTATTGCGAGCGCCTGCAGGGCCTGTTCCCGGAGCGCCTCTACGTCGAGATCGCCCGGGCCGGCGATGCGGTGGCCGAGAGCGCCGAGGATGCGCTGATCGACCTTGCCTATGCGCGGGACCTCCCGCTGGTCGCGACCAATCCGGCCAAGTTCGGCGAGCCGCACTTCCACTCGGCCCACGACGCGCTGCTGTGCATCGCCCATTCGACCCATGTCGACGCCGCCGACCGCCCGCGTTCCAACCGCGAGGATTGGGTCAAGTCGGCCGAGATGATGGAGGAGCTGTTCTCGGACTTGCCCGAAGCGTTGGCCAACACCCTGGTCGTCGCCCGGCGCTGCGCCTTCGCGCCGCCCAAGCGCAAGCCGATCCTCCCCAGCCTCGCCGGCGACAAGGAAGGCGAGGCGCGGATGATGGCCGAGGATTCGCGCGCCGGCCTCGCCAAGCGCCTGGCTCCCTATTACCCCAACGTTGCTCAACCCGAGCTCGTCGAAGCCCTGCGGAGCGAGGGCGAGGCCCGGCGCGCGGCTTTCGACAGGCTCAGGCTGAGCGGGGTGGGGGAAGAATTCGAAGCCTATGCCGACCGGCTCGAGTTCGAGATCTCGATCATCAACAAGATGGGCTTCGGCGGCTACTTCCTGATCGTGGCCGACTTCATCAAGTGGGCCAAGGACCAGGGCATCCCGGTCGGCCCGGGACGCGGCTCGGGCGCCGGCTCGGTGGTCGCCTGGGCGCTGACCATCACCGACCTCGACCCGCTCAAGCTGGGCCTGCTGTTCGAGCGCTTCCTCAATCCCGAGCGCGTCTCGATGCCGGACTTCGACATCGACTTCTGCGAAACCCGCCGCGGCGAGGTGATCCGCTACGTCCAGGGCAAGTACGGCGCCGATCACGTCGCCCAGATCATCACTTTCGGCAAGCTCAAGGCCCGCGCCGTGCTGCGCGACACGGGCCGGATCCTGCAGATGAGCTACGGCCAGGTCGACCGGCTGACCAAGATGGTGCCGAACCATCCGACCGATCCCTGGACCCTCCCCCGCGCGCTCAACGGCGTCGCCGAGTTCAAGCGCGAATACGATCTCGATCATGAGGTGAAGCGCCTGGTCGACCTCGCGATGCAGCTCGAGGGCCTGCCGCGCAATTCCTCGACCCACGCCGCGGGCGTGGTGATCGGCGACCGGCCGCTGGCGCAACTGGTGCCGCTCTACCGCGATCCCCGCTCGGACATGCCGGTCACTCAGTTCGACATGAAATATGTCGAGGATTCCGGGCTGGTGAAGTTCGACTTCCTCGGCCTCAAGACCCTCTCCGTGCTGCGCAAGGCGGTCGACCTGATGGCCAAGCGCGGGATCGAGATGAACCTCGATACCCTGGCCTGGGACGATGCCCAGGTCTACGAGCTGCTCCAGCGCGGCGACACGGTCGGCGTGTTCCAGTTGGAATCGGAGGGCATGCGTCGCACCCTGGCGGCGGTGAAGCCGACCAATTTCGGCGACATCATCGCGCTGGTCTCGCTCTACCGCCCGGGCCCGATGGACAACATCCCGCTGTTCGGCCGGCGCAAGAACGGGCTCGAGAAGATCGAGTACCCGCACCCCAAGCTCGAGGGCATCCTGGCCGAGACCTACGGGATCTTCGTCTACCAGGAACAGGTCATGCAGGCCGCGCAGATCCTCGCGGGCTACTCGCTCGGCGACGCCGACCTGCTGCGCCGCGCGATGGGCAAGAAGGTCCAGGCCGAGATGGACGCCCAGCGCCAGCGCTTCGTCGACGGCTGCAAGGCGGTCTCGGGCATCGACAAGGCCAAGGCCAACGAGCTGTTTGACTTGATCGACAAGTTCGCCGGCTACGGCTTCAACAAGTCGCACGCTGCCGCTTACGCCCTGCTGTCCTACCAGACCGCCTGGCTCAAGACGCATTACCCGCACGAGTTCTACGCCGCCTCGATGTGCTTCGACATGCATCAGTCGGAAAAGCTGGCGGTCTTCGTCGACGACATGCGGCGGGGCGGCGTCGCGCTCGCCGGGCCGGACATGAACCACTCCGAGGCCGAGTTCACCGTCGAGCAGACCGAGGAAAGCTACGCGGTGCGCTATGCCCTGGCGGGCATCCGCAACGTCGGCGAGAAGGCGATGGAGGCGATCGTCGCCGAGCGCGAGGCGAACGGCCCGTTCGTCAGCCTCGACGACCTGTTTCGCCGCGCCCCGCCGGGGTCGATGAACCGGCGCCAACTGGAAGGCCTCGCCGCGGCGGGCGCTTTCGACAGCCTCGAGCCGAACCGGGCCAAGGTGCTCGCCAATGCCGATACCCTGCTGGCCGAGGCCGACCGTTCGGCGAAGGAGCGCAACAGCGATCAGCATTCGTTCCTCGGCGGCGACGACCATGCCGAGCAGGCGCTGCGGATGATCGAGGTCGAGCCGTGGAGCCGCCCCGAGCAGATGGCCAAGGAGCGCGAGAACTTCGGCTTCTACTTCGCCGCCCACCCGGTCGAGCAATGGCGCGCGGTGGCATCGGCCAACGGCGCGCGGCTCTATGGCAGCCTGATGGCCGGCGGCGTCCAGAACGGGCGGATGCAGGCGGTGATCGCGGCAATGGTCGAGAGCGTCAATCGCGGCAAGACCAAGCGGGGCAAGGACTTCGCCCGCTGCGACTTTTCCGATTCCAGCGGGCAGTTCTCCGCCGCCTGCTTCGAGGAGGGCCTGGTCGAGCCGCTGCTGCGCTGGGCGAAGGAAGGCGCCTGCGTGCTGCTGACGGTCGAGCTCGACAGCCCGAGCCCCGAGGAACCTCCGCGCGTCACCGTGCGCGGGGCGCGGCCGCTGGCCGAGGTGACCTCCGCGGCGCGGATGATCCTGACGCTCGACATCGCCTCGGTCGAGGCCGTCGGTCAACTCGCCCTGGCGCTCCCCCCCGGTCCCGAGGGCCGGGGCGAGGTGAAGGTGCGCCTGCGTACCGGCCTGACCGAAGAGCCGCTGCTGCGCCTCGGTCACAGCTTCGCGCTCGACGGCGAACTGGCCGAGCGGCTGGCCGGCATCGAGGGCCTGTCGAACATTTCGCTCACCGCGAGCAACCGCCCGGCGCATCTGCGGCTGGTGGCCTGATGCTCCTGCCGGCGGCGGCGGCGACCTTGATCGCGCTGATGGCCGGCGCCGTCGCGGAGATCTGGAACCCGCCGGCCTTCCGGCGCTGGCCGGTCGTCACCCTGGCGGTCGGCCTGCTCATCCTCGGCGTGGTCGCGCTGCAGAGCCTGATCCCCGGCCTGCCGGCACGGCTCGGCAGGGACCCGCAGATGCTCTCCTCGGGCGAAGCATGGCGCGCCGTGACGGCGCTGTTCGCGCAGGACGGCGGCGTGCCGGGCCTGCTGTTCAACCTGTTCTGGCTGCTCGTCCTCGGGACCCTGGCCGAGCGTCGCTTTCCGCGCTGGGGCTGGCTGGCGGCCTATTTCGGCGGCGGAATCGTCACCGAATTCCTGGCCCTGGGCTGGCAGCCCCACGGGGCGGGCAATTCGATCGCCTGCCTGGCGCTGGCCGGGGCCTTGTGCAGCGACTGGCGCAAGGGCCGCTGGCGCTGGTGGCGGGTCGGCGCCGGGCTCGCCGGCCTGGCCGCGGCCGGCGTGCTCCTGCTGGAGAACGACATCCACGGCATCGGTTTCTGCACCGGGCTGCTGATCGGCTTCGCCCTGGTCGCCCGCGGTGCGGTCTTGCCGGGACGGGACATTCCGCCTGAAATCGCGCCAGCCGACAATGTCGTTTTCATCCGGGGAACCGGCACGTATCATTAGTGCGATCGGCGCAGCGGGAGAATGGCCGCGCGCGTTCTGGAGAGGCAATGACCGAAGCAAACCCGCTGCGCGCCCACGCGCGCGTCCTGATCGCCTCGACCGTCGGGACGGCGGTCGAGTACTACGACTTCTTCATCTACGCGACGGCGGCGGCGCTCGTGTTCGGGCCGCTGTTCTTTCCGGCCTACGATCCCGCGGCGCAGACCTTGCTGGCCTTCGTGACCTTCGGGGTGGCCTTCGTCGCGCGGCCGATCGGCGCCGTGGCCTTCGGGCATTTCGGGGACCGGATCGGCCGCAAGTCGACCCTGGTCGCCTCGCTGCTGCTGATGGGCGCCTCGACCCTCGGCATCGCCTTCCTGCCGACTTACGCGACCGCGGGCTGGGTCGCGCCCGCCTTGCTCTGCCTGATGCGCTTCGGGCAGGGCTTCGGCCTGGGCGGAGAATGGGCCGGGGCGGCGCTGCTTGCGGTGGAGAACGCGCCCAAGGGCTGGGCCGCCCGGTTCGGCGCGGCGCCGCAACTGGGCGTGCCGCTGGGCTTTGCGGCGGCGAACTCGGTGTTCCTGCTCCTCGGGCTGGTCATGGCCAAGGCGGACTTCGCCGCCTGGGGCTGGCGCATTCCCTTCCTGATCAGCGCGGTCCTGGTCGCGATCGGCCTGTGGATTCGCCTGAAGATCAGCGAGACCCCGGCCTTCCAGGCCGCGATCGAGCGCGAGGCCCCGCCGCCGGTGCCGATGGGCCGGCTGCTGAAGGACCATCCCGGTGCGGTCCTGGCCGGCAGCGCGGGGGTCGTCTCGACCTACACGCTGTTCTATCTCGCCACCGCTTTCGCCCTGGCCCAGGGCGCGGGGCCGCTCGGCTATCCGCGCGAGGCCTTCATCGGGGTGCAACTGATCGCCAACCTGTTCCTCACGTTCGGCATCCTCGCCGCCTCGACCCTGGCCGACCGGACCAGCCCCGGGCGCGTCCTGGCGATCGGCTCGGTCGGAACGGCCCTGGTCGGCTTCGTCTTTTCGGCCGGCCTTGCCGCCGGGATGGCCTGGGCGGCGGTGATGCTCAGCGGCGCGCTGTTCGTCATGGCCTTCACCAACGCGCCGCTCGGCTCCTGGCTGTCCAGCCTGTTCCCGACGCGGGTGCGCTACAGCGGGGTGGCCTTTGCCTTCAACTTCGGCGGCGTGCTGGGCGGGGCGGTGACCCCGATCCTCGCCCAGGCGCTGAGCACCGCGCACCTGGCGCATCTCGCCGGGCTGCTGATCGTCGGGTCGGGGCTGATCAGCCTGGTCGGCGTGCTGCTGGCCCGGCCGGTTGCTTCCGGATCCGCCGCTGCGTAGATTTGCCGGCGAAAGGAGCCGCTTCCCCGCAAGGAGAACGGCTTCTGAATGCCGCTGAAATCGGGAGAGACTCATGAACAAGCTGATCGCCTTGGCCGCCGCCTGCGCCGCTACCCTGTCGGTGCCGGCCCTGTCGGCTCCGGCCTTTGCGCAAACCATGCCCACCGGCCTGCAGGGCATCAAGATCGCGGTCGCCGACTACGACCGCACCACGCGGTTCTACAGCAACCTCGGCATGGCGGCGGGCGCCACCTACAACGATCACGAGCGCCAACTGGTGTGGGTCGATCCGGCCAAGGGCGTGTCGCTGGTCATGGTCCACGATACCAGCGGGCGGATGGCGATGACCAGGGGCGGGGCCTTCATCATGATCAGCGTTCCCGACGTGCCCGCCGCGGTGGCCCGCCTGAAGGCCGCCGGCTTTGCCGTGCCCGGCGAGCCCAAGGTCACCCCGCGGGCGACGATCATGATGCTCAAGGACCCCGACGGCAATTCCATCGAGCTGCTCGGCGGCCCGTTCGGCCAGGGTGCCGCTGCCCCGGCCCCTCACCACTGACCGTCACAGCAGGCTGAGCTGGCCGTCCGGGCCGGGCCTGCGGAACTGCGAGGTATCGAGGGCGATCCGCAGCTTGTTCATGCCGTGGCGCCGGCAGGCGAGGCGGAAGCGGGTGCGGAACAGGTCGGCCCAGACGCCTTGCGGCTTCATCCGGGTGAACCACTTCGCGTCGTTGTCCTTGCCGCCGCGGACCGACCGGACGATCGCCATGACCTTGCCGGCGCGCTCGGGGTAGTGGGCCGCCAGCCACTCGCGGAACAGCGGCGCGACCTCGTGCGGCAGGCGCAGCATGATCCAACTGGCGGAAGGCACGCCGCGCGCGGCGGCTTCGGCGAGGATGTGCTCCATGAACTCGTCGGTGATCGCGGGGATCACCGGCGCGATCGAGACATGGACGGGAACCCCGGCGGCGGCGAGCCTGGCCAAGGCGTCGAGCCGCTTGGCCGGCGCCGAGGCGCGGGGCTCGAGCAGGCCGGACAAGCGCGGGTCGAGGCTCGTCACCGAAATGCCGACATGGGTCAGCCCCAGCCGGGCCAGCTCGACCAGCACGTCGAGATCGCGCACGACCCGCGCCGACTTGGTGGTGACCGTCACCGGATGCCGCGCTTCCAGGCAGATCTCCAGCACCTGGCGGGTGATCCGGTAGCGGTCCTCGATCGGCTGATAGGGATCGGTGTTCGTCCCCATGGCGATCGGCGCGCACTTGTAGCTGGGCCTGCTCAGTGTCTCGCGCAGCAGGCGCGGCGCGTCGGGCTTGGCGAAGAGCCTGGTCTCGAAGTCGATTCCCGGCGACAGGTCGTGAAGGCGTGGGTCGGCCGCGCGAAGCAGGATGCAGCCGTGCTCGCAGCCGCGATAGGCGTTGAGCGAGCGGTCGAAGGGGACGTCGGGGGACTTGTTGAAGCTGAGGATGGTCCTGGGGCATTCCTCGGTGACCGTGGTGCGCAGCTTGGGTGCGGGCCCGTCGATCGCCGCGGCGTCGTCCAGCCAGTCGCCATCGGCCTCGCGCGCGGCAAGCCCGAAGCGCTGAGGCACCGCGCCGGACTGCGCGCCGCGGCCATGGACGGGCTGGGGAGGACTCATCGAATGATGAGAACATAAAAGGAACATAGGTGCAAGTGTCGCGACGGGCCTTCGACGAACTCAGGCTGAGCGGGCTTGGGTGATTGCCGCTAATCGCTACATCCGCTCATGCTGAGCTTGTCGAAGCACGCGCGGCCTCGCCGCTAGACTTCCCTCAATCGCGGCATCAGCTCGACGAAGTTGCAGGGCCGGTTGCGGCTGTCGAGCTGCTCGGCGAGGATGCCGTCCCAGCCGTCCTTGACCGCGCCGTTCGAGCCGGGGAGCGCGAAGATATAGGTGCCGTTGGCGACCAGGCCGATCGCGCGGCTCTGGACCGTCGAGGTGCCGATCGTCCGGTAGCTCAGCATGCGGAACAGTTCGCCGAAGCCGGGAATGTCCTTGCCCGCATAGGTGGCCTTGACCCGCTCGAGCGCCTCGGGGGTCACGTCCCGCCCGGTCAGGCCGGTGCCGCCGGTGGTCACGATGCAATCGATCTCGCGGTCGTCGATCCAGGTTTCCAGGCGGCGGGCGATCCCCGCCGCGTCGTCCTGTTCGATCGCGCGCACCAGCAGGCGGTGCCCCGCTGCCTTGATGCGTTCGCACAGGATGTCGCCCGAGCTGTCGGTATCGGCGGTGCGGGTGTCGGAGACGGTGAGGACGGCGAGGTTGATCGGCGTGAACTGGCGCGACGGGTCAACGGCCACGCAGGATCGCCCCGTTGGCCGCGACGCGCACCGCCTGGCCGCCGGCAAGGCCGGGGAAAGTCGGCCACATGCCCTGAACCAGCGCCATCCGGCTTTCCGAGGGGCCGCCCGCCTGGCGCTCGTACATCCAGTAGTTGCGCATGACGATGTTCACGTAGCCGCGCGTTTCCCAATAGGGCACGCTCTCGATCCACAGCAGCGGATCGCCGCCGTCGCGGACCTCGGTGTTCCAGCGCATGACGGGGGCGAGCCCGGCGTTGTAGGCCGCCATGATCTTGGGCAGCAGGCCGCCGGTTCCGCCTGAATCGCGTAAGAGCTGCAGGTGCTGCTGCCCGAAGGCGAGGTTGACTTCGGGCTTGGTCAGGTCCGCGGCCGTGCCGGCGACGCCGACCACGGAGGAATTGTCCTTGGCCGCGGCGGGCATGATCTGCATCAGGCCCCTGGCCCCGGCGGGGCTGACGGCGCCGGCGCGGAACACCGATTCCTGGAGGGTGTGCGCGTAGACCAGCGCGGGATCGACCTTCCACCCGTTCACCGGGGTCCACTTCGGGGTGGGATAGCGCGCGGCCGGGGCGGGGACGCCGCCGGCGGGCACGTTGTAGGCCATCCAGAGCTGGGTCGCGGGCAGGCCGAGGTCGCGGGCGAGACGCGAGAGCGGCTGGTACTGCGAGGGATCGCCGATCCGCGCCTGGTGGCGCAGGACCTCGTCGGCCAGCGCATCCTCGCCGATCTCGGCCAGGGCGACCACGCTGCGCACATTGCCGTTGTCGCGCAGGCGCTGCCAGTCGGCCGAGGTGAAGTCCGGCGCGCCGTGGCTCTCCGGCACCTTCATGCCGAGCTGCTCGAGCGCGAGCATGCCGTAGAGCGTCTCGTCGCGGGCCGCGGCGGCGCGCAAGGGGGCGACGGCCTTTTCCGGCTGGCGGGCGCGGACCAGCGCGCGGCTCTGCCAGTAGTTGGCGGCCGATTGCAGCTCGGCATTGGCCGCGCCGGCGGCGGCCTTGGCGAAGGCATCGCCGGCGGCGGCAAAGTCGCCCAGGCGCCAGGCGGCGAGGCCCGCACCCCACCAGCCTTCGGCGACCCAGGGGCCCGCGCCTTCGGCGGCGGTCTGCGAGACCGCATAGGCCGAGGCGTCGTCGTTCTCGATATAGAAGGACCAGGCCACCTTGGCGCGCCATTCGGCGCGGGCCTCGGGGCTCAGCGTGGCGTCGATCCCGTCGAGCAGGACCTTGGCCCCGGCGGGGTCGTCGAACTTGATCTTGTTCTGGATCTGCGCGGCGATCCCGGCGGGCATCGTGCCGTCGTTGGTGTCGCGCGGGCGGATCCGCTTGGGCGTCGAGGGCAGGCTGGCCAGCGGCTGGGCCTGCGGCAGGCTGGGATAGGACGCTGCCCCCCGCTTGAGCGCGAGGCCGGCGATCTGCTCGGCCTGGGGCAGGCTGGTGCCCTGGGACAGCCACTGATTGAGCGCTTCGAGCTCGGTCTTGGGCGAGCCGGCGGCGAGGTAATATTCGGCCCTGGCCACGGCATGCAGCGGGCCGTCGGGCTTCTGCGCCAGCAGGGCCTGGGTCTTGGCCCAGTCCTTGACCCGGATCGCCGTGAACAGGTCCTTGTAATAGGCCCGCTCGTCCTGGCTGAGCAGGGCGGGCACGGCCGTGCGCTCGGCCCGGCCGCGGAAATATTCGACCGCCGCGCTGTTGGCCCAGGCCGAAGGCGCCGCCATGACCGGAGCGCCGATCGCCGCGGCGCAGGTGGCCGCGCGCAACAGGGTTGCCATTTTCAAGAGCTTCGCCACGTCAGTTCGTTCCCGTCCAGTCGAGCAGTCGCTGCCACAGACCCGCTTTCGCTCGCGGCCGCGCGAGCAGGGCGGCGAGGTCCATCGCAGCCAATAGCGGTAGAGTCCTGCCGTCATGGTTAATTTCGGGTAAAAATTGCATTTTATTCGCCGGATCGTGGCCTAGCAGCGATAGAATGCTGCCGCCGAAAACAATCAGGCGCCGCGGCGCGGCCAGCCGGATATGATGGCGGACGACTTCGCCGAGGCCTTCGTCGGCCAGTTGGTTCCAGTCGGGCAGGGGCGTGCGGCGCGGCAGGGCCGCGGCGACATAGGCCTGGTCCCCGCTCAACCCCAGCGCGGCGAGGGCGCCGGCCAGCAGCCTGCCCTGCGGCCCCGACAGGAGGATGTCGCGGTCGGCCTCCTCGGGATCGGCGACCAGGACCATCAGCTCGGCGCCGGGGCTTCCGCGCGGCGCCACCCGGCGGGCGGGGTCGCCATGGTCGAGCGAGGGCTCGGTCATCCACCAGGCCTGGAACGCGGCCAGGTCCTGCGGCCACGTCTCGCGCGGGCCGCCGATCACGACCTTCGGCGCGGCGGGCTTCGGCGCGGGCGGAGCGAACGGCTCGGGCCCGGCCCCCGCGGGCTCGGGTGCGGCTTCCCTGGCCAGCCAGTCGTGCGGATCGTCGGCGAAGTCTAGATCGACTCCGGCGTCGCGCCACCATTCGAGCGCGCCCGCGATTTCCGCGGCAATGTCTGGTTTCCCGGCGGCTTCCATTGGGCTAAGCTCTTGACCTGCCGGGCCGCTCCGATCAAGGCGCAATAATACGTCTAATCGCGCGATTAAATCGATGAGGAAGCCATGACCGAACGCGAATCCATGCCCTATGACGTCGTCGTCGTCGGCGGCGGTCCGGCCGGGCTTTCCACCGCGATCCGGCTCAAGCAGCTCGATGCCGACCTTTCGGTCTGCATCCTGGAGAAGGGCTCGGAGATCGGCGCCCACATCCTCTCGGGCGCGGTGGTCGATCCCAGGGCGCTCGACGAACTGCTGCCCGACTGGCGCGAGGACGGCTGCTCGCTGGCCGAGGTCCCGGTCACCGACAACTGGCACTGGTATCTGACCAAGGGCCAGAAGTTCCCGATCCCGCACATCGTGATGCCGCCCTTCATGTCGAACGACGGCTGCTACACCGGCTCGCTCGGCAACCTGTGCCGCTGGCTCGCCGGCAAGGCCGAAGAGCTGGGCGTGGAGATCTTCCCGGGCTTCCCGGCGGCCGAGGTCCTGTTCGGCGAGGGTGGCGAGGTCATCGGCGTCCAGACCGGCGACATGGGCGTCAGCCGCGAGGGCGAGCACAAGGGCGACTACCAGCCCGGCATGAACCTGCTCGGCAAGTACACCGTCTTCTGCGAAGGCGCGCGAGGTCACCTGACCAAGCGCCTGAAAGCGAAGTACAATCTGGAAGCCGATTGCGAACCGCAGATTTACGGCCTCGGCATCAAGGAACTGTGGGACATCGATCCCGAGAAGCACATCCCGGGCCGCGTGCTCCACACCCAGGGCTGGCCGCTGTCGGAAAGCGACAGTTGGGGCGGCGGGTTCCTCTATCATCAGGCCAACAACCAGGTGGCCCTGGGCTTCGTCACCGCGCTCGATTACAAGAATCCCTACGTCTATCCCTTCGAGGAATTCCAGCGCTGGAAGCAGCACCCGGCGATCCGCGAGGTGCTGGAGGGCGGCCGCCGCGTCTCCTACGGCGCGCGCGCGATCAACGAGGGCGGCTGGCAGTCGGTGCCCAGGCTCTCGTTCCCCGGCGGCGTGCTCGCCGGCTGCTCGGCGGGCTTCGTCAACGTGCCGCGGATCAAGGGCAGCCATACCGCGATGAAGAGCGGCATGCTCGCCGCCGAGGCCATTGCCGCCGCGATCGGCGCGGGCCGCGACAATGCCGATCTCGCCGAATACGACGCTTCGGTGCGCGATAGCTGGATCGCCAAGGAGCTCAAGATGGTCCAGAACGCCGAGCCGCTTGCGGCCAAGTTCCATGGCGACCTGCTCGGCTCGGCCATCGCCAATGCCGATATGTGGATGCGCCAGTTCGGCATCGGGCTGCCGGTGGCGATGAAGCATCACCGCGACAACGAGATGACCGAGCGCGCCGATCTCTACCAGCCGATCAAGTATCCCAAGCCCGACGGGGTGATCAGCTTCGACCGCCTGTCGAGCGTGTTCCTCTCGGCCACCAACCACGAGGAGGACCAGCCGTGCCACCTCGTGCTCAAGGACCCGGCGATCCCGACCGCGATCAACCTGCCGCTCTATGCCGGCCCCGAGCAGCGCTATTGCCCGGCGGGGGTCTATGAGTTCCTCGGGCTCGAGGAAGGCCAGCCGCGCCTGCAGATCAACTCGCAGAACTGCGTCCACTGCAAGACCTGCGACATCAAGGACATGACCCAGAACATCGAATGGGTCACGCCCGAGGGCGGCGGCGGCCCGAACTATCCGAACATGTGATGGGTCTTAGCGCCTCCCCTGTAAGGGGAGGGGGACCGCCGAAGGCGGTGGTGGGGTGTCCCCGCCGGCGGTTACACCCCTCCGTCAGCCCTACGGGCTGCCACCTCCCCGGCCCGGGGAGGCGCTGGAGTGGCGCTCGCCGAAACCGCCTATGCCAAGATCAACCTTGCCCTGCACGTCAGGAAGCGGCGCGAGGACGGCTATCACGAGCTGGAAACCGTCTTCGCCTTTCTCGACGACGGCGACAAGCTGACCGCTTCTCCGGCTTCGCGCGACGTGCTCCACGTCGGCGGCGAGTTCGGACGCGTGCTCGACGATCCCTTCGGCAATATCGTCGCCCAGGCGCTGGCCAGGCTCCCGCACGTGCCCGGCTGGTCGGTCCAGCTCGAGAAGCGCCTGCCGGTCGCGGCGGGGCTGGGCGGCGGGTCGGCCGACGCCGGGGCGGTGTTCCGCATGGTCGAGCGCTGGGGCGGGCTGCCCGACAACTGGCACGAGATTGCCAGCAGGCTCGGCGCCGATGTCCCGGCCTGCGTCAGGAGCGAGACCTGCATCGGCCGCGGCACCGGCACCGAGCTCGAACCGCTGGCGAGCGACCTTGCCGGAACCCCGGTCCTGCTGGTCAATCCGCGCGTGCCCCTGGCGACCGGCCCGGTGTTCAAGGCCTGGGACGGCCAGGACCGCGGCGCGCTCCCCGATGGTGACGCCCGCCGCATCGCGCACGAGGGCCGCAACGATCTGGAGGAGCCGGCGATCCGCCTCTGCCCGCAGATCGCCGACGTCTTGACGTCACTGCGCCGGACCGAGGCCACGCTGGTCCGCATGTCGGGCTCGGGCGCGACCTGCTTCGCTTTATACGATACGCTAGAAGATCGCGATAATGCACTGCATTATATGCAGGATTCCTGGTGGACCATGGCTGCGAAGCTGCGATGAATCTCCACCTGCCTCCGTCCGTGTCGAGCGAAGTCGAGACACGTTGCGCGCGGTGTCTCGACTTCGCTCGACACGAACGGGTGGGGTGAAGGATGCAAGCTGAAAGTTGGCAACTCATCGGCGAACCGCGCTTCGGCGGCGTGCTCGTCGTTTCCGACCACGCCTCGAACCGCGTCCCTGACGATATTCGCCTCGGCATCGCGCCCGCGTTGCTGACCCAGCACATCGCGATCGACATCGGCGTGCGCGAGGTCGGCGCGCTGATGGCCCGGCGCCCCGGCGTGGCCGCCTTCCAGGCGAACGTCAGCCGCCTCGTCTGCGACCTCAATCGCGAGGAGCATGCCCCGGGAATCGTCCCCATCGCCAGCGACGGCCACGCGATCCCCGGCAACGACCTCGACCACGCGGGCCGCCAGGCGCGGATCGACCGGTTCTATCACCCCTACCACGCCGCCCTGGCCGAGCTGCTCGACCGCGTGCCGCCCGCGCTGATCCTCTCGATCCACAGCTTTACCCCCAGCCTTATGAGCAGTGCCGAGCCGCGCCCCTGGCACTGCGGCGTGCTCTACAACCAGGACGATCGCGGCGCCCGGCTGGCCCTGCCGCTGCTGAAGGCCGAGGGGCTCGCGGTCGGCGATCAGGAGCCCTATTCGGGCACCTTGCTCAACTACACCATGAACCGCCACGCCGAGGCCGAGGGGCGGCCCTATCTGGGGGTGGAGATCCGCCAGGACGAGATCGCCGATGCGGCGGGGCAGGCGCGCTGGGCGGAGCGGCTGGGGCGGGTCGCGAATGAGGTGGCGCTGCGCTTGTAGGAGAGGCTCAACGGGTTCGCGCGAAGACGCGAGGCGCGAAGAGGTTGTGCTTGGCCGAAGGCCTTTCATAAATCCTCGCCGCGGCTGACCTGTCGGAATGAAAGGCGGCTTCGCCGCGGGCGCTACGCCTTCGCGCCTTCGCGTCTTCGCGCGAACCAACTATTTTCTTCTTCGAAACACCCCCCACCTGCAGTAGGGCCACAGATTACGCGCAAATCCCGGAGCCAAGCCCATGCCCGCCTACCGTTCCCGCACCTCGACCCACGGCCGCAACATGGCCGGCGCGCGCGGGCTGTGGCGCGCCACGGGGATGACCGACGCCGACTTCGGCAAGCCGATCGTCGCGGTGGTCAACTCCTTCACCCAGTTCGTGCCGGGGCACGTCCACCTCAAGGACCTCGGCCAGATGGTCGCGCGGGAGATCGAGGCGGCGGGCGGCGTCGCCAAGGAATTCAACACCATCGCGGTCGATGACGGCATCGCCATGGGCCACGACGGCATGCTCTATTCGCTGCCCAGCCGCGACCTGATCGCCGACACCGTCGAATACATGGTCAACGCCCACTGCGCCGACGCGATGGTCTGCATCTCCAACTGCGACAAGATCACGCCCGGCATGCTGATGGCCGCGCTGCGCATCAACATCCCGGTGGTCTTCGTCTCGGGCGGGCCGATGGAGGCCGGCAAGGTGGTGCTGAAGGGCAAGGAGGTCGCGCTCGACCTGGTCGATGCGATGGTCGCCGCCGCCGACGAGGACCACTATACCGACGAGGAAGTGAAGACGATCGAGCGCTCGGCCTGCCCGACCTGCGGCTCCTGCTCGGGCATGTTCACCGCCAATTCGATGAACTGCCTGACCGAGGCGCTGGGCCTCTCGCTGCCCGGCAACGGCTCGACGCTCGCCACCCACGCCGACCGCAAGGAGCTGTTCCTGCGCGCCGGCCGGATGGTCGTCGAGATGTGCCGCAAGTGGTACGAGCAGGACGATCCGAGCGTCCTGCCGCGCACCATCGCCAGCTTCGAGGCCTTCGAGAACGCGATGAGCCTCGACATCGCCATGGGCGGCTCGACCAACACCGTGCTCCACCTGCTCGCCGCCGCGCACGAGGCCGGCGTGAACTTCACCATGCAGGACATCGACCGGCTCTCGCGCCGGGTGCCGGTGCTCTCCAAGGTCGCCCCGGCCAAGCAGGACGTCCACATGGAGGACGTCCACCGCGCCGGCGGGATCATGGCGATCCTCGGCCAGCTCGACCGCGCGCAGTTGATCCACTCCGACCTGCCGACCGTCCACAGCCGCTCGCTGGGCGCCGCGCTCGACCAGTGGGACATCAGCCGGACCAACGACCCGGCGGTCCAGGAGTTCTTCAAGGCCGCCCCCGGCGGCGTCCCGACCCAGACCGCCTTCAGCCAGTCGCGCCGCTGGGACGAGCTCGACACCGACCGAGAAACCGGGGTTATCCGCTCGAAGGAACACGCTTTTTCCCAGGATGGCGGGCTGGCCGTGCTGTTCGGCAACATCGCCCGCGACGGCTGCATCGTGAAGACCGCGGGGGTCGACGATGCGATCCTCAAGTTCAGCGGCCCGGCGGTGGTCTTCGAGAGCCAGGACGCGGCGGTGACCGGCATCCTCACCGGCCAGGTCAAGGCCGGCGACGTCGTGGTGATCCGCTACGAGGGGCCGCGCGGCGGGCCGGGGATGCAGGAAATGCTCTATCCGACCAGCTACCTGAAATCGAAGGGCCTCGGCGCTGCCTGCGCGCTGATCACCGACGGGCGCTTCTCGGGCGGGACCTCGGGCCTCTCGATCGGCCACGCCTCGCCCGAAGCGGCCGAGGGCGGGACGATCGGGCTGGTCGAGCCGGGCGACCTGATCGAGATCGACATCCCCAACCGCACGATCAACCTCGCGGTCTCCGACGAGGTCCTGGCGACACGCCGCGCCGCGATGGAGGCCAAGGGCGACATGGCCTGGCATCCCGAACGCCCACGCAAGCGGGCGGTCTCGGTCGCGCTCCAGGCCTATGCCGCGATGACCACCAGCGCGGCGCGCGGCGCGGTGCGCGACGTGACGCAACTGAAGCGGCGCTGACATGGTGCGCTGGTCGCTCGTGGTCGCCGCAGGCGGCGCGTTGGTCGCCTGCTCGCAGCACGAAGCCGCCCCGCCGAAAGTTGCGGAAGGGGCGGAAAAGGTGGAATGCGCGCTCGGCCCGGGCACCAGCTTCGCCAAGGACTGCGCGATCGAGCGCAGCCGTGAAGGCGGGGTCTACAGGATGGTGGTGCGCCATCCCGACGGCGGATTCCGGCGCTTCGAGGTGGACCAGGACAATGCGATCGTCTCGTCCGACGGGGCCGATGCGGCCCAGGTCGCGGTCAACGGGACCGTGGCCGAGGTGACCGTGGGCGACGACCGCTACCGCATCCCGCTCGAAGCCGCGCCGGAACCGGGCGCCTTGCCGGCCAGCGATGCCGCGAAGCCCTGACCAGATCCTGACCGTCCGCCAGATGCGCGCGGCGGAGCAGGCCCTGATCGATGCCGGCTCCAGCGTCGAGGCGCTGATGGACGTGGCCGGCAGGGGCGCCGCCGACTGGGTCTGGCGGGTCGCCGGCCATCGCCCGGTGACGGTGCTCTGCGGCCCGGGCAACAACGGCGGCGACGGCTACGTGATCGCCGAGGCCCTGCGCGAGCGGGGCGGGCAGGTGGCGGTGATCGCTGCCGCCGAGCCGAGGACCGACGCGGCACGGAATGCCCGGTCGCTGTTCCAGGGCGAGGTGCTGGGCCCCGACATCCGTCCGCAAGGCCTTCGACAGCCTCAGGGCGACCGGGTCCTGGTCGATTGCCTGTTCGGCAGCGGCCTGGCCCGTCCGCTCACCGCCGAGCATCTGGGCCTCCTGCAGGACCTGGCGCAGAGCCACAAGCACCGTATTGCGGTCGATCTGCCGAGCGGCGTGGACAGCGACAGCGGCGCGGCGCTTGACGAGGGCCTGCCGAGCTATGATCTGACGCTGGCGCTGGGCGCCTGGAAATTCGCGCATTTCCTGATGCCGGCATGCGCCGCGATGGGCGCGCTGCGGTTGGTGCCGATCGGGGTGACGGCTGTGCCGGGCGCTGCGCAATTGATCGGCCAGCCCGAATTGCGCGCTCCGGCGGCGGATGCGCACAAGTACCGGCGCGGCTTGTTGGGTGTGGTAGCGGGCGAGATGCCCGGGGCCTCCGTCCTGGCCGCAATAGCTGCGCAAGGTGCCGGGGCGGGCTATGTGAAGCTGTTGGGCGGGCGAGGCGGGAGTGCTGCGACACGCTCGGCACGAGCGGATCTTGATCCTGTTTCTCGCGAATACCGCAATCCCGCCCAGGCTGAGCTGGTCGAAGCCCACGCGCTGCCCTGGGACCTGGTACTGGATGTCAATCCATTATCACAAGTCCTTGAAGATAAAAGATGGTCTGCTGTCCTGATCGGTCCGGGACTCGGTCGCACGGACGCCGCTCGTGCCCGCCTGGCTG
The DNA here is from genome assembly GCA_047605105.1 of Novosphingobium sp. Taxonomy (GTDB): domain Bacteria; phylum Pseudomonadota; class Alphaproteobacteria; order Sphingomonadales; family Sphingomonadaceae; genus Novosphingobium. The sequence continues at coordinate 2,002 of JASGGH010000017.1, read as the reverse complement.
CCGCGCTGCAGGCTGATATCCCGACCGTTGCGGATGCCGATGCGCTGATGATTCTCCGGCCGCCGGACCCCGCGCCGGCCATTGCGACGCCGCACGACGGCGAGTTCGCAGCGCTGGAGAAAGCCTTCGGCCTTGCCCCAAGCGGCGCCAAGCCCGAACGCGCCCTCGCTCTCGCCAAGGCCAGCGGCGCGGTCATCGTCGCCAAGGGGCCGGACACCGTCATCGCCGCGCCGGACGGCCGCCTGGCGCTGGCCCCGCGGGCGTCTAGCTGGCTCTCGACCGCCGGAACCGGCGATGTCCTCGCCGGGACGATCGCCAGCCGCCTCGCCGCCGGAGCCGATCCGTTCGCAGCGGCCGGCCAAGGCGTCTGGCTCCACGCCGAGGCCGCGCGGCATTGCGCGGCGCCGTTCACCGCGGGCGACCTTGCCCGCGCGGTCCCGCGGGCCTACGCGGCCGCTTCATGAGCGAAACCGAAGAGATCGTCCGCATCGCCGCCAAGGGCGATGGCGTCACCGCGTCGGGCCGGTTTGCCTGGGGCGCCGCGCCGGGCGACCTGCTGCTCGCCGACGACACGCTGCAGTGGGGGCCGCATCACATTGCGCCGGCCTGCCGCCATTTCGGCCAGTGCGGCGGGTGCCAGCTCCAGCAGCTTGACGAGGTGTCGCTCGCCGATTTCGTCGAAAAGCGCGTGGCCAACGCCTCGGCTTCGCAGGAGCTGGGGGCCGAATTGCTCGCCCCGCCGCACCTTTCCCCGCCCGGGAGCCGCCGCCGCGCCTCGCTGCGGGCGGAGAGCTCGGGCGGGCGGATCGTCATCGGCTTCCGCGAGGCGAAGTCGCACCGGCTGGTCGAACTGGCCGAGTGCCCGGTGCTCGTGCCCGAGCTCGTCGCGATCTTGGCTCCCTTGCGCAAACTGCTGATTACATTGGGCCGGAGCGACAAGGACGCAAAAAGCCGCAAGGCCAGGCCGGGTGGCAGGCATGCCATGCCGAAGCTGGCCGCGGACATCGAACTGGCCTGGACCGAGCAAGGTGCCGATCTGGGGATCAAGGGCCTGGCGGTCGAGGGCCTGCAGGGCAGCGAGGCCATCCTCGATTTCGCCCGCGCCCACGGCCTGGCGCGGTTGACGCTGGATCAGGGCTACGGTCCCGAAACGCTGTGGGAGCCCGAGCCGGTGACCGTCGCGCTCGGCGGCGTCAGCGTCGGCTTTCCGCCCGGGGCGTTCCTCCAGGCGACGCTCGACGGCGAGCAGGCGCTGGTCGCGGCCGCGCGCGAGTGGCTGGCGGGATCGGCGGCGGTGGCCGACCTGTTCGCCGGCCTCGGTACTTTCGCCTTCGCCCTGGCGCGGGACGGGGCCAAGGTCCTGGCGGTGGAGGCGGCGCGCGATGCGCATCTCGCCTGCAAGGCCGCGGCAGGTCGCTCGCAATTGCCGGTCCATGCGCTTCACCGCGACCTGTTCCGCAATCCGCTGCTGGCCGATGAGTTGAACCGCTTCGATGCCGTCGTGCTCGATCCGCCCCGTGCCGGCGCGCGCGATCAGGTGGAGCGGCTGGCCGAGGCCGCCGTGCCGCACTTGGTCTATGTCAGTTGCAATCCCTCGAGCTGGGCGCGCGACGCCGCGACCCTGGTGGACGGCGGCTACCGCCTGGCCGAGCTGCGCCCGGTCGGCCAGTTTCGCTGGTCCACCCATGTCGAGCTCGCCAGCCTGTTCGTGCGGTGACGGAGGCCTGGCCGGTCCATCCCGAATTTCCCGGGAGGCATGCAACAGGCAGACCTACAGCGTGATGACATGACCTCGAATCACGGCTGTTCATGCTGAGGGTCGAAGCCGCAGGCTGAGATCCCCTCAAAGCACCGCCTGGCGCAGCCCTTCGAGACGGCGCTTCAACTTGCCGCTTCAGCCCCGCCTCAGGACGAACGGGTCAGTATGAAGTCATTACGCTCGGCCTCTAGCAGGCTGTTGAAGAAGTCCACTTGCGAGTGATGAAGGCCCAGTCATCGCCAT
>JASGGH010000016.1:0-48146 GCA_047605105.1 Novosphingobium sp. | reverse complement strand
GCAGCGCTGAAGGTGAAGTCCGAGCGGTTCTAGCGCTTGGTCGGCGGGTCCTTCGGACTCTCGACAACCCCGAGCCAATCCGCCACTGCGCCGAACATGCGCTTTATCGACCCCATGGTCCGCCTGATCCTCGTCGCGGTCCTGCTGGCCACTTTCCTGCCTGTCACCGGCGAGTCCCGCGCGATCGCGCAGTGGGTCGCCAATACCGCGGTCTTCGTGCTGTTCCTGCTCTACGGGCTGCGCCTTTCTCGCGCGGAGGTCTGGGCGGGGCTCGGCAATCACCGCCTGCTGGTGCCGCTGGTGCTGTGGGTGTTCGGGGCGATGACCCTGGCGGGGTGGGGGCTGTGGCAGGCCGGCACCCTGTTCCTGCCGCCGCTGCTGGCGATCGGGTTCCTCTACATGGGCGTGCTGCCTTCGACCGTGCAGTCGGCCACGGCCTACAGCTCGCTGGCCGGCGGCAACGTCGCCAGCTCGGTGATCGCGGCGGCGCTGGTCAACATTCTCGGCGTGTTCGTCAGCGCGCCGCTCTATTCGCTGCTCGCCGGCAGCCACGGCGCGGTGTTCCACGGTGACCAGCTTATCAAGGTCATGACCATGCTGCTGCTGCCCTTCGTCATCGGCCAGGTGCTGCAGGGCTTCACCCGGCATTGGGTGGCGGGGCACAAGCGCCTGATCACGATCATGGACCGCGCATCGATCGGCATCGCGGTCTATGTCGCCTTCTCGGGCGCGGTGGAGCAGGGGATCTGGAGCAAGGTCGATCCGCTCGGCTGGCTCTGGGTGCTGCTCGGCTGCGCCCTGGCCATGATCTTCGGCTACGGCGGCGCCTGGCTGCTCGGCGGCCTGGTCAAGCTGCCGCGCGGGGACCGGATCGCCATGCTCTTCGCCGGCGGGCAGAAGAGCGTCGCCATGGGCGCCCCGCTGGCGACCGTGCTGTTTCCCGCCGCTTCCGCCGGGATTATCATCCTGCCGCTGGTGGTCTACCATCTGGTGCAGATGGTCGTCGCCGCGCCGATAGCGACGCGGCTGAAAGCGGGAGGTGAGACCTAGTCGGCCGCTTCGGGGTGACGCCGCTTCCAGCGGACCGACCACCATAGCGACAGCCCGATCAGGACCGCGCCGATCAGCCCGGTCACTGCCTCGGGGATATGGTAGCGGGCCGAAATCAGCATGATCCCGCCCAGCGCGACGATCGCCCAGAAGGCGCCGTTCTCGAGGAAGCGGTATTCGGCCAGGGTGCCTTTTCGGACCAGCATGATCGTCATCGAACGCACGAACATCGCGCCGATCGATAGGCCGAGCGCGATCACCACCATGTTGTTCGACAGTGCGAAAGCGCCGATCACCCCGTCGAACGAGAACGAGCCGTCGAGCACGTTGAGGTAGAGGAACCCGCCGAGCCCGGAACGGACGACCGCCCCGGTCGCCGCGTGGGCCTCCTCCTGCATCTCCAGCAGCGTGGAAATCGCCTCGACCGCGATGAAGGTGACGATGCCCAGCGTGCCGGCGACGATGAAGGTCAGTGCATCGCTGTCGGGCAGCAGCAGCGAGACCAGGTAGAGCGCGATCAGCAGCAGGGCGATCTCCAGCGCCTCGATCCGCGCGAACTTGGTGAGGTATTCCTCGATCCCCTTGATCCAGTGCACGTCCTTGTCGGAATCGAAGAAGTACTTGAGCCCGACCATCGCCAGGAAGGCGCCCCCGAAGCCGGCGATGCCGACATGGGCGCTGGAGACGATCGTCTCGTATTCCTCGGGATTGTTCAGCGACAGCTTGAGCGCCGCCATCGGCCCCAGGCCGGCGGCGATCGCGACGATGGCGAGCGGGAAGACGATCCGCATGCCGAAGACCGCGATGACCATGCCCCAGGTCAGGAACCGCTTCTGCCAGACCTCGTCCATCTCGGTCAGCACCTTGGCGTTGACCACGGCATTGTCGAAGGAGAGCGAAACCTCGAGGATCGAGAGGACCACCACGATCCACAGCAGCGAGGCGGTGCCTTCCACGGTCCCGGTGGTCGCCCAGCCGTACCAGACGGCGAGCGCCAGGCAGACCAGGGTGAAGAGGATCGAGCCTTTGTAGTATTTCAGGATCAAGCGGGCCTCAAAATCGGGAGTGGATCGGGAAAGAATGCCTCTCCCACAAGCTCGTCACCCTGAACTCGTTTCAGGGTCCATGGGGCAACGTGGCGCCATTCACAACCGCTCTGTTGGGCGCAAGGGGCGCCAGGGATGCTGGACCAAGGGCAGCCTGACGGTATGGGTGAGGCGAGGCAGGCTACTTCGGCTGATAGGTCTGCTCTTCACCGGGGAAGGTCCCGTCGCGCACTTCGGCGGCATACCGCGCCACTGCCTCCGAGACGGTCTCGGCGATCTCGGCATAGCGCTTCACGAAGCGCGGCACGCGCTCGAACATGCCGAGCATGTCCTCGGTCACCAGCACCTGGCCGTCGCAGAACGAGGAGCCGCCGATGCCGATGGTCGGGCAGGACACCGCCTTGGTGATCTCCACCGCGATCGGCTCGACCACGCCCTCGACCACGATCGCGAAGGCCCCGGCTTCGTCGAGTGCCTTGGCGTCGGCGACGATCTTGGCCGCCTCGGCCTCGCTGCGCCCGCGCGCGCCGTAGCCGCCGAGCACGTTGACCGCCTGCGGGGTCAGCCCGACGTGGCCCATCACCGGAATGCCGCGCTCGGTCAGGAACTTCACCGTCTCGGCCATCGCCGCGCCGCCTTCGAGCTTCACACCGGCGCAGCCGGTCTCCTTGAGCAGCCGCGCGGCGCTTTCGAAGGCCTGCCGCGGCGAAGCCTCATAGCTGCCGAAGGGCATGTCGACGATCACCACCGCCTGGTACGATCCACGCACCACCGCCGCGCCGTGGGCGGCCATCAGGTCGAGCGTCACCGGCACCGAGGAGGGCAGGCCGTAGATCACCTGGCCGAGCGAATCCCCGACCAGAAGCAGGTCGCAGTGCGGATCGAGCAGTTGCGCCTGGCGCGCGGTATAGGCGGTCAGCATCACGATCCGCTTGGCGGTGGTGCCGTCGACCTTGCGCTTGCGCAGCCCGGGCACGGTCTGGCGCTTCATCGGCGCGGGGGTCGGGTTGGCGCGGCTGATCGCCGTGTCGAGCTGGAACGTGGTGGACATGCGCCGGCTTGTAGCGTCCGCAGCAAAGCTGGGGAAGGGGAGCGCTAAGCTATTGCCAATGCGCGGCATCCCGCTAGCTTCCCTACGGATCGGCCAGCCTTGCAGTGCACGGCGGCCACTTGGCTGGGAGGCCCGCATGTTCGGACGCGTCAAACCGCTGGATGCCATTCTGGCGACCGCCGAGAAGAAATCGCTCCACCGGTCGTTGGGCGCCGTCCAGTTGACCCTGCTCGGCATCGGCAGCGTCATCGGCACGGGCATCTTCGTGCTGACCGCCTCGGGCGCGCAGAAGGCCGGGCCCGGCCTGATGCTCGCCTTCGTGATCGCCGGCTTGATCTGCATCGTCGCGGCGCTCTGCTATGCCGAGATCGCCGCGATGATCCCCGTGGCGGGCAGCGCCTATACCTACACCTATGCGACGATCGGCGAGACGTTCGCCTGGACCGTCGGCTGGGCGCTCATCATGGAATATGCGATCGCTGCGGCGGCGGTTTCCGTGGGGTGGTCCGGCTATTTCAGCGGCACGATATTGAATGAATTCCTGGGGATACATCTCCCCGCCTGGCTCTCGGCCGGCCCTCTGGCTCTCGGCGGAGCCGAAGGTGGCCTGATCAACCTTCCGGCCATGATCATTGCCCTGCTGGTGACCGGGCTGCTGATTCTCGGCACCAGTGAAAGCGCCAAGTTCAACGCGGTCCTGGTCGCGATCAAGATCACCGCGCTGACCGCCTTCATCGCGCTGACCTACACCAGCCCGGAGTTCTCGTCGGAGAAGTTCAACCCGTTCCTGCCCGCCGGCCTCTTCGGCGGCTTCGGCAGCGGTGTCGGCGCGGTGGGCGCCGCGGCGACGATCTTCTTCGCCTATGTCGGCTTCGATTCCGTCTCGACTGCCGCCGAGGAGACCAAGAACCCGCAGCGCAACGTGCCGATCGGGCTGATCGGGGCGCTGCTGATCTGCACGGTGTTCTACATCCTCGTCGCCGCCGGCGCGGTGGGGACACTGGGCGGCCAGCCGGTCATGGGCCCGGACGGCGTGCCCTTCGCCGCCGGTTCGGCGGAACTCGCGCGGCAGTGCGCCATGCCTCAATACCACGAGGCGCTGGTCTGTTCGAACGAGGCCCTGGCCCACGTCTTGCGCACCATCGGCTTCTCGGGCATCGGCAACATGCTGGGTGTCGCCGCCTTCCTGGCGCTGCCCTCGGTGATCCTCGTGCTGCTGTTCGGCCAGACCCGCATCTTCTTCGTCATGAGCCGCGACGGCCTGCTGCCCGAGGTGCTCAGCACCGTGCACCCGCGCTTCAAGACTCCGCACATCGTGACCGCCATCACCGGCGGCCTCGTCGCCCTGGCCGCGGCGTTCTTCCCGGTCGGCCAGTTGGCCGACATCTCGAACGCCGGCACGCTCTATGCCTTCATGTTCGTGGCGATCGCGCTGCTGGTGCTGCGCAAGCGGGATCCCACGCGCAAGCGGCACTTTACCGTGCCGGCCGCCTGGCTCATCGCTCCGCTGACGATCGTCGGCTGCATCTTCCTGTTCTTCAACCTGCCGATGCAGGCGATGCTGTTCCTGCCGATCTGGGGCGTGATCGGCCTGGTGCTCTATTTCGCCTATGGCCGGGGCAAGAGCCACCTGGGCCTCGGCCGGGTCGAAGTGCACGAGGACGACGCGGACATCCCGCCCATGCCCGGCACCGCGCCCTGACAAGGCAGTGGGCGAAGACGTCGCGGCCTTTTGAAGCGAAAGTCGCCATCGCCGCGCCCTTGGCGGCAAAGCGGTTGTCGTGGTCGGTGAAGAACCAGTAGGAAATCGCACGGTAGCCGTTATCGGCCAGGGCGAGGGCGACCGGGTCCCAGCTGTCCGCCGACAGCGGCCAGCCGTGGATCAGGACCACCGGGCGGTCTTCGCCCCAGGATTTGGCCTTCACCCCCAGGACTTTACGTAGAGGTGCGTGCCGTCGCGGGCTTCGACCATGTGCATTGGAAGCGTCCCCTGCGCCCCCGTCCGAAGGGGATAGGGGGGCCGGAAAAGAAAGGTTCTCTCGCTTGCGCCGAGCCGAGAAGGGGCCATGTTGGAGCCGCACATCAGCAGGAGATTTACGGTGGAACAGCGCAAGCTCGGGCAGGGCCTGGAAGTATCGGCGATCGGCCTCGGCTGCATGGGGTTGAGCTTCGCCTACGGCAAATCGGTCGAGCGCGCCGAGGGCGTCGCCCTGATCCGCGCCGCCTATGAGCGCGGGGTAACCTTCTTCGACACCGCCGAGGTCTATGGCCCCTTCGACAACGAGGAACTGCTGGGTGAAGCCTTGGCCCCGATGCGCGACGAGGTGGTGATCGCCACCAAGTTCGGCTTCAAGATCGGCCGGAAGGGCCCGATGGGCGTGGACAGCCGGCCGGAGCATATCCGCGAGGTCTGCGAAGCATCGCTAAAGCGGCTGAACGTCGCGACCATCGACCTGCTCTACCAGCACCGCGTCGATCCCGAGGTGCCGATGGAGGACGTGGCCGGCACGGTCCGCGACCTGATCGCCGAGGGCAAGGTCAAGCATTTCGGCCTGTCCGAGGCCGGGGTGGAGGACATCCGCCGCGCCCACGCGGTCCAGCCGGTCGCCGCCTTGCAGAGCGAATACTCGCTATGGGAGCGCGGCGTGGAGGCGGCGATCCTGCCGCTGCTCGAGGAGCTCGGCATCGGCTTCGTTCCCTACAGCCCGCTCGGCCGCGGCTTTTTGACCGGGGCGATCACCAGCAAGGAGATGTTCGCCGCGGACGATTTCCGCCAGAACCTGCCGCGCTTCCAGGACGAGGCGATGAAGGCCAACCTGGCGCTCGTCGAGCGGATCAGGGGGATCGCGGCGGAAAAGGGGGCCACCCCGGCGCAGATCGCACTGGCCTGGCTGCTCGCTCAAAAGCCGTGGATCGCGCCGATCCCGGGGACGACCAAGGTCTCGCGGCTGGAAGAGAACCTGGCCGCGGCGGAGGTGAAGCTCTCGACCGGCGACCTGCAGGGCATCGAGCAGGCGCTCGCGGAGATCGAGATTGTCGGCGAACGCTATCCCTTGGCTTTGGCGGCGGCAGTGCGGAAGTAGCCCCCAGATCCTCGCCGATCTATGCCGGGTGGCGGGCAGGCTGGCGGAGCTGGCCGGCTAGACCGCTTCCAGCGCATAGCCGGCCGAGCGGACCGTCCGTACCGGATCGGGCGCGCCGGTGACTTCGATGCCCTTGCGCAGGCGGCGGATGTGGACGTCGACGGTGCGCAGCTCGATGTCGCTGTCGGTGCCCCAGACCGCGTCGAGCAACTGGCCGCGCGAGAAGACCCGTCCCGGATGCTCCATGAAGAACTTGAGCAGGCGGTATTCGGTCGGCCCCAGGGTCACCGAGGAGCCGCGCCGCATCACCCGGTGGGCCGTCGCGTCGAGCGACAGGTCGCCCACGGTCAGCGTCTCGCCGGCGAGGGCCGGGCGGATCCGCCGCATGATCGTCGCGACCCGGGCGAGCAGCTCGCGCGGGGAGAACGGCTTGGTCAGGTAATCGTCCGCGCCGGTCTCGAGGCCGCGGATCAGGTCGTCCTCGGCGCCGCGGGCGGTGAGCATGATGATCGGCACGTGGGCCGTGGCCTTGTCGCGGCGCAGACGGCGGCAGACCTCGATCCCGCTGGTGCCCTCGATCATCCAGTCGAGCACGACCAGGTCGGGCGCCTCCTCGGCGGCGAGCAACAGCGCCTCGTCCCCGTCGCCGGTGACGCTGACGGTGTAGCCTTCCGACTTGAAACGGAATTCGAGCAGTTCGGCCAGGGCCGGATCGTCCTCGACCAACAGGAGTCTTGGTTGCGGCATCAGGTATCCGTCCGATCTTCCCGCTCGGTCAGGTAATCCCCCGTGGCGGCGTAGTAGACCATCTCGGCGACATTGGTGGCGTGGTCGCCGATCCGCTCGAGGTTGCGCGCCACGAACAGCAGTTGCGCCGCGCTGGAGATCGTCGCCGGGTTCTCCATCATGTGGCTGACCAGATTGCGGAAGATCGAATTGTAGAAGGCGTCGACCTTCTGGTCTCGCTCGATGATCTCGACCGCCAGTGCCGGATCGCGCGCGGCATAGGCGGTCAGCACGTCGTGGACCATCTCGGCGGCGACCTCGGCCATGGCCGGGATCAGGGTCAGCGGCTCGAACTTCTTGCGCTTCTCGATCTGCCCGGTGCGCTTGGCGATGCCCTTGGCATAGTCGCCGATCCGCTCGATCACGCCGGCGATCTTGAGCGCGGCGATGACTTCGCGCAGGTCGTCGGCCATCGGTGCGCGCAGCGCGATGATCCGCACCGAGAGCTTGTCGACCTCGCTTTCCAGCGCGTCGATCTGCTTGTCGCGGGCGATGACCGCCTCGGCCTGTTCGGACGAGCCGCGGACCAAGGCGTCCATCGCCTCGCCGATCGCGACTTCGGCCAGGCCGCCCATTTGGGCGATCAGGCCGCGCAGGCGGGTGATGTCCTCGTCGAATGCCTTGACGGTGTGTTCCTGTGCCATCTCAGCCGTACCTTCCGGTGATGTAGTCCTTGGTCCGCTCCTCGCGCGGATTGGTGAAGATCTGCGAGGTCTCGCCGTATTCCACCAAGTTCCCGAGGTGGAAGAAAGCCGTGCGCTGCGAGACGCGGGCGGCCTGCTGCATCGAGTGGGTGACGATCACGATCGCATAGCGGCCGCGCAGGTCGTCGATCAGTTCCTCGATCCGCGCCGTGGCGATCGGGTCGAGCGCCGAGCAGGGCTCGTCCATCAGGATTACCTCGGGATCGACCGCGATGGCGCGGGCGATGCAGAGGCGCTGCTGCTGGCCGCCCGACAGCGCGGTGCCGCTGTCGCCGAGGCGGTCCTTGACCTCTTCCCAGAGGCCGGCGCGGCGCAGCGAGCTTTCGACGATGCCGTCCATGTCGCCCTTGCCGTCGGCCAGGCCGTGGATGCGCGGGCCGTAGGCGACGTTCTCGTAGATCGACTTGGGGAACGGGTTGGGCTTCTGGAAGACCATGCCGACCCGGGCGCGCAACTGAACCACGTCCATGCCGGAGCGGTAGATGTCTTCCCCGTCGAGCAGGATCTCGCCCTCGACCCGCGCTGCGGCGATGGTGTCGTTCATCCGGTTGAGCGTGCGCAGGAAGGTCGACTTGCCGCAGCCCGACGGGCCGATGAAGGCGGTGACGAACTCGGTCTCGATGTCGATCGAGACGTTGTCGATCGCCCGCTTCTCGCCGTAGAAGACGGAGACGTCGCGCGTGCGGATCTTGGGCTCCGTCTGGATAGTGTCAGCTTTCACCACTTTTTCTCGAACTTGTTGCGGAGATAGATGGCGAGGCCATTCATCACCAGCAGGAACAGGAGGAGGACGATAATCGCCGCCGAGGTCCGCTCGACGAAGCCGCGGTCGATCTCGTCCGACCACAGGAAGATCTGCACCGGCAGCACGCTCGAGGGCGAGGTGAAGCCGTCGGGCGGCGAGGCGACGAAGGCGCGCATGCCGATCATCAGCAGCGGCGCGGTCTCGCCCAGCGCGCGGGCCATGCCGATGATCGTGCCGGTGAGGATGCCGGGCAGGGCCAGCGGCAGGACGTGGTGGAACACCGTCTGCACCCGGCTCGCGCCCACCGCCAGGGCGGCGTCGCGGATCGAGGGGGGCACCGCCTTGATCGCGTTGCGGCCCGAGATGACGATGACCGGCATGGTCATCAGCGCCAGGGTCATGCCGCCGATCAGCGGGGCCGAGCGGTAGTTCGGGAAGATCCATAGGAACACCGCCAGGCCGAGCAGCCCGAAGATGATCGAGGGCACCGCCGCGAGGTTGTTGATCGAGACCTCTATGAGGTCGGTCCACTTGTTCTTGGGGGCATACTCCTCGAGGTAGACCGCCGAGAGCACGCCGACCGGGAAGGCGAGCAGCAGCGTGACCAGCATGGTCAGGATCGAGCCCTTGAGCGCGCCCCAGATGCCTACTGCCTGCGGCCCGGTCGCGTCGCTGCGCGAGAGGAAGCCGAGGTCCCAGGCCGAGACCAGGTTGCCGCTCTTCTCGAGCTGCCGGGCGAGCGGCTGAAGCTCGGGATGGGCATCGCCGCGCAGCGCGCCGGCGAGGTCGTCGCTGACCGGGACCGCGACCTCGGCCTTGCGCTGGAGCAGGGTGGGATCGGTGACGAGCCGCGCCGCGACCTCGCGCCAGGCACTGGTGTCCAGCTCGGCGGCGGCGGGCTGGCCCAGGGCCGAGCCTGCCGCCAGCTTGATTGCGTCCGGCAGGCCCGCGGTCTCCAGCGCCTGCATCGCGGCCGGACCGGCGAGCTGGGAGGGATCGATGGTGAGCCGCGCCGCGGCGAAGTCGACCGGGAAGCGCAGCTCGGCGCGCTTGAAGCCGCCGACCGCGTTGGCGGTCATGGTCCAGAGCAGGAAGGCCAGGACCACGGCGGAGAACAGCACCGCGACCATGCCCACGCCGCGGAAGATCCGCTCGGACCGGTAGCGGCCCTTGATCCGCCTGGCGGTGCGCTCTGCGGTACGGGAGGGCGGGTTACTCATAGGCCTCCCGGAAGCGCTTCACGACGCGCAGGGCGATGAAATTAAGGGTCAGGGTGACCAGGAACAGGACCATGCCCAGCGCGAAGGCGGACAGCGTCGCGGGGTGATCGAACGAGCCCTCGCCGGTCAGCATGGCGACGATCTGGAAAGTGACCGTGGTCATCGATTCGAACGGGTTGGCGGTGAGCCGGGCCGTGGCGCCGGCGGCCATGACCACGATCATCGTCTCGCCGATCGCGCGGCTGACCGCGAGCATCACGCCGGCGACGATGCCGGGGAGCGCGGCGGGGATCAGGACCTTGCGGATCGTCTCCGAAGTCGTCGCGCCCATCGCCAGGCTGCCGTCGCGCATCGCCTGGGGAACGGCCGAGATCGAATCGTCGGCCATCGAGGAGACGAAGGGAATGATCATGATGCCCATCACCACACCGGCGGCGAGCGCGCTTTCCGAAGAGGCGCTGGCGATGCCGATGGCATGGCCGAAGTCGCGGATCGCCGGGGCAACGGTCAGCGCGGCGAAGTAGCCGTAGACCACGGTCGGCACGCCGGCGAGGATCTCGAGCAGCGGCTTCATCCACTTGCGCAGCGCCGGAGTGGCATATTGCGTGAGGTAGATCGCGCTCATCAGGCCGAGCGGTATCGCGACGATCATCGCGATGATCGCGCCGATGACGATGGTGCCCCAGAACAGCGGCAGGGCGCCGTAATTTTCGCCGACGTTGGGGCCGGGCGTGGCCATCGGGTCCGGGCCCCAATGGGTGCCGAAGAGGAAATCGGAGGCGGGGACGATCTGGAAGAAGCGCCCGGTCTCGAACAGCAGCGAGGCGAGGATGCCGAAGGTGGCGAGGATCGCCACCAGCGAGGCGAGCAGCAGGCCGAGCATGACGAGTCGCTCGACCTGGGTTCGCGCGGGGAACTCGCGCTTGAGCCGGGTGAAGGCCCAGGCGCCGCCGACGAAGCCGAGCAGCAGGGTCACGACCAGGCCGATCGTGCCATAGTGCCCGAGCGCCGACTGGAACGGCTCGACCAGGCCGTTGGCAAGCGGATTGAACGCGCCGCTCGCCTGGCCCGTGGCGATGGCGCGGGCTTCGGAGAGGATCGCGTCGCGTTCGAAACCGAAGGCCGGCAGCTTGGCCGCGGCCGGAGAGGCCAGGACCCGGTCCATGACCAGGATCGGGCTCACCGCGTTCCAGATGAGCGCGAAGAGGATCGCCGGAACTGCCGCCCAGATGGCGACATACCAGCCGTGATAGTCCGGCAGCGAATGAAGCCGTCCAGCGGAGCCGAGGCCCTTGGTGCCGCGCAGGGTCCAGGCCCGCGAACGTGCCGCCAGCCAGCCGATCAGGCCCAGCCCGAAGGCGAGCAAAAAGGGAATGGCCGGCGACATGCTGCGCGTGGTCCTCGGCTTACTTGAGCGATGCCGGGTCGAGCAGCGTCAGGCTGCTGGCGATCGCCGCGTTCTTGGCCTGGACGTCGTCGGGCGAGACTACCATGCCGGCCTTGGCCAGCACGCCGTCCTTGCCCCAGGACTTCGCCCACTCGGCGATGAATTCCTTGAGGCCCTTGATCGCGGCGACGTGCTGCTGCTTCACGTAGATGTAGAGCGGGCGCGCGCCGGGATAGGAGAAGTCGGCGATCGAGGCATAGGTCGGGGTGATCCCGGCCATGGTCAGGCCCTTCAGCTTGTCGGCGTTCTCTTCGAGGTAGGAGAAACCGAAGATGCCGATCGCCTTGGGATTGGCTTCGAGCTTCTGCACGATCAGGTTGTCGTTCTCGCCGGCATCGACATAGGCACCGTCCGAGCGGACCTCGCCGCAGAACTTGTCATGATCTTCCTTCTTGGTGTCCTTGAGCGCCTTCATCGCCGGGTCGCTTTCGCAGCCCTTGATGAGGATCAGTTCCTTTAGGGCGTCGCGGGTGCCGGAGGTCGAGGGCGGGCCGTAGACCAGGATCGGCTCGGCCGGGAGCGCCGGGTTGACGTCCTTCCAGGTCTTGGCGGTATTGCGCTTGCCGAAGGGATTGGCGGCCAGCGCCTTGTAGACATCGACCTGGGTGAGGGCGAGGCCGGGGCCGCCCTTGGCTTCGGCGAAGGCGATGCCGTCGAGGCCGACCTGGATCTCGACGATGCCCTTCACGTCGTGGCTGGCGCAGTCGTCGAACTCGGACTTCTTCATCCGGCGCGAGGCGTTGACGATGTCGGGGTGCTGGGCGCCGATGCCCGCGCAGAACAGCTTCATGCCCGCGCCGGTGCCGGTCGATTCGATGATCGGCGACTTGAACGCGGTGTTCGACTTGGCGAGCGAATCGGCTACGACCTTGGCAAAGGGATAGACGGTTGAGGAGCCGACCGCGCGGATCTGGTCGCGCGAGCCGCTCTGCGCACCGCCGCAGGCCGAAAGCAGGGTGGTGGCCGCGGCTGCGGTGGCGAGGATCAGCGCTGTCTTTTTCATCCGCACATACTCTTCTAGGTTCTGGGCATTGGAGTTCCGGCAGCCGCTCTGGGCATGTTCCATGACAGGTTTATGACAATGCACGATCATTGCGCAGCCCCGGTCCGGCAGCCCGTGGCAACTGAACCGTCACGGTCGTGCCGGTGCCGAGGGTTGAGGCGATGTCGAGCTTTCCCCGGTGGCGCTCGACGATGTGCTTGACGATCGCCAGGCCCAGGCCCGTGCCCCCGCCGGCCCGGCTGCGGCTGGGGTCGGTGCGGTAGAACCGGCGGGTCAGGTGGGGCAGATGCTCGGGCGCGATGCCGTTGCCGCTGTCGGTGACGGTCATCCGCGCGAGGTTGCCGGCGCCCCCGGCGATGTCGATCCGGACGGGCGCCCCGTCCTCGCCGTATTTCAGCGCGTTCTCGATCAGGTTTCGCAGCAACTGCTCGAGTTGCTTCGAATCGCCCGTGACTTCGATCGCGGCGTCGGGCCGGTGCAGTTGGAAGCGCTCGACACCGCAGGTCGTTGCCAGTTCGCCGACCACGCGGGCCGCAAGTTGGCCGAGTTCGACCTCGTCGGTCGGCGCATCGTGCTTCTCGGCCTCGAGCTGGGACAGCGACATGAGGTCGGAGACCAGGCTCTGCATCCGCCGTGCCTCGCGCAGGACGGTCTCGTGGAAGCGCGCGGCGGTTTCCCTGTCGACCTTGTCGGGCTCGTCGACCATCGTCTCGATGTAGCCGATGATCGCCGAAAGCGGCGTGCGCAGCTCGTGGCTGGCATTGGCGACGAAGTCGGTATGGGCCCGGCCGATGTCGGCTTCGGTGGTGCGGTCGGTAAGCTCGATCACCCAGTGCCGTTCGTCGATCCGCTGACGGGTGAGCTGCCACAGGCTGCGCCCTCCCGTGAGCCCGCGGATCGTCACCGAGCCGCCGTCGGGCAGGTCGAGCAGGCGCACCGCCTCGGGGTGGCGCAGGGCGATGCGGGCGTCCTGATTGACGATGTGGGTGCCCAGAGCGCCGCGCGCGGCGGCATTGGCGGCGATGATCCGCTCGCGGTCGAACAGGACGAGCGGCAGGTCGAGCGGCTCGATCGCCTCGCGCATCACGTCGCGGGCCTGGGTGGCGTGGGGGCTCGACGCTTCGGCCGGGGTGGGGTCGGGCCGGGGCAGCCACAGCGAACCGAGCCAGACGATCAGCACCGCCAGGACCATCCAGTGGCCGATTCCCGTGACCAGCATGACCACGGCAGTCAGGGTCGCCAGGACCATGCCCGGCCAGGGAATCTGTCGCTTGCCGGTCATCACGGGGTCCGCTCATAGTCGGCGGGCCGATTGCCCGCCAGCGCGGACTGCGGGGGAAGTATGACAGATAGATGACAGTTGGCGAATATCGCCGAAGCCCGGAGCGGATCGTGCCGCAGCCAGTCGGGCTGTTGGCGATCCGGTCACCAGGATGCACGGGTTTGGAGGGGCTTGTGCCGGCTGGGGATCCTGCGGAGGGAATCGAACCGGGTGTTTGGGGTAATGTAGGAGACTGGAGGGGGATTAAGTCGTTGTTTTGCAGTAAACGGCTTCCCCTGTGCTGCCCTCCGATATCCTAAATGTGCCCCAAATGTGCCACGGGCCATGCCATTCGACGTGGATTGCCGCGCTATGCACTCTCGTCAAGCAATGGAGCATTCACGCTGAGAATGACGCCGCCAGGCGCATATTTGATCTGCGGCTGGCCACCCATTTCCCGTGCGAGCACACGCTCGATCAATGTAGTTCCAAACCCGGTTCGTTCGGGTACGGACACCGGCGGCCCACCAGCCTCAGTCCAGGTCAACAGCAAGCGCTTCAGGCCAGAATCTGAACGAACCTCCCATACGATGCGGACGGTTCCACCCTCGGCCGAAAGCGCGCCATATTTGGCAGCGTTGGTCGCCATCTCGTGCATCCCGAGCGCTAGCGAGGTCGCGATCCTCGGCGGGAGATGAATATCTGGGCCGACAAGCTGGAATTGGGCGTCGTCGTCTACCCCGAACGGAGCGAGCGTGCGCTGAAGTAGGTCGCGAAGCGAGGCGCCCCCCCAGTGCTGCTGAACGAGGACATCATTGGCCGCCGCCATCGCGAAAACCCGCGCCTGCAGCGTCTCTCCAGCCTCTTTCAGCGAACCCGCCCGCCGCAGTGTCTGGGCGATTACGGCCTGGATCATCGCGAGGCTGTTTTTCACGCGGTGACTCAACTCATTCGCGAGGAGGGCGCGATGCTCTTCGGCCTTCTTGCGCGCCGTGATGTCCTGTGAAACACCGATCATCGACAGCGGCGTACCATCAGCGCGGTAATTGGCCTGTCCCCGCACCTGGACCCAGCGCTCCTCGCCGTTGGGCGTCAGCAGCCGATATTCAACATCCAGCAGTGTGCCCTCGGTGATCGCCGTCGCGACCGCTTCATCGCGCATCTTGCGATCATCCGGATGCACCGCCGCCATCAAATCTTCATAGGAGAAAGGCCCGCCGATCGGCCTTCCGAAATTCTCCTTGCATCCGTCCGACGCCATCAGGCGCTGTGTCTCGATATTGAGGCTCCATGAGCCCATCCGGCCCGCCTTCAAGGCGAAGCGCAGCCGTTGCTCGCTGGCGATCAGTTCAGCATCGCGCCGCGCCACTTCCGATTCGAGATCGAAGCGCTCGCGTTCGAGACGGGAGAGGCGTTCACGCTCGAGTGTCGCGTCGAATTGCGATGCGAAGAAATAGGACAGATCGCCATCGCTGTCGAACACCGGCGAGACCAGCAGCCGGTTCCAGAAGGTGGTTCCATCCTTTTTGTAGTTAAGCAGATCAAGCTCGATCGGCGTATTGGTGGCGATCGCCTCGCGCAGCCGTGCGACATCATCGCGATCCGTTTCCGGTCCTTGCAGGAAGCGGCAATTGCGTCCGATAATTTCGCGTCGCTCGTAGCCGGTGAGCTTGGAGAACGCGTCATTGACGAACACGATGGGATTGTCCGTCTGATTGGGGTCGGTGATCAGTATCGGCATCCGTGTCGCGCGCACTGCGGACGAAAACGGGTCCGGCCCGTTTCCCTGCCGGGCAAACTCGGCAAGGATGCGGGCATCTGCATCGGGATCTTTCACGAACCTGTCCTGTTGTCCTATCGCACCGCCGGGCGGGCCAGCACCCAACATACAGGGAACGAATTGTGAACGCCATTGTCTTCGTGCTGTGGTGGAAACATCGCTACTCCTTTGGGCGGATTGGGATCGTTACATGATCAAGAGTTTGAAAGTTGCCCATCGCGATCGAGATCGCCTGGCCGAAATCCTCCGCGTCGCCTCCCGCTTCGGTCTTGGCGTCCTGTTGCAACGCCTCGGGCTCGAGCAGCGGGGCGCTGGTGGCGACCCGGACAATGATCCTCAAAGCCTGCCGAGACGCAGCCGGCTGGCGCTCGAGGAACTGGGCCCGACCTTCGTCAAGCTTGGCCAGATCCTCGCGACACGCGGTGACCTGCTGCCGCTGGAGTGGATCGCGGAACTCGAACAGCTCCACAGCAAGGCGCCCACTCTGCCGTTCGAAGCGCTTCGCCCTGCCGTCGAAGCAGCGCTCGGCGAGGCGCCGGAAAGCGCGTTCGTGGCTCTCGATCCTGCACCGCTCGCCGCGGCTTCCATGGCACAGGTGCACCGGGCGAGGCTCAAGGACGGGCGCCCGGTGGTGCTCAAGATTCGACGGCCGGGCATCCGGCCGCGCGTGGAAGCCGACCTTCGCCTGATCGCGCAGCTCGCATCGGTCGCCGAGGCGGCAAGTGCGGATCTGCGCCGCTATGCCCCGGCCGCGATGATGCGGCAGCTTGCCGAGGCGGTGCTCGAAGAGCTCGACTTCACCAACGAAGGCCGGAACGCCGACCGCATCCGCGCGGATTTCGCGGGGGAGCCGAAGGTGATCGTCCCGGAAATCCATTGGGAATGGACGTCCGAGACCGTGCTGGTGATGGATTATATCGAAGGCGTTCCGCCGAGCGACGGCGATGCGCTACGGGCTGCGGGGATCGATCCGGCCGCAATCGCCTCGCTCGGCGCCGACATGGTGCTGGACATGGTGCTCATCAACGGGCGGTTCCATGGCGATCCTCACCCGGGCAATTTGCTGTGCCTGCCCGGGAACCGTCTCGCGCTGCTCGATCTCGGCATGATCGGCCACGTGTCGCCCCGGCGGCGGGAGGAGTTCATCGGCTTCGTCCAGGCGCTCAACACCGGGGACCCGTCGCAGCTGGCGGAAGTGCTCGGTGGGTGGTCGGCCGGTAGCGGCGTCCCGCGCGAGCGGGTGCACATCGCCGCCGAGCGCCTCGTCCAGCGTCATGGCGGCAGCCGACTGGTGCTCAGCAAGCTGGTCGGCGATTTCCTGCCGCTGATGCGCGAGGAAGGCCTGACGATGCCGCCCGACCTGCTGCTGATCCTCAAGGCGCTGGTCACCGTCGACGGCGTGCTGTCGGGCATCCAGCCGGAGTTCGACCTGTCGCGGTCGATTCGGCGCTCTTCCCTGCGCATCGTTCAGGCATGCCTGTCACCCGATCGGTTGAGCGCGACGGTTCACGCGCTGTTGTGGGAACTGGCCCGGATCGGCGATGATGCCCCGCGCCTCATACGGGCGGCGGTTCGCCGCCTCGAAGCAGAGCCTGTCGAGCATCGCGACCCGTGTCCAGACGCATTAACGCTCGCCCCGGCGCGGCTTATCGCGATCGCCATTCTCGTCGGCGCGGCAATGATAGCTCTCGCGGTCTGGCTATCGTGATCTGCGGCAGCGATTGCGTCATTTGTCCGGAACAGACGGGGCGGTCGCCAGGGCCGTGGCGGGCCGGCCATTGATCCTCGACGATGGTTTCGAACTGCTCGAATTCGTTGACTGTCGGCGTCAGTCTCAATTCCTCGCAATCGAATTGAATTGCATCCGCCGGGACCGCTTGCAGCGCCTGTGCGTATAGATGGAGGCCGGCTCGGCGCCGATCAGTGCTATGGGCTCCGCGTCGATGTCAGCGGAAGCGTCATCGGCAAGATCGGCGTGCGAAGCCAGGCTTGCCAAGGGCGGCGTCCGAAAATCTGCAACGAGCGCTCGCTCATGCGAGCGTCCGCCACTTCAGGACAGTCTTCTCGTTGATCCCGTACCGCTTCGCGAGGCTCGCGACCGAAGCTTGCGATCGCTGTAGCTCACCTCGAACGGCGTGCGCGGTCTTGGCGCTGCCGTGAAGAATCTGGCCCATAGCTCCCTCCGCTGCGATGACGACAAATCTACACCATCACATACCGGGACCAAACAACTAGGCTTGGGCTGGCGTTGCGGCGAAGGGATCGCGGCGCAGGGCCGGGCGCCGACGCGGGGACTTGGGGCTTCACGCTCAGCGCATCGTCGACCAGCACGATCGCCACTGTATAAAATACCGTAGGTACTTTATACAGGTAATTATAATTATGTGCTTTCCACTGGACGTCGACCGGCAGAACATCGTCGAGCGAGGTTGCCGGATCGCGGACCGGTTCGTCGAGGTTTGAGCTGGCCACGCCGATCGCGGGGATGGGCGTGGTGTCACATCACCATGGTCCAGGCGGTGAGGACGATAAGGGGCTGGAGAAGCGACATTCCGGTCATGGCGAGGGCACCGTTTCGGTCAGAGGGTGATCAGAGGGCTGGCCATCGTCGCGAGCAGCGCACGCACGGCAAGGACGATCAGGCACAGGCTCGAGACCAGGAACAATCCGAAGCGTGCCGGGATCCGGTTGACCGTGCCCTGCCAGAGCGAATGGACGACGCGGATCAGTGTGTAGGCCCAGGCCAGCGAGACATCGACCCAGTTCGCGCCCGACAGCGCGAGGATGAGCACCGCGGCGTAGAACAGCGTCGGCTGCTCCATCAGGTGCGCGTAGTTGTGCGCCTTCCACTGGACCTCGTCGGGGATGCGCCCTTCGAGATCCTGTCCGCGCCCGCCGGGCGGTGCCTTGCCGAGATCGATCCTGGCGGCGCCGAGGGCCCTGAAGCGGGTGACCATCATCCACAGCATGACCGCCAGCGACCAGACCACCAGCGCGGCGGCCGGGGTGAGAATGCTCGACTGCATCGGGTGTCCTCCTGTTCCTCGGAGGCGAGACTGCGACGTCATGGCACCGCGGTCAACTTGGCCGGTCGAGTTGAGCGGTCGATCAATCCGGCAAGGTGCTCCTCGGGGATCTCAGCCGGCTGCGCCGTCTGCGTCGGCATGGCTCGACCCCTCTCGAGTCGCTGCTATCCCGGCCGGGTTGCAACTGGATGACGCAGTTGTCCTGTCATGGAAGCGCTCTATATGCGGCCAAGCTTCGGCCCATAGGAGACAGACGTTGAGCAAGGTACTGGTGATTGGCGCAGGCGGCGTCGGTTCGGTCGCGGTCCACAAGATGGCGATGAACCCGGAGATCTTCTCGGACGTGCATCTCGCCAGCCGGACCAAGAGCAAGTGCGATGCGATCGCCGAATCGGTGAAGGCGCGCACGGGCCAAACGGTCAGCACCTATGCCATCGATGCCGAGGACGTGCCGGCGCTGACCGCGCTGATCCGGCAGATCGGCCCCAAGCTCGTGGTCAACCTGGCGCTGCCCTACCAGGACCTGACGATCATGGACGCCTGCCTCGCCGCCGGGGCCCATTACCTCGATACCGCGAACTACGAGCCGAAGGACGTCGCCAAGTTCGAATACCATTGGCAGTGGGCCTATCAGGACCGCTTTAAAGAGGCCGGGCTGATGGCGCTGCTCGGTTCGGGCTTCGACCCCGGTGTGACCAGCGTCATGGCGATGTGGCTCAAGAAGCATAAGCTCAAGACCATCCGCACGCTCGACATCCTCGACTGCAACGGCGGCGACCACGGCCAGGCCTTCGCCACCAACTTCAACCCCGAGATCAACATCCGCGAAGTGACCGCCCCGGCGCGGCATTGGTCGAATGACGGTTCTGGCGGCCAGTGGGTCGAGACCCCGGCGATGACCATCCGCCAGAACTTCGACTTCGAGGGCGTCGGCCCCAAGAACATGTACCTGATGTACCACGAGGAACTGGAAAGCCTCGCCAAGTTCGTCCCCGAGCTGGAGCGGGCGCGCTTCTGGATGACTTTCGGTGACGCCTATATCCAGCACCTCACCGTGCTGCAGAACGTCGGCATGACGCGGATCGACCCGGTGCTATATAACGGGCAGGAGATCATCCCGCTGCAGTTCCTGAAGGCCGTCCTGCCGGAGCCTGCCTCCTTGGGTCCGACGACCCAGGGCAAGACCAACATCGGCGACATCGCCACCGGCGAGGCGCTCGACGGGTCTGGCGAGAAGACCTTCTACATCTACCAGATCTGCGATCACGAGGACGCCTTCCACGAAACCGGCAACCAGGCGGTCAGCTATACCACCGGCGTTCCCGCGATGATCGGCGCGGCGATGATCCTGACCGGCGCCTGGACGGGCGAGGGCGTGTTCAACATGGAGCAGTTCGATCCCGATCCGTTCATGGACATGCTCAACGCCCACGGCCTGCCGTGGCAGGTGAAGGAACTGGCCGGGCAGCTGGCGTTTTGAGCGGATTGGGCGAGCGTGGCGGGCGTGCTTCGACAGGCTCGGCATGAGCGGCTGCCGGGATCGCGGCAAACAACCCACCCGCTCAGCCTGAGCTTGTCGAAGGCCACGCGCAAACGTTAGACCCGCTCCCATGAACCCCTGGAACCTCGTCCTTCCGGTCTTCATGCTGGCCGGCTCGAACCTGCTGATGAACCTCGCCTGGTATGGCCACCTCAAGGAGCCGAACCGCGCGTTGTGGCTGGCCGTGCTGATGAGCTGGGGCATCGCCTTCTTCGAGTATTGCCTGGTCGTCCCGGCCAACCGGATTGGCGCGAAGGTCTATTCGCTGTCCGAGCTCAAGGCGATGCAGGAGGTGCTGTCGCTCACGGCCTTCGTGCTGATCGCCTGGTGCCTGTTCGACGAGCGGCCGGGACTCAACGAGGCGATCGGCTTCGTGCTGATCGGCGTCGGCGCTTACGTGATCTTCAAGGGCCCGTTCAGCGCCTGATGCTTCGGCAAGCTCAGTCTGAGCGGATGCAGTTTCAACCCAAGACCCGCTCAGGCTGAGCTTGTCGAAGCCCCGGCGCGAACCTAGGTGCAGCACATGGAAACCCTAAATGGAAACTAGGGCCGGCGACCCGGGCGCCTTCGCCCACTTCGACCTCGGCCGCGTCGACAGCCCCGCCTTCGTCGTCGATGCGGCGAAGCTGCGCGAGAACCTGCGCGTGCTGGCCGGCATCGGCGAGCGGTCGGGCGCCAAGGTGCTCGCCGCGCTCAAGGCCTTCTCGATGTGGTCGACCGCACCGATTGTCGGGGAATATCTCGACGGGGTCTGCACCTCGGGCCTATGGGAAGCACGGCTGGCATCCGAGTTTTATGACGGCGAGATCACCACCTACTGCGCCGCCTACAAGCCTGACGACCTGCCTGAGATCGTGCGGTTGTCGGACCATGTGATATTCAATTCGCCCCAGCAGATCATGCGTTGCTCGGCGATTCTGCAGGCGGCGCGCGATGCCGGCGAGACTTTCGAAATCGGCCTGAGGATCAACCCTTTGCATGTCGAAGGTGAAGTTCCGCGTTATGACCCCTGCGCACCGCACTCGCGCCTCGGCTTCCCGATCGACCAGCTTACCGATGAGCACATCGAGCTGATAGACGGCCTTCACATGCACACCCTGTGCGAGCAGGACTTCGAGCCGCTGCGCCGCACCTGGGACGTCGCCTTCGACCATCTCGAACCGTGGTTCGGCCGGTTCAAGTGGATCAACCTCGGCGGCGGCCACCACATCACCCGCGCCGACTACCAGCGCGACGAGCTGGTCGAGTTCCTTGCCGACCTGGCCGAGGACACCAGCGCGCAGGTCTATATTGAGCCGGGCGAGGCCGTGGCGCTCGATGCGGGGATTCTGGTCGGCACCGTGCTGGACCTGGGCTGGAACGGCATGCCCGTGGCGATCACCGACATTTCGGCGACCTGCCACATGCCCGACGTGATCGAGGCGCCCTACCGCCCGGCGATGCTGGGGGAAATCGGGGAATCGCAGGACGATGCCGTCCGCCTCGGTGGGCCCTCGTGCCTTGCCGGCGATGTGATCGGCGACTACCGCCTGCCGGTGCCCGCCGAGCCCGGCGCGCGCTTCGCGTTCCTCGACCAGGCGCACTATTCGATGGTCAAGACCACGACCTTCAACGGGGTGCCGCTGCCCTCGATCTGGCTGTGGGACAGCGAGTCGGATTCGCTCGAATGCATCCGCCGCTTCGACTACGCTGACTTCCGGGATCGGCTCGGCTGAATCCGCGACAATTCGTTACGTCACAAAACCGAAACATATTCCTTGGTTTTCAGTCGTTTATTGCACCACTGGACCGCCGCGGCGCGTCACATTTCCGCCGACCGTTTCCGGGGGGCCATTTTCACTTGCAGTTCATTTCGGTGGCCCTATATCCGCCCTCCGCTGCCCCATGGGGACTTCCAAACCGCAAGGCAGCTTCGTCCTGTGTTGTTTTGGCCGAAAGGCCTATTGGGGGTCCCTTGAGTTGCACCAGTTTCCTGACGCATCGGCTGTAGTTCGCGCCCTTTCGCCCGACGAACCCGTCATTCTCAACCGCCCGCACGCCGCGGCGCGCGCCGCCCGTTTCTTCGTCGAGAAGTTTCCGGGCAAGTCGCTCTACGCGGTGAAGGCCAACCCTTCGCCCGACCTGCTGCGCGTGCTGTGGGACGCCGGGGTGACGCATTACGACGTCGCCTCGATCGCCGAGGTGCGCCTGGTCCGCGCCACGCTCCCGGAGGCCACGCTGTGCTTCATGCACCCGGTCAAGACCGCCAGCGCGATCGCCGAGGCCTACCAGGTCCACGGCGTCCGCGTGTTCAGCCTGGATACCCAGGAAGAGCTCGACAAGATCGTCAAGGCGACCGCCGACGCTAACGGCAAGGCCGCCGAGGACCTCTACCTCTGCGTGCGCCTGCGCGTCTCGTCGGAATATGCCGAGCTGAGCCTCGCCTCGAAGTTCGGCATCGACCTCGCCGACGCCGCGCCGCTGCTCCAGGCGACCCGCCAGGTCGCCGACGCGCTCGGCATCTGCTTCCACGTCGGCAGCCAAGCGATGACGCCTTTCGCCTATGTCCAGGCGCTGGAGCGCGTCCGCGCGGCGATCGTCGATGCCTCGGTCACGGTCGACATCATCGATGTCGGCGGCGGCTTCCCCTCGATCTACCCGGACATGCTCCCGCCGCCGCTCGAGGACTACTTCGCCTCGATCCACCGCGCGTCGGAATCGCTGCCGATCTCCTACTCGTCCGAGCTGTGGTGCGAGCCCGGCCGCGCGCTCTGCGCCGAGTACAACTCGCTGGTGGTCAAGGTCGAGAAGCGCCGCGGCAACGAGCTCTACATCAACGACGGCTCCTACGGCGCGCTGTTCGACGCGGCGCATGTCGGCTGGCGCTTCCCGGTGCGGAGTCTGTCGGACGAGCACGGCGAGGTCCTTCAGGATTTCTCGTTCTACGGCCCGACCTGCGACGATGCCGACTTCATGGAAGGCCCCTTCATGCTGCCGGCTGAGATCAAGGCCGGCGACTGGATCGAAGTGGGCATGCTCGGCGCCTATGGCGCGGCCATGAAGACCGCGTTCAACGGTTTCGGCGGTGCCGAAGTCGTGATCGCGGCCGACGAGCCGATGGCGAGCCTCTACACCGGCCGCCCCGATCCGCGCGTTTCGGACAACGTCGTCTCGCTGCGCTGATCCGCTGAATGGGCCGGCTGTTCAACCTGCTGGTGATCCTTTCCGTGCTGTGGTGCGGGCCCCATCTGATGGCGCCCGCCGGCACCGAGCCCGGCCTGGCCGACAGCCATGCCATCGAGCAGGTTTCCGGCGATTGCCATGACGGCGACGGCGGCAAGGCCGCGCATTCGGGCCATCATCATTGCCCGTCGGCTCCGGCGCTGCGCTTCGCGGTCGAAACCGACGAGCCGATCGCGGCTGCGCCCCTGGTGTTCGCCGGGTTGACCGCCGCCCTCGCATCTCATGCCCAGGCTCCGCCGCTGGAGCCGCCTACCGCCTGAACCGACGCCGCCGCGCAGGAGACCTCCTGTGCGACTTCGATCGTTCAGGAGTTTATTCCCATGTCAGCGCTATTCCGGCTCGCCCTCCTTTCGGGGGCGGCCTGCTATTTGCCCAGTATCGTCCATGCCCAGCCCCTGCCTCCAGCGCCTGCCGCGGCAGAGGAGGAGGACGAGGAAATCATCGTCCAGGCCACCCGCTCGAACCGCCGCGTCCAGGACGAGCCCGTCCGCGTCGAGGTCATCAATCGCGAGGAGATCGAGGAGAAGATCCTGATGCGCCCCGGCAACGTGGCGCTGATCCTCAGCGAGACCGGCGGCCTGCGCGTGCAGGTCACCTCGCCATCGCTCGGCGGGGCCAATGTCCGGGTCCAGGGGATGGACGGGCGCTTCACCCAGTTGCTCGCCGACGGGTTGCCGCTCTACGGCGGGCAGAGCTCGTCGCTCGGCCTGCTGCAGGTCCCGCCCACCGATCTCGGCCAGGTCGAGGTGATCAAGGGCGCGGCCTCGGCGCTCTACGGCCCTTCGGCGCTCGGCGGGGTGATCAACCTCGTCTCGCGCCGGCCTAAGGACGTGTTCGAGGGTGAGGTGCTGCTCAATGCCACCACCCGCGGCGGGCAGGACGCCACCGCCTATGCCGCTACGCCGCTGGGCGCGGGCTGGGGCGCGTCGCTTACCGGCGGCTACCACCGCCAGGTCCGCCACGCCCTCGACGGTGACGGCTGGACCGATATTCCCGGCTATGCGCGCTGGACGGTGCGGCCGCGGCTGTTCTGGGAAGGCGCGGACGGGGCCAGGCTGTTCGCCACCTTCGGCGCGATGGGCGAGCGGCGGCGCGGGGGTAGCCTGCCCGGCCGCACCGCGCCCGATGGCAGTCCGTTTCCCCAGGTCCAGGACACCGAGCGTTTCGACGGCGGGCTGGTCGCCAGCCTGCCGGTTGAGGGTGTGGGCATTGCCCATTTCCGCGCCTCGGGCATGACCCAGGGCCATATCCACCAGTACGGCGCCGTGACCGAGCGCGACCGCCACTCGACCCTGTTCGTCGAGGCCTCGCTGTCGGGCAAGGCGGGCGGCACCGCCTGGGTCGGCGGGGTTGCTTGGCAGGCGGATTCGTTCCGCTCGCGGACCTTCCCGGTCTTTGACTACACCTACCGCGTTCCGGGTGTCTTCGCCCAGATCGAGCAGGAACTGACCCCCAAGCTCACCCTGACGGCGAGCGGGCGGGTGGACTTTCATGGCCGCTACGGTACGCAGGTCAGCCCGCGGCTCTCGCTGCTCTACCGCGACGGTCCCTGGACCCTGCGGGCCGGAGGCGGGCGGGGCTTCTACGCGCCGACGCCCTTCGTCGAGGAGATCGAGGCAGCGGGCCTGTCGCGCCTGGCGCCACTCGCGGGCCTGAAGGCGGAGACCGCCGAGACCGCCTCGCTCGATCTCGGCTATCGGCGGGGCGGGATCGAGGCCAATGTCATCCTGTTCGGCTCCAACATCACCGGCGCGACCCGGCTGGAGGCGGTGACCCCCACCCAGGTGCGGCTGGTCAACACCCCCGGTCAGACCCGCGTCCGCGGAGTCGAGGCGCTGCTGCGCTACCGCTGGGACGCCTTCACCGTGACCGGCAGCTACGTCTATGTGAACGCCTCCGAACCCGATCCGGCCGGCCCGGGCCGCCGGGCCAAGCCGCTAACGCCGGCCCACACCGCGGGCCTCGTCGCCATGTGGGAGGAGCACGACAAGGGCCGCTTGGGTCTGGAAGTATACTATACCGGCGCCCAGCCGCTCGACGACAATCCCTGGCGGACCACCGGCAAGCCCTATTTCGAGATCGGCCTGCTGGGCGAGATCGTGGTGGGCAGGGCGCGGCTGTTCCTCAACGCCGAGAACATTCTCGGGGTGCGGCAGACCCGCTACGATTCCCTGCTGCGTCCGACCCGCGCCGCCGACGGGCGCTGGACGGTCGATGCCTGGGCGCCGACCGACGGCTTCGTGCTGAACGGCGGGGTGCGTTTCAAGTTCGGCGGCTGAGCAACGAAAAAGGCCCCCGTCCTCGCGGGCGGGGGCCTCGATTGCTTTGCGCTTGGCTTCAGAAGTCGATCGAGGCCGAGGCCTTAAAGGTCCGCGGCGCGCCCTGGAGCAGGTACGGCGGGAACAGGTCGAACGACGAGGCCCAGTAGCGCTTGTTGACGACGTTATCGACGTTGAAGCGCAGGGTCAGGGGCTTGTCGGCCACCAGCGTCACGTAGCGCGCGCCCAGGTCGAAGCGGGTCCAGCTCGGCAGCTTCAGGGTGTTGAGCTCGTCGACCCACTGCTCGCCGGTGTGAACGATGCGCCCCGTAAGGGTCAGCGCCGGGATGAAGGGCAGGTCCCATTCGACGTTGGCGTTGATCAGGTACTCGGGCACGCCGACCGCTTTCTTGCCGTTGAGCGCGCCGTTGAGCGCCTTGCGGATCGTGGCGTCGATCACCGAGCCGCCGGCGATCAGGCGCAGGCCCTTGGTGATCTCGCCGTCGACGCTGACCTCGAAGCCCTTGTTGCGCTGCTCGCCGATCAGGCCGTAGACGCCGGTGGTCGAGCTGGTCTGGGTCACGCCGGGACGTGGACGGTCGATCTGGAAGAAGGCGAGGCTGGCGTTGATCTTGCCGAACCTCGCCTTGCCGCCGAATTCGTACTGGGTCGTCTTCACCGGGGTGAAGGCCTCGCCCGAGTTGGTGATCGTCAGGCCGCCGCCCGTGGCCGGGGCGTTGTCGGGCTTTTCGAAGCCCTGCATGCGGTTGAAGTAGAGCGAGACGCCCTCGGCCGGCTTGACCACCAGGCCGACCACCGGGGTGATCGCGCTCTCGTCGTAGGTGCCGGTCAGGTCGCCCGGAACGAGGCCGGCATAGGTCTTGGCCTGGACCGCCTGGAGGCGGAGGCCGGCGGTGATCATCATCCGGTCGTCCCAGAACCCGATGGTGTCGGAGGCGAAGGCGCTCCACAGCTTGGTCCGGCTCATCGGCAGCGGGTCGGCCAGGCGCCCGCCGACGAAGGACGAGGCCGGGATCGGCACCGCCACGGCGTTGTAGAGGTTGGTCGGGAAGCCCGCGAAGGGACCGAAGCCCGCATCGTAGAGGAAGTCGAAGGCGTTGCGGTTGACCTGCCAGGTGATCGAGCCGCCGAAGTTGATCTCGTGGGTGACCTTCTCGCCCAGCTTGACCCGCAGGCCACCCTGGAGCGCCTCGTTGTTGTCGGTGCGGGGCACGTAGAAGCCCGTGCCGAAGCCGGCGCCGGTGGCCGAATTGTCCACCCGGATCCCGCCGTAGATGCCTTCCTCGGCCCCGTCGCGAGCGCCGAACGAGGCGTAGAGCATGGCATTGTCGGCCACGTCGTATTCGACCTTGAACACGCCGAACACGTCGCGCATCGTAGTGTAGGTCCACGGCTGCGCGTAGTTGGCGTCGGCGGCCGGGACCGCGGGCAGGGGCTGGCCGGTCACGATCTGCACCTTGTGGCGCAGGCCGCGGACGTGGACGCGCTGGAAGCCGAGGTCGAGGCTGACGCGCAGCGGCCCGGAATTGTAGTCGAAGGCGCCGCCGATGACATAGGCGCTGCGGTATTCGTTATCGACCGAGACGTCGCCCGCGCGGGCCGCGCCGTTGATCCGCACGCCCCATTCGTTGTTGGCGCCGAAGCGGCGCGACAGGTCGAAGCTGCCGCCGAAGTGGCTGCCCGAGGTCCAGTTGGCGGTCACCCGGGTGAGGGCTTTGGTCCCGGCGCGCTTCGGCATCAGGTTGACGCTGCCGCCCAGGCCCGAGCCGCCCGGCGCGGCGCCGTTGACGAAGGCGCTGGCGCCGTTGAGCACCTGGACGCTGTCGTAGAGCTCGGGCGCGATCAACTGGCGCGGAGCGATGCCATAGAGCCCGTCGATCCCGACGTCGTCGCCGAACAGCGTGAAGCCGCGGATCACGAACTGCTCGGCGGCATTGCCGAAGCCGTAAGTGGTGCGGACCGAGGGATCGTTCTCCAGCACCTGGCCCAGCGTCTGCGGCTGCTGGTTGAGGATTAGCGCGGCATTGTAGCTCTTGAGCTGGAACGGCAGGTCTTCGGCCGCCTTGTCGCCGAACACGCCCGCGCTGCCGGCGCGGCTGACATCGGTCTGGTTGATCCGCTGGGCGGTGACGATGATCTCTTCGGCGCTTTCGGGCGAGGCTTCCTGGGCCTGGGCCGACAGCGGCGCGATCAGCGCGGCGGACCCGAGGAGCAGGGCGGGGACGGCGGCGTGGTCGCGGCGTGAACGGTGCATTGCGGTCGAATTCCTTGCATTGTCGTGCCGCATGACGGCACGGCACCGAAACTGCGCCATTGTAGTGGATGCGAATCAGTTGCAATAGCAGCGCTTAACAGGCGCAAAATTTGGGAGAGGGTGTTGCATATTGGCAATATGCCGAGCGTGGTGCCGGTCGCTGCGGGGGCGGGGCTAAGCGATGGCGGCGCTGCAGCCCAGCCCGGCCGGACCCGGCGCTGCGCCCGCGACTTGGACTTTGCCGGCGCTGTTCACCGTCGGCTTCCTCGGCGTGACTACGGGGATACAGATGAGCGACCGCGGGCTGCAATCGATCGTCCTCTCGGCGATCCAGCACAGCTTTTCCGTCGGCGACGCGACGATCGCCGCGCTGCAGGGTCTGGCCGACCGGATGTCGCGCCGCCTGGTGCTGCTCGGCCTGATCGCGGGTTGGGCCGTGCTGATGGCGCTGAGCGCGCTGGCGCCCGATTTCCCGCTGTTTTTCCTCGGCGGCCTGCGCGCTGCGCTCGGTCATCGGCGCGCGAGCGTCGGCCTAACTCCGCCGCGCCTTCGTTGCCCAGGCCACGGCGAACACCGGCGCGGCCAGTCCCGCCCAGGACAGCACGTCGCGCCAGCCGTCGCCGGTCAGCGCCAGGACCAGTCCGACCGAGCTCAGCACCGCGATCGCGAAAGGCAGCGCGAAGACCGTGCCCAGGCCTTTGTGCAAGGGCCGCCGCCGGGCATTGGAGTTCCTCATTCGGCCGGCACCGGCGTTGCCGGTTCCTGGCCGCCGGTCTCGACCTCGCGGACGTGGGCTTCGGTCGAGGCCCGGCGCTTGCCGAGCCAGA
The DNA here is from genome assembly GCA_047605105.1 of Novosphingobium sp. Classification (GTDB taxonomy): domain Bacteria; phylum Pseudomonadota; class Alphaproteobacteria; order Sphingomonadales; family Sphingomonadaceae; genus Novosphingobium. The sequence continues at coordinate 19,822 of JASGGH010000016.1, read as the reverse complement.
GGTAGACCCCGGTTCCCAGCACCAGGATCGTGAACAGGTCGAGCAGCGCCCAGAGCACCTTGAGCGGGAGGCCTCCGTAGTCGCCGAAATGCAGCGGCTGCGAGAGCGAGAGCGCCTGGTTGTACCACGGCATCGGCCGCGCGGTGGTGAAGGCGCCGGTCTCGGCATCGATCAGCGCGGGGGTCAGCAGGCGCTGGGTCAGCGGCGTGTCGCCCTGGAAGAACACGGCGTAGTGGTGCTTCGAACTGTAGGTCCCGCCCGGGAAGGCGATGAACTGCGGGCTGACGTTCGGCAGGGCCTCCCGTGCCTCGGCCATGGCCTTGTCGAGCGAGCCGTAGCGCGCCGGCGGCACCGCGCCCTGGCCGGCATACTCGCGGGTCATCTCAGCCAGCTCGGTGCTTTGCCAGAGCTGCATGATCGGGGTGGCCAGCGCATTGATTACCCCGGTGACGCCGACCACAGTCATCCAGGCCAGGCCGACCATCCCGAGGAGATTATGATAGTCGAGCCATTTCAGCCGTTTGGAACGTGACGTTCGCAGCGTCCCGAAGGCCAGCTTGCGCATGAACGGGGCGTAGAGCACCACGCCCGAGACCAGCGCCAGTACGAAGAGGAAGCCCATCGCCCCCAGGAACAGCATGCCCGGCAGGCCGAGGAACATGTCGGTGTGGAGCTCGAGCAGGAAATGCATCACCCCGCCTTCGGGCTCGCGGACCAGGGTCTTGCCGGTCGAACGGTCGAGCACCTGCATGGTCATCGCCGCACCGGGCGAATCCGGGCGCGGCGCGGTGGTGACGGTCATTCCGGGATTTTCGTTGTCGAAGGCCATGAACACCGGGACCTCGCCCGGCCGATTGGCGAGGGCCTTGGCGAGCATCGTATCGAGCGGCAGCAGGCCCGCCGCCGTGCCCGACGAAGCCACCCCCGGCAGACCATAGGCCGGCGCCTCTTCGGTCAGTTCGTCGATCTCGTGATGGAAGATCAGCGGCAGCCCGGTGAGGCACAGCATCAGCAGGAATACCGTGCAGACCAGGCTGGTCCATTTGTGGATCAGATACCAGATGCGGATCGTGGAGCGTGTCACGGGAAGGCAGGGACCAATTGTGCGACTAATTCTCAATAACGCGTAGGTGGCGGGCGAAGTGGTGTCAATCGCGGCCCTGGAAGCATCGCCCACCGATGTCCGCCGTCGCTCTGGCGGGTGCTCGCCCGGTTCCATGCGAAGGCCGCGCGACGATCGCGTTTTCCCACACCGCCCTGACCTGCCGGCATGAGTTCGATCAGGCGGAATCGCCCGTGGATCGCCGCTGGGCAGGCGATGCCCGGGTGACACGTCCGTAAGCAGGCGCCGCCTGTCAGGCCGCCTTCTTCATCTCCAGGCGTTCCCAGATCTCGCTCAGTGCAGCGGTCAGCTCGCGCATCATTTCCTCGCTGTGGCTGGGGCCGGGGGTGAAGCGCAGGCGCTCGGTGCCGCGGGGCACGGTCGGGAAGTTGATCGGCTGGACGTAGACGCCGTATTCGGCGAGCAGGATGTCGCTGATCTTCTTGGCCTTGACCGGGTCGCCGACCATCAGCGGGACGATGTGGGTGACCGAATCCATCACCGGCAGCCCGGCGTCGCGGAACAGGGTCTTGAGCGTGGCGGCGGCGGCCTGCTGGCCCTCGCGCTCGACGCTGGAGCTCTTGAGGTGGCGGACCGAGGCGAGCACGCCCGCGACCAGCACCGGCGAGAGGCTCGTGGTGAAGATGAAGCCCGGGGCGTAGGAGCGGATCACGTCGATGATCTTGCTGTCGGCCGCGATGTAGCCGCCCATCACGCCGAAGGCCTTGCCCAGCGTGCCCTCGATGATGGTGATGCGGTGGGCCGCCTCGTCGCGGTCGGAGATGCCGCCGCCGCGCGGGCCGTACATGCCGACCGCGTGGACCTCGTCGATGTAGGTGAGGGCGTTGTACTTGTCGGCCAGGTCGCAGATCGCGTGGATCGGGGCGACGTCGCCGTCCATCGAATAGACGCTCTCGAAGGCGATCAGCTTGGGCACTTCGGGATCGGCCTGGCGAAGCAGCTCTTCCAGGTGATCGAGGTCGTTGTGGCGCCAGACCTGCTTCTCGCAGCCCGAGTTGCGGATCCCGGCGATCATGCTGGCGTGGTTGAGCTCGTCGGAGAAGATCACGCAGCCCGGCAGGATCTTCGCCAGCGTCGATAGGGTCGCGTCGTTGGAGACGTAGCCCGAGGTGAACAGCAGGGCGCCCTCCTTGCCGTGGAGGTCGGCCAGCTCGGCCTCCAGATCGACGTGGTAGTGGGTGTTGCCGCCGATGTTGCGGGTGCCGCCCGAGCCGGCGCCGACGTTGTGCAGCGCCTCTTCCATCGCCTCGATCACCTTGGGGTGCTGGCCCATGGCGAGGTAGTCGTTCGAGCACCAGACGGTGATCGGCTTCGGCCCGTTATGCCCGGCGAAGCAGCGCGCGTTGGGGAACATGCCCTTGTTGCGCAGGATGTCGATGAACACGCGGTAGCGGCCTTCGGAATGCAGCCGCTCGATCGCCTGGTCGAAAATCTTGTCGTAGTTCACTGTGGAGGAAGTCCTGCCTGCCAAGTACCTGCGAAACGTTCTCAAGAAACGCCTGTTTTCCGGCGCTTTCGGCGGCCCTTACCCGATGAGCAGGCCCTTTGCCAGAAACATCTGGTCGCAGGGCAGTTACAGAATCTCTATCCGGTTTAGTCCGTATTGCCCCAAGGCCGGGCCGAGCGCCGCGAGGCCGGGCTCGTGCTTGGTGAACAGCGCGAGGTCGGGCGCGGCACGGCGGAACTCCTGGCCTTGCGTCAGGTGAGCTACCCGGCGGGCGATGCCCTGGGCACCGTGGACGAAGGAGACGCCGGGCCCGAAGACCGTGCCGAGCTCGGCCTCGACCAGCGGGAAATGGGTGCAGGCGAGGACCACGGTGTCGATCTCCGCGCCGCCCGGCTGGTCGCGCAGGCCGGCGGCGGCCCGCGCGAAGGTGCCGGAGTCGACCGCTTCGCCGCGCAGCTTGGCCTCGGCCGCCTGGACCAGCTCGGGGGCGCCGAAGCGGATCAGGCGCTTGCCCGCCGCGAACTCGGCCTCGAGCCGGTCGACATAGCCCTGGCGGATCGTCGCCGCGGTGCCGAGCAGGCCGATCGTGCCGGTTTTGGTCAGCGCCGCGGCGGGCTTGATCGCCGGGACCGTGCCGACGATCGGCACCTCCAGCACCTCGCGCACCATGCCGAGCGCGATTGTGCTGGCGGTGTTGCAGGCGATGCAGACCAGTCGCGGGCGGAAGCGCTCGGTTATGCGGCCAAGCAGGCCGGAAACCCGCGCGGCGATCTGGGCCTCGGTCTTGCTGCCGTAGGGCAGGCCGGCGTTGTCGGCGGCATAGATGATCGGGGCCCCCGACAGCAGCTTGCGCGCTTCCGCCAGCACGGTCAGACCGCCGATGCCGGAATCGAACAGCAGGATCGGGGCGGAAGCTTCAACCATTACGAACCCAATCCGTCCTGCCCAAGAAGTGCTGCGTGCTTGCCCTCTGCGCCGCAAGCCATAGAGAGGTAGGCAGGCTTTGGACAAGCTTAAGGGGATGCCGTGAACTGGATTGCCGCATTGCTGCTCGGCTACGCGCTCGGCTCGATCCCCTTCGGGGTGGTCCTGACCCGGCTGTTCCAGGCGGGCGACCTGCGCGAGATCGGCTCGGGCAGCACCGGGGCGACCAACGTGCTGCGGACCGGGCGCAAGGGGCTGGCGGCAGCGACGCTGCTGCTCGACCTCGCCAAGGGCGCCGTCGCCGTGCTGCTGGCCCGGCACCTTTTTCCCGAAGCCGTGACGATCGCCGCGGCGGCGGCGGTCATCGGGCACTGCTTCCCGATCTGGCTGAAGTTCAAGGGCGGCAAGGGCGTGGCGACCCTGATGGGCGTCTGCCTGGGCCTCGCCTGGCCGATCGCGCTGGCCTATGCCGTGGTCTGGCTGGGCCTGCTGGCGAGCCTGCGGATCTCGTCGGTCGCGGGGATGAGTGCTGCGGTGACTGCGCCGATTGCCGCGCTGCTCACCGGCAACGGCGCGTTCGCGCCGGCGCTGGCCTTGCTCGCCTTGCTGGTGGTCTGGCTCCACCGCGCCAATATCGCCCGGCTGCGCGCCGGGACCGAACCGAAGGTCGGCCAGAGGTCGTGAAGTGGCAGTCGTGAAGATCGGCCAGGAAGAGGCCTTTGCCCGGATTCGGCTGCTGCGCTCGCCGAACATCGGCCCGGTCACTTATCGCCAGCTCATGCGCCGCTTCGGCGATGCGGGATCGGCGCTGGCCGCCTTGCCCGATCTGGCGGCGCGCGGCGCGGCGCCCTACCGGCCCGCGCCCGAAGGCCGGATCGCCGACGAAGTGCTGGCCGCCAAGCGAGCCGGCGCCCGGTATCTGTTTCACGATTCGCCCGAATATCCGGAACTGCTCGCCCGGCTCGAGGGCGCCCCACCGATCCTGACCCTGCGCGGCGACATCGCCGTGCTGGCCCGGCCTGCCGTCGCGATCGTCGGCGCGCGCAATGCCTCGGCGGGAGCGGTGAAGTTGGCGCGCGACTTTTCCGTCGCCTTGGCCGAGGCGGGGTGGGCGGTCGTCTCCGGCCTGGCCCGCGGGATCGACGGCGCGGCCCATCGCGGCGCCCTGGCGGGGGGAGCGACGATCGGCGTGATCGCCAGCGGCATCGACGTGACCTATCCGCCCGAGCATGCGGGCCTGCAGGAAGAGGTCGCGACCGGGGGGCTGCTCCTCGCCGAGCAGCCCCCCGGCACCGAGCCGCTCGCCCGGCACTTTCCCTCGCGCAACCGGATCATCGCCGGACTGGCCGCGGGGACCCTGGTGGTCGAGGCCGCGCCCAAGTCGGGCTCGCTGATCACCGCGCGGCTCGCGGGCGAGGCGGGGCGCGAGGTCATGGCGATCCCCGGCTCGCCGCTCGACGCCCGTTCGCACGGCTGCAACCAGTTGATCCGCGACGGGGCGGTGCTGGTCCAGACGCCCGAGGACGTGATCGAACTGCTCTCCGGCTTCGACGGCACGGCCCGAGCGAGCTTTCGCGAGCCGGTGGCGGCAAGTCCGTTCGATCCGGCCGAAGCGTCCGAGCCTGCGCAACTGGCGGACCTCCTGACGACCGCGCCGATCGCGGTCGACGAACTCATCCGCCAAAGCGGCGACAGCGCCGCGGCGGTGCAACTGGCGCTGCTCGAGATGGAACTGGGTGGCCGGCTGGTGCGCCACGCCGGAGGCCGCGTGAGCTTGGCGAACTAGCGGAGGAAGCGATGGCGGAAAAGTTCGATCTCGGTGACATCACCGCGGAATCGCGGCAGCTTGCCGGGGATCATGCGGCTAGAGCAGGCGCGACCAGCCGCTCACGGGGCGCGGGCTGGGCCGGAACCGCCGCGATGCACAGCGCCGTCCACCGCAGATATCGCCCCTCCGTTCAGTCCGCTTGACGTGAGCCGCAACACCCCGCCACCCTCGTACGCACACACGTACACGTAAGGCCGATCGAAAACACCATGCAGCTCGTCATCGTCGAATCCCCGGCCAAGGCCAAGACCATCGAGAAGTACCTCGGCAAGGACTACAAGGTCCTGGCCTCCTACGGCCACGTCCGCGACCTCCCGCCCAAGGACGGCTCGGTCCGCCCCGACGACGACTTCGCGATGGACTGGGAACTCTACGGCGACAAGGCGCGCCAGGTGAAGGCGATCACCGACGCGGCCAAGACCGCCGACCGCCTGATCCTCGCCACCGACCCGGACCGCGAGGGCGAGGCGATCTCGTGGCACGTGCGCGAACTGCTCGGCAAGAAGAAGGCCCTGCCCAAGGAGGTCGAGCGGGTCACCTTCAACGCGATCACCAAGGCGACGGTGACCGAGGCGATGAAGCACCCGCGCGAGCTCGACCAGGACCTGATCGACGCCTATCTCGCCCGCCGCGCGCTCGACTACCTGTTCGGCTTCACGCTCTCGCCGGTGCTGTGGCGCAAGCTGCCCGGCGCCAAGTCGGCGGGCCGCGTGCAGTCGGTGGCGCTGCGCCTGATCGTCGAGCGCGACCGTGAGATCGAGGCGTTCCGCCCTCAGGAATACTGGTCGGTGATCGCCCGGCTCGAGCAGGGCGGCACCGAGTTCGCCGCGCGGCTGGTCAGGTTCGAGGGCCGGAAGCTCGACCGCCTCAGCCTCGGCGACGAAGGCGTCGCGATGCGTGCCAAGGCCGCGGTCGAGAGCGCGGTGTTCCGGGTCGAGGAGGTCGAGACCAAGCCGACCCGCCGCAATCCCTATCCGCCGTTCACCACCTCGACCCTCCAGCAGGAGGCCGCGCGCAAGCTCGGCTTCTCGGCCAGCCATACGATGCGGGTGGCGCAGAACCTCTACGAGGCCGGCGCGATCACCTATATGCGGACCGACGGCGTGCAGATGGACCCCAGCGCCATCTCCGACGCGCGCAAGGCGATATCCGATCGTTACAACGGCCACTATCTCCCTGAAAAGCCGCGTCATTACGAGACCAAGGCGAAGAACGCGCAGGAAGCCCACGAGGCGATCCGCCCGGTCGATTTCTCGAAGGACCGCTATGGCAGCGATGACGCCGCGCGGCTCTACGAGCTGATCTGGAAGCGCGCGATCGCCAGCCAGATGGCCTCGGCCAATATCGAGCGCACCACCGTCACCCTGCGCGAAGGGACCGGCCAGGCCGAGCTGCGCGCCACCGGCCAGGTCGTGAAGTTTCCCGGCTTCCTCGCGGTCTACGAGGAGGGCAAGGACCAGGCGAAAGACGGCGAGGAGGACGAGAGCGGCCTGCTGCCGATCCTCTCCACCGGCGACACCCCGGCCAAGAAGGGCGTCGACGCCGCGCAGCACTTCACCCAGCCGCCGCCGCGCTTCTCGGAAGCGAGCCTGGTCAAGCGGCTCGAGGAGCTCGGCATCGGCCGGCCCTCGACCTATGCCGCGACGCTCCAGGTGCTGAAGGACCGCAACTACGTCCGCACCGAGAAAAACCGTTTCTTCGCAGAGGAATCCGGGCGGCTTCTCACGGCATTTCTCGAACGCTTCTTTCCCCGCTACGTGGCCTATGAGTTCACCGCCGGGATGGAGGAGGAACTCGACGACGTCTCCGGCGGCCGCGAGGAATGGAAGGCCCTGCTCGCCAAGTTCTGGAAGGACTTCAAGCCCAAGTCCGACGAGGTGATGGAGCGCAAGCCGAGCGAGGTGACCGAGGCGCTCGACGAGTTCCTCTCCGACTACCTGTTCCCGCCCCGCGAGGACGGCTCCGACCCCCGGCTCTGCCCGAAGTGCGAGCAGGGCCGCCTGTCCTTGCGCGGCGGCCGCTTCGGCGCCTTCATCGCCTGCTCGAACTATCCCGAGTGCAAGTACACCCGCAAGTTCGCCCAGCCCGGCGGCTCGGCCGACGGCGCCGAGGACGGCGAGATCGGCCAGCATCCCGAGACCGGCGAGACCATCACCCGCAAGGCCGGGCGCTTCGGGCCCTATATCCAGCTCGGCGAGGGCAAGGAGGCCAAGCGCAGCTCGATCCCCAAGGACATCCCCGAGCTCGACCTCGACTGGGCGGTCAAGCTGCTGAGCCTGCCGCGCGCCGTGGGCACCCATCCCGAAACCGGCGAGCCGATCACCGCGAGCATCGGCCGCTACGGCCCGTACCTCGCCCACAACGGCAAGTACGCCAAGCTGCGCAGCACCGCCGAGGTCTTCGAGACCGGCATGAACGCCGCCGTGGTCAAGCTCGCCGAAGCGGCAGCCGGCGGCGGCCGCGGCCAGCGCACCCCCGCCGAACCGCTCAAGACCTTCGGCCCGCACCCGACCTCGGGCGGCGAGATGAGGCTGATGGCGGGGCGCTACGGGCCTTACGTGACCGACGGCACCACCAACGCCACTCTGCCGCGCGACAAGCAGCCCGAGGCGCTGACCGCCGAGGAAGCGGTCGTGCTGATCGACGAGCGCGCCGCGAAGGGCCCGGCCAAGGGTAAGGGCAAGAAAAAGGCCGCGCCGAAGAAGGCGGCTGCGAAAAAGCCGGCGGCGAAGAAGGTGCCGGCCAAGAAGGCTGCGGCGGAGGATTGAGGCGAGAGTGGGTGACACTTTCGCCATGTGTCACCCTGTCACCGCGCAAGAATGCGAGATATATCAGCTCTTTGAGCTGGCGGTGCCAGGTGACACATTGCCAACAGAACGTGCGAGCCGACGGTGAGAAAGAGCGGGCTGAACCAGCCGACAGGCACGATGACAGCGCGGCGCGATGTAGGAAAATGGTTTTTGCGCGCCGACTGTAAGGAACGGGCTGAAGGAACGGGCGGAGCAGCCCGATCGGGCCACCCATCACCCCGGCACCGTCCGTCCTGAGCTTGTCGAAGGACCGCTTTTTCTTCCGGCGCAGCGCTTGCCGCAAACAAGGACGGTCCTTCGACAAGCTCGGGACGGACGGGGGGTATTGGCCTCGGTGACCGCGGTAGCTAGGAGTGAGCCATGCCCGAAAAGTTCGAAAAGCACCGCCAGCCCTGGAAAAGCGACGAGCTCCAGAAGCTCCAGACCCTCGCCGGCAAGGGCAAGGGCCTCAAGGAAATCGCCAAGGCCCTGAACCGCAGCGAGGAATCGACCAAGGACAAGGCCAAGGAGCTTTCGATCGGGATCGCCAAGCTGCGCTAGGTTGCCGCGCGCGGCAGCGGACGTTCGGCAAGTATCATTGGAGCGTGGGAGGGGCGCCGCGCCCTTGGCATTTGCCGCCGGCCGCGACACTGCCAGGCTGCAGCGGGCGCGGGACGTGCCCGCATGGCCGAAAGCCGGATGGGACGGGACCGATGACCACTACGACCAACTTCGCATTGTTGCATGGCGGCGGACAAGGCGGCTGGGTCTGGGACGAGACCGTCGCCGCGCTGGAGCGGCAAGGCGGTGACGCGGTGCGGGTCATTGCCTTCGACCTGCCGGGCTGCGGGGCCAAGCGCGGCCAGGACACCTCCAAGTTGACCGTGCGCGACGTCGCCGCCGCCTTCGTGGCCGATCTCGAAGCCTCGGGCATGCGCGAGATCGTGCTTGTCGGACATTCCAATGCCGGGACGATCCTGCCGCTGGTCGCCGAACTGCGGCCCGACCTGATCCGGCGCTACGTCTACGTCTCGTGCATCGCGCCGCCGCCGGGGGTGAGCATCTGGGACATGAAGATGGCGCACCGCGATGCCTCGGGCGGCGAAGGCGGAGGCGTGTCCGGCGGGCGACTGCGCGAGATGTTCGCCAACGACATGGACCCGGCCTATGCCGATGCCTTCATGGCGAAGCTCGGCCAGGACCGTTGGCCCACGCTGGAAGTCCTGCACGAAAGCGCCTGGCGCTACGATCACTTGGCCGGCAAGCCTTCGACCTTCGTCATCTGCCTGCAGGACCGGGCGGAAACCCCGGAAGCCCAGGAGCAATCGGCGGCGCTGTTCCAGGTGCAGCGCCGTGTGCGGATCGATGCGGGGCACCAGGCGATGAACACGCGCCCCGAGGCCCTGGCGGAAATCCTGTTGCACGAGGCGCGGGTGGAAAACGCCGCCGCGCCGGGCTAGCGCGCCACTCCCGGCGAGACGTCGCGCCCCGCCCAGGCGGCGACGCGCTCGGGTTCGGGATTGGCGGCGAGGCTGTCGGCAAGATCGTAAATCCGTACCTTGCGGCTCTCCGCCGAATAGCTCGGCCAATCCGCACCCAGCGCGCCCTCCCGCACGAACCGCGCCACGTCGGCCCGCATCCGCTCGCCCAGCGCCTTGCGCCGGCCCGAGTTCGGCCCGCCGCGGGCCAGGGCCATCTTCAGGCCGGAGAACGGCCAGGCCAGGGTCAGGTCGAGGCCATGCGTGGCCCCGGCGATCGGGTGGCTGTAGTCGAAGCGGTAGAACCAGGTCGGCTGCGTCCGGGAATGCCGCTCGGCGAAGTTGCGGGTCGGCATCAGGAAGGCGAGGTCGCTGGCGAGCGCGATCCGGCCCTTGCGGGTGCGGGGATAGGCGGCGAGCACGCGCTCCGCCTGGTCGCGGGGAAGCTGGCCGAAGAGCAGGGCTTCGAGATCGGGCCATTTGCTCGGCAGGATGTCGCCGGGCATCAGGTCGAACAGGACGATCTCGTCGCGGGTCGCGCCGGCGAGCAGCGGCACCTGGGCGGCATCGTGCCGGTGCGCCTCCTCGAGCGAGGCGGGCAGCAGGTCGCCGTCGAACCAGGGCGCGGCGGGGATGCCGTTCCTCAGCTCCTTGCCGAGCTGGGTCTGGGCCTCGAACAGCCAGGCGAGGTCCATGGTCTTCAGCGTGTCCAGCCCGCCCTGGTCGAGATCGAGCAGTTCGGCATAGCGCCGGGCGTCCCGGATGCTGCGCTCACGGTCGTGGATCAGGCTGACCGCGCCGCTCTGCATGATCGCGCCGTGGAACAGGCCGCGGGCCTTGGGGGCCAGCATGAGGAGAGAGACCGACATCGAGCCGGCGGATTGGCCGCAGATCGTCACCCGCGCGGGATCGCCGCCGAATGCCGCGATATTGTCCCGCACCCATTCGAGCGCCGCGATCTGATCGCGCAGGCCGAGGTTGGAAGGGATCGCGGGCAGGCCCAGCGCATCGCCGAAATTGACCCAGCCGAGCACGCCGAGGCGGTAGTTGATCGACACCACCACGATGTCTCCCTCGCGCGCCAGGGCCGCGCCGTCGTAGGGATTGGTGCTGCCGCCCAGGAAGGCGCCGCCGTGGATCCAGACCATGACCGGCTTGGGGCCGGAATTGGACTGGCTCGGGCCGCCGTCGGGCGTCCAGACGTTGAGGTGGAGGCAGTCCTCGCCGTAGTCCGCGCCCTCCAACTGCTCGGCCCGGACCTTGCCGCCCATCTGCTGGGCGCATTGCTTGCCGAAGCGGATCGCCGGGCGCGGCTGCCGCCAGGGCTCGACCGGCCCCGGCGCGGCGAAGCGCTCCGCCCGGGCGTAGGGAATCCCCAGCCAGCGGCGCAGGCCGGGCTTCCGGGAGCCCGCCACGGGGCCGCTGGCGGTCTGGACGATCGTTTCGGACATGAACTTCTCCTCGCCGCGCGGCATGGCAGGCGGACGGGAAGGCGGCAAGAGCGGCCGCGGCCGCCGTTCACCGCCATCGGCGGAACGGTGACCGCGCCCGGGCCTACTTGACCCAGTCGAGGCCGATCTGCTCGTAGATCTCGCGGTCGTCGGCCCAGTTCTCCTCGACCTTGACGTGCAGGAAGAGGTGGACCTTGGTCCCGAGCAGGTCGGTCAGTTCCTTGCGCGCGGCCTCGCCGATGGCTTTCAGCTTGGCGCCGCCCTTGCCCAGGACGATGCCCTTCTGGCTGTCCTTGGCGATGACGATCTGCTGGTGGATCTCGACCGAGCCGTCCTTGCGCTCGGCATAGGACTCGGGCCGCACCGCGCTGTCGTAGGGCAGTTCGTCGTGAAGCTGGCGGTAGAGCTGCTCGCGGGTGATCTCGCAGGCGAGCAGGCGCTCGCTGGCGTCGGAGACCTGGTCCTCGGGATAGTGCCAGGCGCCTTCGGGCATCAGTTCGGCGAGCCGGGCCTTGAGCTGGGGAACCCCGTCGCCGGTCAGTGCCGAGATGAAGAACACCTCGTCGAACTGGCCGTCTCCGGCAAGCTCCTGCGCGGCGACCAGCAGCGGCTCCTTGGCGGTCTCGTCGACCTTGTTGAGCACCAGGATCTTGCGCTCGGGCCGGCCTTCGAGCGAGGCCAGGATGTCGGCGAGGTATTCGCGCTTCTTCTTGCGGCCGTCGACCACCAGCAGGATCGCATCGGCCTCCGACGCGCCTTCCCAGGCCGCGGCGACCATCGCGCGGTCGAGCCGGCGCTTGGGGGCGAACAGGCCCGGGGTGTCGGCCAGGATGATCTGGGTCTCGCCTTCGAGCGCAATCCCCATCAGCCGCGCCCGGGTGGTCTGCGCCTTGGCCGAGACGATCGCCACCTTCTGCCCGACCAGCGCGTTGACCAGGGTGGACTTGCCCGCATTGGGCGCGCCGAGCACCGCGACGAGGCCGCATTTGTGGGTCATCCGAACCTCTTCATGAATTCCGCGGCGGCCAGCGTCTCGGCCTCCTGCTTGCTGCCCCCGGTGGCCTCGGCCTCGCCGACGCCGTTCACCGCCACCGCGACGGTGAAGCGCGCGGCGTGATCCGGGCCGGAGCGGTCGACGATGCGGTACTCGGGCGGCTTGCGCTTGTTGCCTGCGGTCCATTCCTGGAGCGCCGACTTGGGATGCTTGGCCTTGCCCGCCTTGCCCCCGAAGGCGTCGGCCCAGAGCCCGCGGACGAGGTCGCGGGTCGGCGCGAAGCCGCGCTCGACGAAGCTGGCGCCGATCAGCGCCTCCATCACGTCGCCGAGGATGTTGTCGCTGTCCTGCCCGCCGTCGTCGCGGGCCTGCTTGCCGAGGACCATCTGCGGGCCGAGGCCGACCTGGCGGGCGACCGTGGCGCACATCGAGCGGCTGACCAGGGCGTTGAGCCGCTGCGAGAGCGTTCCCTCGGCGCTGCTGCTGGCCTCGTGAAGCCATTCGGCGATGACCAGGCCGAGCACCCGGTCGCCGAGGAACTCGAGCCGCTCGTAGTTGCGCTGGTGCCCGGTCGAGCCGTGGGTCAGCGCTTCCAGCCACAGGCCTTCGTCGGCGGGCGCGGCGCCGGTCAGCCGGGTCAGGAAGTCGCGGGTCTCGGCTTGCATCGGGGTGCTTTGCGGTGCGGCACGGTCAGAAGCAATAGCGGAATGGCGTCCTGAGCCGGGCCATCGTTCCGCCCGGCTCCGAAATTCGGAATGGTCAGAAAGTGCCCCCGATCCGGCTCCACCGCGCGGCGGTGAACCAGGTCCACGGCTTGTACCACGAGGCCGAGCCGTCGGTGGAGAACATCATGATCGTCGCGCGGCCGACGAGGTTCTTCTGCGGCACGATGCCGATCCCCTGGTTCGGCTCCGCGGCGAAGCGGCTGTCCATCGAGTTGTCGCGGTTGTCGCCCATCATGAACAGCGAATCCGCGGGCACCACGACCGGGGGCGTATCGTCCTGCGGCGTGCGGCCGAGATCGAGCACGTCGTAGCTGACGCCGCCGGGCAGGGTCTCGCGGTAGCGCGGATAGCGGCAGACCTCGGTCCCGTCGGCCTGCCGCGCGAGGAACACCGGCGAGAAGCAATGGGTATTGGCCGAAACCGGAATTTCGAAGTCGGCGATCCTGACCTTGGGCACGGCCACGCCGTTGAGGTGCAGCACGCCGCCGATCATCTGCACGGTGTCGCCCGGCAGGCCGATCACCCGCTTGATGTAGTCGACCTCGTCGAGCGGCGGGGCCTTGAAGATCGCCACGTCGCCGCGCTTGGGCTCGCTGGCGAGAATGCGCCCGGGGATCAGCGGGGCGCTGAAGGGCAGCGAGTAGCTCGAGAAGCCGTAGGGCCACTTGGCGGCGAGCAGATAGTCGCCGTCCTGGAGCCGCGGCAGCATCGATTCGCTCGGGATGTTGAACGGCGAGAAGATGAAGCTGCGGAAGACCACGACGATCACCACCAGCTTGATCAGGAAGACGATGAAGCTGTCCTCCTTCTTCGCCGGCTTGGCAGGCGCGGCGGCGGCGGGCGGCGGGGCGGCTTCGGGCGTGGTCTCGGTCATCGAGGCGTCCATGTGGGGCAGAATCTCGCTCGTCAAGGGGAAGGCGTGTTACGGAAATAATGCGCGAACAGGCACAGGCGAGGCTGTACGGGGAGTGAATGTCGCCCGCCACGGCCAAGCTTTGCTTGGCGAGGACGGCGCGGACAGGCATTACGCAGGTGCAGCAATCTAGGAAAGGGCGATTCATGAGCGATCCGGTGCAAGCAGGCTGGGATCGGCTGGCGGCTCTGCCCAAGCCGTCGCTGACCGCGCTGTTCGCGGCCGATCCCGAACGGGTCGGGCGGTTCACCGCGATGCTCGACCTGCCGGGGGGGAGCATCCGCTTCGACTGGTCGAAGACCCACCTCGACGCCGCGCATGTCGATGCCTTCCTGGCGCTTTGCGACGCGACCGGCCTGGCCGAGCGCCGCCGCGCGCTGTTCGCGGGCGAGGCGGTCAACCCCACCGAGAACAGGGCCGCCGAGCATACCGCCCAGCGCGGGCTCGGGGCAGAGGAGAGCGTCGAGCTTGCCGCCCAGTTCCACGCGCGCATGCACATGCTGACCGAGGCGGTTCACCAGGGCGCGCTCGGCGAGGTCAGGCACCTGATCCATATCGGGATCGGCGGCTCGGCCCTGGGGCCCGCCCTGGCGATCGACGCTCTCGCCCGCGACGGGGCGATGGTCGACGTGCATGTGGTCTCCAACATCGACGGCTGCGCGCTGGAGGCGGCGCTGGAGAAGTGCGACCCGCAGGCCACGCTGATCGCGGTCGCCTCCAAGACCTTCACCACGACCGAGACGCTGACCAATGCCGAAAGCGCGCTGGGCTGGCTGCGCGAAAACGGCGTCGCCGATCCCTATGGACGGATCGTCGCCCTGACCGCGGCGCCGGACAAGGCGGTCGAATGGGGCGTCGACGAAACCCGGATCCTGCCGTTTTCCGAGACTGTCGGCGGGCGCTATTCGCTGTGGTCGTCGATCGGCTTTCCCATCGCGATCGCGCTCGGCTGGCCCGAGTTCGCCGAGATGCTGGAAGGCGCGGCGGTGGTCGACCGGCATTTCCGCGACACCGACGGAGCGGACAACCTGGCCTTGCGCGCGGCCTTCGCCGACCAGTACTACGCCCGCCTGCGCGGCTGCCAGACCCGCGGGGTCTTCGCCTACGACGAGCGCCTGGCCCTGCTGCCGAGCTATCTCCAGCAGCTCGAGATGGAATCGAACGGGAAGAGCGTGACCATGGCCGGCCGGCCCGTTTCCGGCCCGACCGCGCCGATCACCTGGGGCGGGGTCGGCACCGATGCGCAGCACGCGGTGTTCCAGCTGCTCCACCAGGGGACCAACCTGGTGCCGGTGGACTTCATCGCCGCGATCGCGCCCGGCGATGCGCTCGACCCGGCGCATCACCGCATCCTGCTGTCGAACTGTTTCGCGCAAGGGGCGGCGCTGATGGCCGGCAAGGCCAGCGACGATCCGGCGCGCGCCTATCCGGGCGACCGGCCATCGGCGACGATCCTCTGCGACGAGATCAACGCCGCGACCCTGGGCGCGCTGATCGCGTTCCACGAGCACCGGACCTTCGCCAACGCCGTGCTGCTGGAAATCAACCCGTTCGACCAGTTCGGGGTCGAGCTCGGCAAGGAGATCGCCAAGTCGATCGAGCAGGGCGGGGTGGAGTTCGACCCGAGCACGACCGCGCTGCTCGAGGCGGCGGGGATCGGCGCTTAAGATAGATTTTGCGCCAGCCCTTCTAATCTTGGTGTAGTAACGTAACTGCTATAGATAACGCCCGTTTGAGGGTAGAGGCGATGTATCATGACTACGGATTTTCGTGCGCGTATGACCACGATGCGCGATGAGGATTTGATTCGCATCATGCAGTTTGGCGATGATGAAGGGTATGAAACTTCCGCTATAGAAGCTGCCCGTGCCGAGATTGATAATCGTGGCATTGCGATCTCTGATATTTCAGAGGTGATTAAAGATGAAAATAATCTGCGGGGTATGGACGAGGTCAAGCATCTGGTTCCACTCAGCTGGGGCGGCCGCATAGCATTTGCGATATTAGCTCCGCTGACTTTCACGATGCTTGGAGCGGTCGTCTTGGGCACGCGAGGGTACGCGCAAAAATCCAGAGAGGCGTGGCTTTCCATTCTGGCGGGGTATGGTCTTTGGGTTGGGATCCCAATGATTTTGTTTGTTTTGGGCGACCTTTTTGGACGATAGCCTTTGCTGTCGCTGTATTGCTCGATGGGAATAATCTCCAAACCCATTGGCAAGGCGCCGCCCCGCCGCCCATATGCGCCTCCAAACACGGAGCGCATCATGCCAAAGACCGAAGCCACTTACGACTACGACCTCTTCGTCATCGGCGCCGGATCGGGCGGCGTGCGCGCCAGCCGCGTCTCGGCGGGCTACGGCGCCAGGGTGGCGGTGGCCGAGGAGCACCGGGTCGGCGGGACCTGCGTGATCCGGGGCTGCGTGCCCAAGAAGCTGCTGGTCTACGGCTCGCACTTCGCCGAGGAACTGCAGGACGCCGGGCACTACGGCTGGACCGTCGCGGGCATGAAGTTCGACTGGGCGACGCTGCGCGACACCGTGCTGCGCGACGTCGACCGGCTCGAGGGACTCTACAAGCAGACCCTGGCGAACAACCAGGTCGAGCATATTCCCGAGCGCGCGACGATCGCCGGGCCGCATTCGGTGAAGCTGGCGAGCGGGCGCGAGGTCACCGCCAAGGTCATCCTCGTCGCGGTGGGCGCCTGGCCGATCCTGCCCGACTTCCCGGGCGTCGAGCACTGCATCACCTCCAACGAAGTCTTCCACCTGCCCGAGCTGCCGAAGCGGATCGTGATCCAGGGGGCGGGCTACATCGCGCTGGAATTCGCCGGGATCTTCAACGCGCTGGGCTGCGACGTCACGGTGGTCAACCGCAGCGACCAGATCCTGCGCGGCTATGACGAGACCCTGCGCGACCGCCTGCTCCAGATCACCATGGCGCGCGGGATCACCTACCGCTTCAACTGCCCGCTGAGCGAGGTCGTGAAGCTCGACAGCGGCAGCCTGCGGGTGACCGTGGGCCAGCACGACCCGTTCGAGGTCGACGCCGTGCTGGTCGCGACCGGGCGCAAGCCCAAGACCGACGGGCTGGGGCTGGAGGCAGCGGGCGTGGCGCTCGGCCCCAAGGGCGAGATCCCGGTCGACGAGTACAACCGCACGGCCTGCGACAGCATCTATGCGGTCGGCGACGTGACCGACCGCGTCCAACTGACCCCCGTGGCGATCCGCGAGGGCCAGGCCTTCGCCGACACCGTGTTCGGCGGCAATCCGCGGACGATCGGCTACGACTGCATCCCGAGCGCGGTCTTCTCGCAGCCGCCGCTCGCCGGCGTGGGCCTGACCGAGAGCCAGGCGCGGCAGAAGCACGGCAACGTGAAGGTGTTCACCTCCGACTTCCGCCCGATGAAGAACGTCTTTGCGGAGCGGCACGAGCGCGGGCTCTACAAGCTGGTCGTCGATGCCGACACCGATCGGGTCCTGGGCGTCCACCTGATCGGGCCCGAAGCTCCGGAAATCCTCCAGGCCGCGGCCATCGCGGTGCGGGCCGGGCTGACCAAGGCGGACTTCGACGCCACCGTGGCGCTCCATCCGAGCATGGCGGAAGAGCTGGTGCTGATGCGCTAGACTCCGTTTCGGTTGGACTGAAACAGGCGCGGCACCGGACCATTCCCCCGCCTGGCCACCGCTCAGGCGCTGGCCAGGCGCCGCCGCCGCCGCATGGCCCGCTCGATCCAGTCGCGCACGACGAAGCGCCGGTGCTCGGTCACCATGGCGAAGGCGCCGCTGACCGCGACCACGGCGGCGATGATCGCGGCGAAGGCGAGGGGGCTGCTCCCCGCGGTCAGGCCCGCGATGTTGCACAGCTTCAACAGCGGCCAGTGCAGCAGGTAGAGCGAGAACGACATGTTCGCCCCCCAGCGGATCGCCGGCTCGGCGCGGGCGGGAACGGCGAAGCCCCGGTCCGCGAAAGTCCGCAATCCGGCACAGCCCGCGGCGATCGCCACGGCCAGCAGCAGGTCGGTAAGGGCATAGAGCGAGTGGCCCAGGTGGAACGGGGCGACGGCGCCGAGCAGGGCGTAGCCCTTCATCGCCCAGCCCGGTACGACCAGCAGCGCGGCGAAGGCCGCCGCCAGCAGGACGAGCGCCGGGCCGGGCGGAACGCGCCGGGCGGCCGGCATCCGCACGAGCGCGACGCCGACGAGCCAGACGGGCAGGAGGAGGAGGATATTCGCGCCCGCCGCGATGCCCAGCAGCGCCAGCCAGGCCGCGCGGCTCAGCCCGCTCAGGTAGGTTGCGGCGGCGAAGAGCGCGTAGAACCAGACCTCGTAGCACAGCGACCAATAGGGCGCGTTCGGGGGAAAGCCGGAGGTGTGGCTCTCGCTGAGGAACGATGCGGCGAGCGCGGTTTCGCCCAGGTCGGCCCATTGCAGGTCCTCGATGTGCACCGGCGTGCCGGGCAAGGCCGCGTCGAGCGCGGCCACGGCCAGCGACACCCCGATCGCCGCCAGCGCCACCGGCACGATCCGCGAAATTCGGGCCAGCGCGAAGTCGCCCAGCGTCTTGCGGTTCCGGTCCACCGAGGCCGCGATCACCATGCCCGAGAGGACGAAGAACACGACGACCGCGTTCTTCTGGAACATGATCGTGAAGGGGAAGGGGCCGGTATAGACGCGCAACTGCACGGCATGGCCCACGACCACGGCCAGCGCGGCCAGGCCGCGGACCAGGTCCAGCCAGACCGAGATCGGCGGCGTGATGAACGGTCTTTCCCTCAAATGCCCGGTTCCCGGCGGCAGAATGCTGCAATGCGGCACTTCCTTTGCGAAAACCCGTCCGCCGTGGCAAGCGTCCAGGCGTCCAAGAGTGTTAATCGCTCGGTTAAACCCTATTGACCTTGCCCCTTGGCCGGGCCTAGGCGCGCTGCAACTAGGAAGGGATTCTGCCTGCATGTCAGCCAATATCGCCGAGATGGAAAAGCGCCGGGCCGCGGCCCGCTTGGGGGGCGGCCAGAAGCGGATCGACGCCCAGCATTCCAAGGGCAAGCTGACCGCGCGCGAACGCCTGAAGATCCTGCTCGACGAGGACAGCTTCGAAGAGCTCGACATGTATGTCGAGCACAACTGCGTCGACTTCGGCATGCAGGACCAGGTGATCCCCGGCGACGGCGTAGTGACCGGCTCGGGCACGATCAACGGCCGCCTGGTCTATGTCTACAGCCAGGACTTCACGGTGCTCGGCGGTTCGCTGTCGGAGCGGCATGCCCAGAAGATCTGCAAGATCATGGACAACGCGATGAAGGTCGGCGCGCCGGTGATCGGCCTCAACGATTCCGGCGGCGCGCGCATCCAGGAAGGCGTCGCGGCGCTGGCCGGCTATGCCGAGGTGTTTCAGCGCAACGTCAACGCGAGCGGCGTGATCCCGCAGCTCTCGATGATCATGGGGCCCTGCGCGGGCGGCGCGGTCTATTCGCCGGCGATGACCGACTTCATCTTCATGGTGAAGGATTCGTCCTACATGTTCGTCACCGGCCCCGACGTGGTGAAGACCGTCACCAACGAGGTCGTCACGCAGGAGGAACTGGGCGGGGCGATCACCCACACCACCAAGACCTCGGTCGCCGACCTGGCGCTGGAGAACGACATCGAGGCGCTGCTCGCCGCGCGCGACTTCTTCGACTTCCTCCCGCTCAACAACCGCGAGGACGTGCCCGAGCGGCCGAGCGCCGATCCGTTCGATCGCCGCGAGGACAGCCTCGACACGCTGATCCCGGCCTCGGCGACCCAGCCCTACGACATGCACGAGGTGCTGCGGAAGGTGCTCGACGAAGGGGACTTCTTCGAGGTCCAGCCCGGCTATGCCGCGAACATCATCATCGGCTTCGGCCGGATCGAGGGCCGCACGGTCGGCGTCGTCGCCAACCAGCCGATGGTCCTGGCCGGCGTGCTCGATATCAACAGCTCGAAGAAGGCCGCGCGGTTCGTGCGCTTCTGCGACTGCTTCAACATCCCGATCCTGACCTTCGTCGACGTCCCGGGCTTCCTGCCGGGCACCAACCAGGAGCACAACGGGATCATCAAGCACGGCGCCAAGCTGCTCTTCGCCTATGCCGAGGCGACCGTGCCCAAGATCACCGTCATCACCCGCAAGGCCT
>JASGGH010000015.1:0-49973 GCA_047605105.1 Novosphingobium sp. | reverse complement strand
TGCGGTTCTTGCGCATCTTGCCGGCGGTGTGGCCGAGGATCTCGTGATCGTTTTCGAGGCGCACGCGGAACATCGCGTTGGGCAGCAGTTCGACCACCGTGCCGCGCATTTCGAGTAGTTCTTCTTTCGCCATCCGGGCTTCTGTTTCCGTTTTCAAATGTCGGCAGGGTGCCGTCGTGGCCGCGCCATAGCCGTGCCCCGGGGAAAATGGAAGTCTCAGCTCGCCGAGCGCCCGTGGGCCCAAACCGAACATGAACGAGAACGTTCACGTGAGGTTCCGTGGGCGGCGCCAGGAACCGCGCCAGGCCGACAGACGTATCCGTTCGGCGACAATTTGTTACCGGCCATAGCCTTGTCCGTACATCTCAAAGTCATCATTCGGATCGCAGAGGTCGGGCCATGTCACGGTCGCCTGGCCGCAAGTAATGGAGAATAGTTTGCGCCGTTTCGCCCTGCTGCCGCTGCTGGCCATGGCCTCTCCTGCCTTGGCGCAGACCGAGCCGGCGCAGCCTGTCGCCGAGCCGGGCAGCGCCGCGCCCACCGATACCACCGCCGGTGGCGACGAGACCGACCCGGCCGACGAGATCGTGGTCATCGCCACCCGGCTCACCGGCCAGGTCGATGCGCCGCAGCCGCCGCTGGTCACTCTCAACGAGGAAGACATCGCGAGCTACGGCGCGGGGTCGATCACCGAGCTGATCGCGGCGCTGGGCACCCAGACCAGTTCGTCGCGCGGCCGCGGCGACGGGTTTCCGATCATGCTGATCAACGGCCAGCGCATCTCCTCCTTCCGCGAAATGCGCAACCTCCCGCCCGAGGCGATCCGGCGGATGGAAGTCCTGCCCGAGGAAGTCGCGCTGAAATTCGGCTACCCGCCCAACCAGCGGGTGGTGAACATGATCCTCAAGGACAATTTCGCCAGCAAGACGGTGGAGCTGGAATACAGCCGGCCGACCGACGGCGGCTTCGATACGTTCAGCGGCGAGGCGTCGCTGTTCAAGACCACCGGCAAGAGCCGCCTCAACCTGACGGTCAGTGCCGACGACACCAGCCCGCTGACCGAAAGCGAGCGCGGGGTAATCCAGCAGACGCCGGCCCCGGTGGCGGGCGATCTCGATCCGGCTCCGTTCCGCACCCTGGTCGCGGACAGCAAGAACTTCGGCTTCAACGGCACCTGGACCACGCCCTTGGGGACCGGCGCCAACGCGGCGGGGCTGACGCTCAACGCCGCGGCGTCGCGTGCCGACACGACCTCGTTCTCCGGCCTGCCCACCGTGGTGCTCGAACAGGGGGGCAACCGGATCACCCGCTACATTCCCGACCCGTTGCTGCGGCGGAGCCGGACCGATACCTATCAGGCTGGCCTGAACCTCAACAAGGGCCTGGGCCAATGGCGCCTGACCGCGACCGTCGATGCCAGCACGGCGACGACGACGACGGTCATCGACAAGCGGCCTACGACCCAACAGGTCGACAATCTTCAGGCCATGGTCGATCTCGGCACGCTGTCGCCGACCGGCGCCTTTTCGCTCGGCGACCTGGGCCAGGACAGCGCCCGGGTCAGGAGCAACAGCGTGACCAGCCTGGTGACGCTGATGGGCCGGCCGTTCAGCATGCCCGCGGGCGATGTCTCGATGACGGTAAAGGGCGGCTTCGCCTATACCGGGCTCAGCAGCATCGATACCCGCACCGATGGCGGCGAGGTCAATCTCGACCGCGGCGATCTCAGCGGCGGGATCAACCTCGGCATTCCGCTGACCAGCCGCAGGAACAACGTGCTGGGCGGTATCGGCGACATCAGCCTCAATTTCAGCGGCGGGATCGACCGGCTGTCCGACTTCGGCACGCTCTACGACTACAGCGCGGGGCTGACCTGGGGCGTGACCGAAAAGCTGAGCCTGCAGGCTAGCTACATCGTCAACGAAGCCGCGCCTTCGCTCGCCAATCTCGGCAATCCGCAGATCGCGACCGACAATGTCGCGGTCTACGACTTCAGCCGCAACCAGACCGCGCTCGTGACGGTCATCACCGGCGGCAACCCCGATCTGAAGCAGGAGATCCAGCGCGATCTCAAGCTCAGCGCCAACTGGCAACTGCCGTTCTTCAAGAATTCGTCGTTCCTGGTCGAATATATCCGCAACAACTCGGACGACGTCACCGCCGGCTTCCCGGTGCTGACCCCGGCGATCGAGGCGGCGTTCCCGGCGCGAGTGCGGCGCTGCACCGGCATCGCGACCGATCCGGCGAACTGCGTGATCGGCACGCTGATCTCGATCGACCAGCGCCCGGTGACCTTCGCCAACGAGCAGAGTTCGCGCATTCGCTACGGCTTCAACATCAACGGCACGATCGGCAAGGCTCCGCCCTCCCGGCAGGGCGGCTTCGGTGGCATGGGCGGCGGCGGGCCGCGCGGACCTGGCGGCGGCGGTTTCGGCGGTCCGCGCGGTGGCGGTGGGAGCGGGTTCGGAGGCCCGGGCGGCCCCGGGGCGCAGGGCCAGCAGCAGGGCCGGTGGAACATCGCGCTCTATCACACCTATCGTTTCGAGGAGACCGTGCTGGTCGCGCCGGGCGGCCCCTCGCTCGACCTGCTGGGCGGCGATGCCCTGACCGGCGGCGGGGTCTCGCGCCATTCGCTCGAAATCGAGGGCGGCGCGTTCTACAAGGGTCTGGGCTTCCGCCTCAACGGGACCTGGTCGGCCCCGACCGAGGTGCGCGGCTCGACCTTGCTCGGGACCTCGGACCTGCGTTTCGGCAGCGTGTTCAAGCTGAACCTGCGGGTCTTCGCCAACCTCGATCAGCAGAAGTGGCTGACCAACGCCTCGTCGTTCTTCAAGGGCGCGCGGCTGTCGCTCTCGGTCGACAACCTGCTCAACTCACGCCAGCGGGTGACCGATGCGGCGGGACAGGTGCCGCTGAGCTATCAGCCCGACCTGGTCGATCCGCGCGGGCGGGTGATCGGGCTGCAGCTCCGCAAGCAGTTCTGACGCTTCGGGCGGGATGACGAAACGGTTTCAAACGCTTATCTGGCCCCCATGGCCAGCCGCCCCCCGCATCCCGAAGGCAGCGACCGCTTCAGCGAGGAGCGTGCGACCTATTCGCTGAAGGGCGCGGGCGACCAGCCCGACCTGGAAGCCGGCGTCGCTGCGATCCGCGAGGTCGTGCGCACGCTCAAGCCCAAGCCCGGCGTCTACCGCATGCAGGACGCGCGCGGCGACGTGCTCTATGTCGGCAAGGCGCGGGCGCTGAAGAACCGGGTGGCGAACTACACCCAGGTCGAGCGGCTGCCGCTGCGCCTCAAGCGGATGGTCAGCCAGACGCGCAGTATGACCATCGTCACGACCAATTCGGAGGCCGAGGCGCTGCTGCTCGAGGCGCAGCTCATCAAGCGCTACCGCCCGCCCTACAACGTCCTGCTGCGCGACGACAAAAGCTTCCCCTTCATCCTGCTGCGCGCCGACCACGCCTTCCCGCGGATCATGAAGCACCGCGGCGCGCGGCGGGCTAAGGGCAACTACTACGGCCCCTTCGCCAGCGCCGGATCGGTCAACACCACGATCAATGCGCTGCAGAAGCTATTCTTGCTCAGATCCTGCACCGACAGCTTTTTTGCGCGCAGAGATCGCCCCTGCCTGCTCTACCAGATCAAGCGCTGCTCGGCCCCCTGCGTCGGGCGGATCGACCAGGTGGGCTATGCCGAGCTGGTCGCCGAGGCCAAGGACTTTCTCGGCGGCAAGTCCAGCGCGGTCCAGGCCAAGATCGGCGCGCAGATGAACGAGGCAGCGGAAAGCCTCGACTTCGAGCGCGCCGCCATGCTCCGCGACCGGCTCCGCGCCGCGACCTTCATCCAGGGCAGCCAAGCGATCAATGCCGAGGGCCTCGGCAATGCCGACGTGTTCGCCATGGCCAGCAAGGGCGGGCAGATCGGCGTCCAGGCCTTCTTCATCCGCGGCGGCCAGAACTGGGGCCACCGCGCCTTCTTCCCCAGCCACACCGACGGGCTGAGCGAGGAGGAAGTCATGACCAGCTTCCTCGCCCAGTTCTACGAGGAAGTGCCGCCGCCGCGCTGCATCCTGGTCGATCGCGCACTGCCCGAGGCCGATCTGCTCGCGGAAGCCTTCCGCGAGGCGGCGGGCGGCAAGGTCGAGGTCTCGGTCCCCCAGCGCGGCGACCGCAAGCGGCTGATCGAGCAGGCCCGCCGCAACGCGGTCGAGGCGCTCGAGCGGAGAGCGGCGGAAAGCGGGACGAAGGCCAGAATCCATCGCGAGCTGGCGGAATTCCTCGAGCTGCCCGAGGTGCCGCAGCGGATCGAGATCTACGACAACAGCCATATCCAGGGCACCAATGCGCTGGGCGCGATGGTCGTCGCCGGGCCGGAGGGCTTCATCAAGGGCCAGTACCGCAAGTTCAACATCAGGACCGCGCGGACCGACGACGACTTCGGCATGATGCGCGAGGTCATGGCCCGGCGGTTCGGCCGTGCGGTGGCGGAAGACCCGGAGCGCGAGCAGGGGACCTGGCCCGACCTCGTGCTGATCGACGGCGGCAAGGGGCAGATGTCCGCGGTCCGCGAGGTGATCGAGGAGCTCGGCATCGAGGACCTGCCGCTGATCGCCATCGCCAAGGGTCCGCACCACGGCCGCGAGGGGCGCGAGGTGTTCCACTTCCCCGACGGCCGGGAAAAGACCCTGCCGACCAATTCGCCGGTGCTGTTCTATCTCCAGCGCCTGCGCGACGAGGTCCACCGCTTCGCCATCGGCGCCCACCGCGAGAAGCGCAGCCGGGCGATCACTGCCTCGCCGCTCGACGAGATCCCCGGCATCGGCCCGGCCCGCAAGCGCGCGCTGCTGCTGCACTTCGGCACGGCGGGGAAGGTGCGCGCGGCCTCGCTGCATGACCTGCAGAAAGCGCCGGGGGTATCGGGGACGGTGGCGCAGACGGTCTACGACTTCTACCATCCGAATGGGTGAGCCGTGTCCCCCTCCTCTGAAGAGGAAGGGGAGTCAGGCCTTTGTCACCCGGCTG
The DNA here is from genome assembly GCA_047605105.1 of Novosphingobium sp. Lineage (GTDB taxonomy): Bacteria > Pseudomonadota > Alphaproteobacteria > Sphingomonadales > Sphingomonadaceae > Novosphingobium. The sequence goes on along the minus strand of JASGGH010000015.1, from coordinate 44,951 downwards.
CGGTAGTCGCTCGGGCTTTCCCCCATCGCGCTGCGGAAGGCCTTGGCAAAGGCCGAGGGACTGTCGAACCCGCACCGCGCGGCGATCTCGATGATCGGTTCGTCGGTCTCGCCGAGCAGGGCGATTGCTTGCAGGAGCCGGCTGCGCTGGCGGTAGGCTTCCCAGGTCAGCCCGGTCTCGGCGCGGAAGTGGCGGCGGAGCGAGCGTTCGGACATGCCCGCCGCGGCGCAGACCTCGGCGAGCTTGGCGTCCATGTGCTCGGCGGTGTGGGCGAGCGCGCGCTGCAGGCGGGGATCATCGCAGGCGGGGAGGAACAGCGCGGTCTCCTGGCCTTCGATCCATTCCCCGCAGAGTTCGGCCAGGGCGGCATAGAAGGCCGCGCGGACCGGGCTCTCCGGGCCATGCAAGGGCCAGCGCGCGGTCTCGCGCATCATCTCGCGCATCAGGGGCGTGACGATCAGGCTGCGGATGCGGCCGCCCGGCGCGGCGATCATGTCGCGGGTGAAGAAGATCGAGACCGACGGCGTGCGGTGCAGGTGCGCCAGATGCGCGACCTCGGCGGGGATCCAGGCCGCCAGTTGCTGCGAGATCAGATGCCGCCCGTCCGCCGCCTCCAGCTCGATCGCGCCTTCGAAGGTGAAGAACAACTGATGCATGTCGTGGAAGTGCCAGTGCGAATCCATCTCAAGATGGTCGGCGCGGAGCGAGCCGGGGCGCGGCTCGCTGCCCGGCGGGTACATCCGCAGGAAGGTGGCGTCGGCGGCCTGGGGCGTGACCGGCGTGGTATCCGGCTCGGGCCAGAGCAGGCGCGCCATTTCGCCGTGCTGTTCCGAGCTCCTGTCCCATCGCTGCGCCATCGCCCCAGCCTGCGCTCTTGGCCGCGAAATGCAAGCTTTGGCCGGTTGGGACGATCACTTGGCCGTTGCGGACGCGCGGCGCCGGCCCGCGGGGAATAGGTTGCGGACATAAGCACGGGAGAGATGCGGTGAGCCAGCCACGCGAATATGCCACGCCCGGCGGCCTGGCCGTCCGGCGGACGCAGCCGGCGATCGGCGCGGTGGTTTCGGGGATCGACCTCGCCAAGCCGATCGCCGACCATGTCGCCGACGACCTGCGCAAGGCGCTCTACGCCCACGGCGTGATCTTCCTGCGCGGGCAGGAGCACATCGGCTTTGCTGAGCACCTGGCCTTCGCCGAGCTGTTCGGCACGCCGATCGACGACGGCCCCGATCCCGCGCGGCCGATGATCACTCCCGTCGCTTCCAAGGCCGGCCGGCGCGAGGGCACCGCCTCCACCTGGCACACCGACGGGTGCTACCTGCCGACGCCGCCCGCGGCCTCGATCCTCCGCGCGATCGAGCCGTGCCCGTTCGGCGGCGACACGCTCTGGGCCAGCAGCGCCGCGGCCTATGCGGGGCTGCCCGACGATCTCCGCGAGCAGATCGAAAGCCTGACCTTCCGCTCCAGCCTCGCCGAGCGGATGCCCCGGAACAACGCCAGCTTCGGCTCGGCCGAGAAGTGGGAGGAACTGCGCGCGAAATATCCATCGGTCCACCAGCCGGTGGTCAACGTCCACCCGGTCACCGGCACTCGCGCGCTTTACGTCAACCTGACCTGGTCGCTAGGCATCGACCATATGGAAGAGGCCGCGGGCCAGGCCCTGATCGACCGCCTGTCGCGCGAATACATGCGCCCCGAATACCAGGTCCGCTGGCAATGGCGGCCCGGTGACCTGGCGGTGTGGGACAACCGCCTGGTCATGCACTACGGCGTGCCCGACCAGACCACCGACCGCTATCTCGAGCGGATCTCGGTCAAGGGCGAACCCATCCTGAGCATTGCCGATTCCACCGCGCGGTCCGCCGCGCTTCAACCCGCATGATCCCCAATATTCTGGCAGGAGAGACCTCATGAAAATCTACCCGTTCAACGGCAAGACCCCCAAGATCGGCCGCAACAACATGATCGCCGACACCGTCACGATCATCGGCGACGTCACCATCGGCGACAACTGCTCGATCTGGCCCGGCGTGGTCATCCGTTCCGACACCACCCCGATCGTGATCGGCAGCAACGTCCACATCGAGGAGAACTCGATCCTCCACACCTCGACCCATATCGAGGACAACGTGATGGTCGGCCATGGCTGCTGCATCGAGGGCTTCATCGGCCACGATACGATGATCGGCAACACGGCCTCGCTGATGCCGCTGTCGCGGGTCGGCTCGTTTTGCGCGGTCGCGGCGGGCTCGACGGTGCTCGACCAGGCGGTCATGCCCGACAATTCGTTCATCACCGGCAGCCCGGCCAAGGTCCACTCGACCATCGACCCGGACAACCCCAAGCACGCGATGCGGCTGGCCCGCACCTACCTCAACGGCGAGCGCGGCATGGCCAACCTGGCGCGCCAGTACATCGCCCAGGGACTCTGGGCGGTGAACTGCGACGAGGAAGTCTCGGCATGAGCGAGATGGCCGAACTGGACGCACCCCGGGCCGAGACAGGCCTGCCGGGGCCGCTCGACGGCATCCGCATCGTCGACTGGACCATCTGGCAGCAGGGCCCGGTCGCCGGCGCGATGATGGGTGATCTCGGCGCCGAGGTCATCAAGATCGAGGAGCGCGAGCGCGGTGACGGCGGCCGGGCGATGCTCAGCTTCGACGACGGCAAGTCGCCCTATTGGGAGATGAACAACCGCAACAAGAAGAGCCTGGCGATCGATCTCAAGAGCCCCGAGGGCGTCGAGCTGGTCCGCAAGCTGATCGACAACTCGGACGTGTTCATCCAGAATTTCCGCCCCTCGGTGGCCGAGAAGGTCGGGCTCGACTACGAGACGCTCAAGGCCCGCAATCCGCGGCTGATCTATTGCTCGGCCAGCGCGTTCGGCCCGGAAGGCCCGGAGCGCAAGTCGCGCGCTTACGACCTGCTCGGCCAGGCGCGCTCGGGCTTCCTGCTGCGCGACGGGCACGAGGACGAGCCCGACACTCCCGACGGCGGCATGGCCGACCAGATGGGGGCGATCATGCTGGCTTACGGCGTGCTCGTCGGGCTGATGGCGCGCGAGAAGCACGGGATCGGGCAGAAGGTCGATACCTCACTGCTCGGCTCGATGATGTGGCTGCGTGGCCTGCCGCTGGTGCGGGCGCTGATCAAGCAGGACGGCCAGGAAGCCCAGTCCGAGATGGGCAAGCACATGAAGTCGAAGAAGCCCAGCCGTCAGGACCCGGGCAATCCGCTGTGGAACACCTTCAAGTGCGGCGACGGCAAGTGGCTGGCCCTGGCCTGCGTCACCACCGATCCGCACTGGCCGGTGGTGATGGAGGCGCTGGGCAACCCGGACGAGCTGATGGGCGAGCGCTGGAACGATCACTGGGGCCGCTGCGCCAATGCCCGGGAGGCGACCGAGGTGCTCGACCGCATCTTCGCCACCGAGCCGCGCGCCTTCTGGCTCGACCGGCTGGTCGGCAGGAACGACCTGCCCGTCAGCGCGATCAACACCACCGAGGAGGCGGCCAACGATCCCCAGGCGATCCTCAACGGCTACGTCACCGAGCTGGATCACCCCAGCTACGGCACGATCCGCCTGCCCGGCTTTCCGGTGACGCTGTCGGAAACCCCGGCGCGGATCCGCCGCCAGGCGCCGCAGTTCGGCGAGCATACCGAGGAACTGCTGATCGACCTGCTCGGGCTCGACTGGGACGAGGTGACGCGGCTGCGCGAGGCCAAGGTGATCTGATGCAGCGAGGGCGGCGGTTCGGAACCTCGGGCCGCCGCCTGCTACCGCCGGCGTGCGACCGGCGGAGCTTGGGGAACAGGAGATGCCGATGACGCGAAGAGGGACTGCCGGCTGCCTGCTGGCGGCCGCCGGGGCACTCTCGCTCCATCCCTCGGCCAGCCCGGCATGGGCCGCGCGGCCGACCTTGGGCACGCCCAAGCTGCGCTGCGAGATGTCCGCCTTTTCGGCCTCGCCGGCGGTGACGATCACCGCGGCCAGGCCGGTCGGCGGCTCCGCGCCCCATTGCCGGGTCGAAGGCTTCACGACCACGACCAATCCCGGACCGAACACCGTCGGCTTCATCGTCGCGCTGCCCGAGGCCTGGAGTGGGCGTTACCTGATGATCATCCCCGGCGGCTCCGCGAGCACCGCGGCCGATCCGCCGGCGGAATATGTCGCGGCCGGCTATGCCGTGGCGACGACCGACCGCGGCACCCATGTAAAGGAGAGCCTCGATTTCTCCTTTCAGGCCGATCCGGCGCGCAGCGCGGACTTCACCTACCGCGCGGCCCATGTTTCGGCGGTGGCGACCCAGGCGCTGGCGGCGGCGTTCTATGCGCGGCCCCAACGCTATCGTTACATCACCGGCTGCTCGACCGGCGGCGCGGGCACGCTGATGTCGGCGCAGTGGTTCCCCGAGGACGCCGAGGCCTTCATTCCCGCCGCGGTGGACCCGGACGGGGGCGCGCCCAGCTTCTGGGGCTATATTGGCCAGCAACTGGCCCGCGATCCCCAACGCTGGATCTCCGAGGCCGAGACTAAGCGGATCGCGGAAACGATCATGGCTCGTTTCGATGCCGAGGACGGCGCGCGCGACGGGTTGATCTGGGACCCCACCCGGATCGTCCTCACGCCCGGCCTGTTCCCCTATCTCTCGCCCAAGCAGTTCGCGATGCTCAAGCTGCTGGGCGACGGCTTCCCTAATGCCGAGGGCCGCGCCCAGGGCTATTGGCTCAGCAATCCCGTGCCGCTCGGCCGGGTGCTGTGGGGCACTGGCCCGGCTCCCTGGACCGCGGCGACGCGGCCGATGATGCTGATGGTCAGCGACACCACCGCCCGTGCCCGCTACGGCGCCGACTACGACCTCGTGCGCGACATGGATTTCACCAGGCCGCAGCCGAAATGGCGGCCCAAGGCGAGCCCGAAACCCGGCGATCTCGGGCCCGGCAACTTCGGCCTGCTGCGCCGAACCGGCGGCAAGGTCCTCATGTACATCGGCAATGCCGATCAGAACGTCGCGCCGCTCAACCATCTCGACTTCACCGATGAGGTGACCCGGCTCTACGGGCCGAGCCGGGCGAACTGGCTGCGCAATTTCATGGTGCCGGGCATGTACCACTGCTCGGGCGGCGAGGGCACGCCGACCGACGTGCCCGAGGCCATGCTGCGCGCGGCCCAGGACTGGGTGGAGCTGGGCAAGGCGCCCGACTACGTGGTGGCGGCGAACCCGGCGCTGGGACGGACATACAAGCTCTGCTCCTATCCCGCCGTCGCGCGCTTCAAGGGCGGACCGGCCAATCCGCGCAAGCTCGACGTCAAGGATGCCGCCAACTGGGCCTGCACCGGCACGATGCGCAACCCGGCCGGGGGGCGGTGAGCCCGCCGGCCGCCTTCACCGTTTCGCTCGACGAGCTCCTGTCGGATGCGCCGCATCCGCTCTGGGCGCGGCTGCGCGAGACCTGCCCGGTGGTCCGGATCGCGGGCGCCGCGGGCGAGCGGCCGGTGTTCTACGTCACCACCTTCGCCGAAGCCGACGCCGTGATGCGCGACGGCGAGACGTTCTCCTCCACGATCAACGCCGAATCGATCGAGCGGTTCATGGGGCCGACCATGCTGGCGATGGACGGCGATCGGCACCGGACCTTGCGGGGCCTGGTCTCGCGCGCGTTCCGGCCCTCGCAGCTGGCCAGGTGGGAGGGGGAGCTGATCCGCCCCGCGATCGACCGCCTGTTGGATGAGATCGTCCCGCGCGGCCGGGCCGAGCTGGTCGCGGAGGTGACCAGCCGCTTTCCCGTCCGGGTGATCTGCGGGATCGCGGGCGTGCCACTGGACGACAAGGGCGATTTTCTGCGCTGGACCGTCGCGATCAACCGCGGGATGCTCGATCCCGCAGCCGGGGTAGCCGCCTCCGCGGCGATCCGCGCCTATCTCGAACCGATCGTGGCCGCGCGCCGCGCCGATCCGGCCGACGACCTCATTAGCGACATCGTCCATGCCGAGATCGCAGGCCGGCGGCTCGGCGACGAGGAGGTCTTCGGCTTCCTGCGCCTGCTGCTGACCGCCGGCACCGAGAGCACGCATCTGGAGCTGGGCAACATCCTCCATGCCCTGTTGAGCGATCCGGGCCTGTTCGCTCGGGTCCGGGCGGACCGCTCGCTGGTGCCCGCCGCGGTGGAGGAGGCGATCCGCTGGGACGTGTCGAACACCATGGTCAGCCGCGCCGCCACCTGCGACACCGAACTGGCCGGCTGCCCGATCCCGGCGGGCGCAGCGGTGCGGGTGTTGACCGCCTCGGCCAACCGCGACGAGCGCCGGTTCGCCGCGGCCGGGCGCTACGATCCCGATCGTCCGCCGAGCCGGCACCTCGGCTTCGGCACGGGGCAGCACCAGTGCCTCGGCATGCATGTCGCGCGGCTGGAGCTGAAGGTCGCGTTGAACGCGGTCCTTGACCGGCTGGAGAACCTGCGGCTCGATCCGGACTTCCCCCCGCCCGCGATCAGGGGCTTTTCCTTCCGTGGCCCTGAGGCGCTGCACGTCCGGTTCGGCTGACGGCAACGCGCTGGTCATTTCCTTCCCTCACGGTAAACCCTCCGGTGCATCACATTCGAGAGGAGCATTCCCCGTGTCCAACAGCCCGTGGTCCCACGCCCGCAGCGCCGGCATCGCCGACGACATCGACTTCGAGATCAAGGGCCAGGAGCTCCAGTTCCTCGAGATCGAGCTCGATCCCGGCGAGAGCGCGGTGGCCGAAGCCGGCGCGATGGTCTGGAAGGATGCGCCCATCGGCATGACCACCGTCTTCGGCGACGGCAGCGGCGACCAGGGCGGCGGGTTCATGGGCAAGCTGCTCGGTGCCGGCAAGCGGCTGGTCACGGGGGAAAGCCTGTTCACCACGGTCTTCACGCACAACGGCAGCGGCAAGGCCCGCGTCGCCTTCTCCGCGCCGGTCCCGGGCGCGATCCTGCCGATCAAGCTCGACGAGATCGGCGGAGCGCTGATCTGCCAGAAGGATTCGTTCCTTGCCGCGGCCAAGGGCGTGTCGATCAGCGTGCATTTCCAGCGCAAGATCATGACCGGGCTGTTCGGCGGCGAGGGCTTCATCATGCAGCGCCTCGAAGGCGACGGCTGGGTCTTCGTCCAGATGGGCGGGACGATCGTCGAGCGCCAACTCGCGCCCGGCGAGGAACTGCACATCGATACCGGCTGCCTCGCCGCCTATACCCTCGGCGTCGAGTTCGACGTCATGCAGGCCGGCGGGGTCAAGACCATGCTGTTCGGCGGCGAGGGCCTGTTCTTCGCCCGGCTGCGCGGACCGGGCAAGGTCTGGATCCAGTCGCTGCCCTTCGCCCGCCTGGCCGGGCGGATGATGGCCGCGGCGGGTGGCGGGGGCGGCAGCCGCGGCGAGGGCTCGCTGCTCGGCGGGCTGGGGAACCTGCTCGACGGCGATTGACGCGCCCTACAGCAGCCGCAGCATCCCTTCCTGCGTGATGCTGGCCACCAGCGCGCCGTCGCGCCGGAATATCCGGCCGGTGATATAGGCCCTGCTGCGGCCCGCCCAGGTGCTGTCGGTGACGAACAGCAGCCATTCGTCGGCACGGAACTCGTCGTGGAACCAGATCGCGTGGTCGAGGCTGGCTTCCTGCATCTTGCTGGAGAACCAGTTGATCCCGTGCGGCAGGGTCGCGGTGCGGAGCATCGCGAGGTCGCTGGCATAGGCCAGCACGGCGCGGTGGATGCGCGGATCGTCGCTGGGGATCGGGGCGGGAGTGCGCCACCAGATATGCGCCCTGGGCGGCAGCTTCTCGGGCTCGGCCCAATGCAGCCGCTCGACCGTGCGCTGCTCGATCGGGCGCAGCGAGCCGAGCGACTTGCGATAGGCCTCGGGCAGCAGGTGAAGGTACTCGCGGCGCTCCTCGACGTCGGTCGGCAGGCCCTCGGGCCCGGGCACCTCGGGCATCGCGTCCTGATGGCTCAGCCCGCCCTCGCGGCGGTGGAACGAGGCATTGAGCGTCAGGATTGGCCGCCCCGCCTGGCTCGCCGTGACCGCGCGGTTGGAGAAGCTGCCGCCGTCGAGGTTGCGGTCGACGCGGTAATCGATCGGCTGGTCGTCGTCGCCCATGCGCAGGAAATAGGCATGGAGCGAATGGGCCAGGCGGTCCTCGGGCGCCGTCGCCTCGGCCGCGGCCAGCGCCTGGGCGATCACCTGGCCGCCGAAGACGCGGCCATGGCCGGTGCCGGCGGGAATGCGCGAGCCTTCGAACCGGTCCTCGCCGAGCGGCTTGACGGTCAGGAGCGCGACCAGATCGTCGGTGAGTTGCTGAAGCGGCGGATCGTCGAACATGCCGCCGCCTAAGCAGCGCCGCGCCGCGAGGTCAACGCGCGCGCAATTTCCGCAGCAGCCGCCAGCCGTAGGCCTTGGCGAGATTGCGCGCCGGCCAGCGCCCGGTGACGCGCGGCGTGAAGCCGATCCGTCGCAGCACGCCGTTGAAGGCGCGGGCATCGGCCTCGGCGAAGGACCATTCGGAGCGCCAGGTGATCGACAGCGAAATCGATGGCTCGGGTCCGTTGCGGACGAAATGCGGAGCCATGACCGGCACGAACAGCGCCTCGCCGGCCGCGATCGCGAAGGCCCGTCCGCCCTTGGCCATGCCGTCCTGCCAGGTCAGCTCGCGCGGGCCGCCGGTGTGATAGCCTTCGTGGATCTCGTCGGGTGCATAGTGGGCGTCGCCCGCGGGGAACTGGGTCATGACCTTCGCGCCGCGCAGCTGCAGCAGGATGTTGTGCTCGGGGTCGAAGTGATAGGGTGTGACGGCGCCGGGTGAGGAGACGAAGACGAAGGCCTGGGTCATCAGCATCTTGCCGGTCCGCGCCTCGATCTGCGGGCGCAGCTCTTCGAGCAGGTCGGCGAGGATCGCGGCGTAGAGCGGGTTCTGCTCGATGTTCTTGAGCACTGCCCAGGAACCGGTCTCGGCGATGCGGCGGATGGTCTCGCCGATCGCGATGGCGGGGCGCGCGGGCTTGCCGTCGACGCCGATCGGCAGGTCGCCGCGGTTGTACTCGATCGCGGCGTCGGGAAGGCTTTCGCCGAGCTGGGCCAGGGCCTCCAGTTCGAACAGCGGATGGCCGAGCAGCTCGTGGCGCAGGACGTGCGGCACCTCGGGATAGTTGGCCGCGAAGGCGGTCCGCGCCTCGGCGGGGAAGATCGCGGCGGGCGAGATGGTGGAGTGGCGGTTCACTTCTTCGCTCCCTTGCGGCGCAATTCGGCCCGGGCGAGCATGGCGAAGGCCTTGCGGCGCAAGGGCCCGCCGATCGCCACGGAGATCCGGCCGACGGAGCGGCGCTCGCGCCAGATATGATCGATCATCGGATGGCCGGCGGCGGCGCAACTGTCGGCCCAGGCGATGTCCGGCCGGTCGAGCATCATCAGGTTCTCGCACTGGAGCAGGACCCCGGGCGAGAACTTCGCGTAGCTCTCGTCGAAGGTCGTCTTGAAACTGAAGGCGCCGGGCGCGCAGAGGAAATTGGCGAGCAGGGCGATCGGCTTGCCGTTCAGGGTCAAGGTCAGGCGCTCCAGGCGGCCCTGCGCGGCGGCGCCGGCCAGGGCGGAGCGGAACAGCTTGCTGGTGTCCTCGGCCAGGCTCAGCGCCGAGCCGGCCTTGCCCTTCCAGCCGGCGGCTTCGAGGTCGAGGAAGGCCTGGGTCCACTCGATCAGGCCGAGATCGTCGTCGCGGCGTTCGAAGGCGACCGCGCCTTCCTCGCCGAGGCGGTTGAGCTGGCGGCGCAGCTCCTTGCGCTTCTTGCCCGAGAGCGAGGCGGTGAAATAGGCCTCCGGGGTGTCTTCGGAGGCGAGCATCGCCCGCTCCTGACGGTGGACGATCGCGCCGAGGCGCTTCTGTTCGGCGATGACCTTGGTCAGCGCCTTGAATACCGGGCCGTCGAGCACGAGCTCGCACAGGTGGAGGAACAGCGCGCTCCCGGAATTCCTGTCGGCCCAGGCGAGCAGCTCGCGCCAGAACGCCTGCTCGTGGCCCCTCGCGATCAGCGGGGTGCCGAGGAAGGCGTTGGGGTGGGTCCAGCCGGCGAGGTGCGGGATCGGCCGGCGGTAATAGCGCTTCTCGTCCGCCAGCGGCATCAGCCCGACGATCTCGTCGCCGCTCTCCAGCAGGAAGACGCGCCGGGTCTCGTCCGGGTCGAGCGCGCGCAACGCGGGCAGGAGATACCAGCTCTCGAGGAACGGATTGGGCTCGGCGGCGGTGCGGGCCAGCGCGTTCCAGCGCGAGACGATGCTTGGCGCGGCGCAGCAGGGCCAATCGAGGACGCGCACCGATAGCGATGGTGCGGCCGCCGCCTCGGGGGTCGCGCTGGGACACGAAGAAAAAGCCAGGGGAGGGAGCGTCGTGCTCGCCACTTGTTAACCTTCGTTCGCCGCGGCAATCCGCGCCGCAAGCCGGGTCCTAGCAGGGCAAGCCAAACGAATTGTTAACGCGGAACCTACGAAAAAACCCGCCCGGATCGCTCCGGGCGGGCTTTTCTTCCCTCTCCTTCAGGGGAGGCGTTTCGGCGGCTAGCCTGCCGCGTGACCCGCCGCCAGGGCCGCGAGCAGCAGCAGGGCGACGATGTTGGTGATCTTGATCATCGGGTTGACGGCCGGGCCGGCGGTGTCCTTGTAGGGATCGCCGACCGTGTCGCCGGTCACCGCGGCCTTGTGGGCTTCGCTGCCCTTGCCGCCGTGGTTGCCGTCCTCGATGTACTTCTTGGCGTTGTCCCAGGCGCCGCCGCCCGAGGTCATCGAGATCGCGACGAAGAGCCCGCCGACGATCACGCCGAGCAGCAGGGCGCCCAGCGCGGCGAAGCCGTTGGCCTGGCCGGCCACCGCCGTGATCACGAAATAGACCACGATCGGTGCGAGCACCGGCAGCAGCGAGGGCACGATCATCTCCTTGATCGCCGCCTTGGTGACGAGGTCGACCGTGCGGGCGTAGTCGGGCTTCTCGGAGTAATCCATGATGCCCGGCTTGGCCTTGAACTGCTCGCGCACGTCCTTGACCACATCGCCCGCCGCGCGGCCCACCGCGGTCATGCCCATGGCTCCGAACAGGTAGGGCAGGAGCGCGCCGAGCAGCAGCCCGACGATGACGTAGGGATTCTCGAGGCTGAAGCTGACGTCGAGGTTCGGGAAGAACTCGCGCAGGTCGGTGGTGTAGGCGGCGAAGAGCACCAGCGCGGCGAGGCCGGCCGAACCGATCGCATAGCCCTTGGTGACGGCCTTGGTGGTGTTGCCCACCGCATCGAGCGCGTCGGTCTTCTCGCGGACCGAATCGTCGAGGCCGGCCATCTCGGCGATGCCGCCGGCATTGTCGGTGACCGGGCCGTAGGCGTCGAGCGCGACGACCATGCCGGCCAGCGCCAGCATCGCGGTGGCGCCGTAGGCGATGCCCATGAGGCCGGCGAGCTGGTAGGCGATGATGATGCCGGCGCAGATCACCAGGGTCGGCAGGGCGGTCGATTCCAGGCTGATCGCCAGGCCCTGGATCACGTTGGTGCCGTGACCGGTTTCCGACGACTTGGCGATCGAGCGCACCGGGCGGTAGTTGGTGCCGGTGTAGTACTCGGTGATCCAGATGATCAGCCCGGTGATGACCAGGCCGAGCAGCGAGCAGTAGAACAGGATTCGGCCGCTGTAGGACTGGTCGCCGATCGCGGCGTTCATGTCGCCCAGCGCGTACTGGATCGCGAACCAGATCGCCGGGACCGAGAGGACCGCGGTGACCAGGAAGCCCTTGTACATGGCGCCCATGATGTTCTTTGCCCCAGGACCATTGGCGCCGAGGCGGACGAAGTAGGTGCCGATGATCGAGGTGACGATGCAGACGCCGCCGATCAGCAGCGGCAGCGCCATCAGCGGGCCGAGCAGGTCGCCCGCGCCCTTCAGCAGCAGCGCGGTCAGCACCATGGTGGCGCCGACGGTGACGACGTAGGTCTCGAACAGGTCGGCGGCCATGCCGGCGCAGTCGCCGACGTTGTCGCCGACGTTGTCGGCGATGGTGGCCGGGTTACGCGGGTCGTCCTCGGGGATGCCCGCCTCGACCTTGCCGACGAGGTCGGCGCCGACGTCGGCGGCCTTGGTGAAGATGCCGCCGCCGAGCCGCGCGAAGATCGAGATCAGCGAGGCGCCGAAGGCCAGGGCGACGAGCCCGTCGACCACGGTGCGGTCCTCACCGCCGACCGAGAAGCCGGCGACCTGGGTCATGTACCAGTAGAACACCGCGATCGCGAGCAGCGCGAGGCCCGCCACCAGCATGCCGGTGATCGCGCCGGCGCGGAACGCCAGGGTCAGGCCGGCCTGCAGCCCGGTCTGCGCCGCGGCCGCGGTGCGGACGTTCGAGCGGACCGAGATGTTCATGCCGATGAAGCCCGCCGCGCCCGAGAGGATCGAGCCGATCAGGAAGCCGATCGCCGAGACCGGCGTGCCGCCGCGCGGCATGTCGAGGAAGACGAAGATCAGCACCGCGACCACCACGCCGACGATGGCGATCGTGGTGTACTGGCGCTTCAGGTAGGCCTGTGCGCCTTCCTGGATCGCCGCGGCAATCTCCTGCATCTTGGCGTTGCCGGCCGAGGAGCCGAGCACCTGGCGACTGGTGATGAAGCCGTAGACTACGGCCAATAGTCCCAGGACTATCGAAATTGTGACCAAATTCACTTGCGCCGTCCCCCTTTTTGATTGGTTGCGCGGTTGTGCGGCTCCTCTCCCAAGGAGGCCAAAGCGGGGCCGAACATACGGGCGCAAGTCGCGGGCGCAAGCCCTTGGGTACGGTTATTTTCGGCTTTCTTGCGCGGGTTTCAGCCGTGTTCGAAACCGAGGCCGGCGGATTCGTCGAGCGGTGCGCCGTCGAGCAGTATCGGCGCTTGGCCTGACGCTACGACTTCACCGATCCGGTGGACCGCGATCGGCAATGTGACGGAAGCGGGCGCGGTGAACAGCAACTGATAGTCGTCGCCCCAGCGCAGGGCCTCGTCGCGGCGGTCTTCGGGCGTTGCGATCGGCACGGCAGCGCGGTCGATCGCCAAGGTCGCGCCGCTCGCCCGGGCGATCCGCGCGGCGTCGAGCAGCAGGCCGTCCGAGACGTCCATCATCGCCGACACATGCGGGGCGAGGGCGCGTCCCTCGGCGAGGAGCGCCTGCGGGCGGCGGTAGGCGGTGCTGTCGCCGTGGCCCGTGCGCAGCGCCTCCAGCCCGAGGATGGCGGCGCCGACCGGTCCGGTGAGGTATAGCGCGTCGCCGGGCCTGGCGCCGGACCGCGCAGGCACCGGGCGGTGCGTCGCGCGGCCGATCGCGGTGAGGCCGAGGACCTTGGGGCCGGTGATCGTGTCGCCGCCGAGCAGCGGCGTGCCGTAATGCGCCAGCGCCTCGCCGAGCCCCGCGAGAAACCGCGCGTCGTCCTCGCCCAGCGCATAGCCGAGCAGCACGCCCACCGGCTCCGCGCCCTTGGCGGCGAGGTCGGACAGGTTGGTGGCGACCAGCTTCCAGGCGACATCGGCGGGGTCCTGGCCGGCGAGGAAGTGCACCCCCTCGGCCATCATGTCGTGGGTCAGCACCAGCGCCTCGCCGCCGAGCTCGATCACCGCGCAGTCGTCATCGAGCCCCCGTGCGGCGGGGTGGGTGGCGAGTGCGCGCAGGGCGGTTATGAAAGTAAGCTCGGTGGTCACCCTTCTTCCCCCTCGATGGGGGAAGGATGCGGAGACTTGGCGGCGTGCCGCCTAGTCGTAGCTGGATGGGGGTGAGCGTGCCGCAGGAACTCGGCCAGCCTGATCGCGCAGCCATCGCTGTTTGCCAGCACTTCGTTGTTCCAGAAGCGAATGATGCGGTATCCCTCGGCCTCGATCTTGGCCGTCCGTTCTTTGTCGGCCTCCAACGAATGTTGCCCGCCGTCGATTTCGATTACGACCTTCAATCGATGGCTGGCGAAATCCGCAACGTAGTGGAGGAGCGGGACCTGGAAACGGAAACGGCCTTCCGCGAAGCACTGTTTGAGTAGCCGCCTCATCGCCCTTTCGGCAGGCGTGGCGTTTCGCCGCAGCTCTCGGGCGCGAATGACCGAAATCGGAGGAGGGCGCTTCTTCACGGGCGTAGTGCTTAGCCGAGAGCTCACCCCCATCCAACTCCGGCTAGGTCACTGCGTGACCAAGCCTTCGTATCCTTCCCCCATCAAGGGGGAAGAGGGAGTTAGCGCACCGCCTTCGCGACCGCGTCCAGCAGCCCGTTGACGAATTTCGCCTCGCGCGCGTCGAAGAAGGCGTGGGCGATGTCGAGATATTCGCTGATCGCGGTCCCGGTGGGCACGTCGGCGCGGGCCATGAGCTCGTAGATGCCGACGCGCAGGATCTGCAGCATGGTCTTGTCGAGCCGGGCCAGCGACCAGCCCTCGGCGAGCTTGGACGAGAGGATCTCGTCGATCTCGTCGCGGCGGAGAATCGCGCCTTTAACCAGATCGTCGAAGAAGGCGGTCTCGGCCTGGTTGAACTGCATTTCCTCGATCTCGGCGCCGAGGCGGTGCAGGTGGAACTCGTCGAGCAGTTGGACGAGCGGAGTGCCCTCCATCTGGTGCTGATAGAGCGCCTGCACGGCGCCCAGGCGAGCGGCGGCGCGCGCCTGACGGTTGCTCATATCCCAAGCCTTACTTCGATCGAGCGCGCGTGCGCGGGGAGGCCTTCGGCATCGGCGAGCGCGATCGCCGCCGGGCCGATGGCGGCAAGCGCCGCCTCGTCCAACTGGATGAAGCTGGTGCGCTTCATGAAGTCGAGCACCGACAGTCCCGAGGCGAAGCGCGCCCGGCGTCCCGTGGGCAGCACGTGGTTCGGCCCGGCGACGTAATCGCCGACCGCCTCGGGGGTCAGCCGGCCGAGGAAGACCGAGCCGGCGTGGCGGATCGCGTCCATCAGCGGCTGCGGATCGTCGACCGCGATCTGGACGTGCTCGGCGGCCAGCGCATTGGCGAGGGCCGGGGCCTCGTCCAGCGAGGCGACCTCGATGATCACGCCGTGGGCGTTCCAGCTCTCGCTCGCCACGCGGGCGGTCGGCAGCAAGGCGAGCTCGACGCCCACCCGGTCGGCCACGGTATCGGCGAAGACCGGATCGTCGGTGATCAGGATCGACTGCGCGACCGGATCGTGCTCGGCCTGGCTCAGCAGGTCGGCGGCGATCCAGTCGGGATCGTTCTTCGCGTCGGCGATGACCAGGATCTCGCTCGGCCCGGCGACCATGTCGATCCCGACCACGCCGTAGAGCTGGCGCTTGGCCTCGGCGACCCAGGCGTTGCCGGGGCCGACGACGACATCGACCGGGCGGATGCGCTCGGTGCCGTAGGCGAGGGCGCCCACGGCATGGGCGCCGCCGACGCGCCAGATCTCGTCCACGCCCGCGATGTGCGCGGCGGCGAGGACCAGCGGATTGACCTGGCCCTTGGGCGTCGGGGTGACCACGACCAGCCGCTCGACCCCGGCGACCTTGGCGGGGATCGCGTTCATCAGCAGCGAGGAGGGATAGGCCGCGCGGCCGCCGGGCACGTAGAGCCCCGCGGCATCGACCGCCCGCCAGACCGCCCCGAGCCGCACCCCGGCCTCGTCCACCTCGTCGCGGTTGGCGGGCTTCTGCGCCTCGTGGAACGCGCGGATGCGCTGGGCGGCGAGTTCCAGCGCGGCGCGCAGGTCGGGCAGCAGCTCGTCGTAGGCCCGGCGGCACTCCTCGGCGCCGATCCGCCAGTCGGCCTCGCTCGCCAGCTTGTGGCCGTCGAAGCGCTGGGTCAGCTCGACCAGCACGGCATCGCCGCGGTTGCGGACGTCGTCGAGGATGCGCGTCACGTCGCGCGCGACATCGTCGTCGCTCTCGCGGCGGTCGGCGACCAGGCGCCTGAACGCCTGGGCGAAGCCGGGATCCCTGGAGTTGAGCCGCAGCATCAGGCCGCTTCCGTCACCAGCGCGCGGAACCGCTCGACCAGCAGGCCGACCCGCTCGTCGGTCTTGAGCGCGGCGCGGTTGACGATCAGCCGCGCGGAGATCTGCAGGATCGTCGCGGTCTCGACCAGGCCGTTGTCCTTCAGCGTCCGGCCCGTGGAGACCAGGTCGACGATCCGGCTGGCAAGGCCCAGCCCGGGGGCGAGCTCCATCGCGCCGTTCAATTTGACGACTTCGGCCTGGATGCCCTGCCGCTCGTAGTGACGGCGGGTGAGGTTGGGGTACTTGCTGGCGACCCGGAGGTGGCTGGTGGCGGCGTCCTGGTGGCTCGCTGGCTGCGCCACGGACAGGCGGCAGTGGCCGATGTCGAGGTCGACCGGGGCGTAGAGGTCCGAATAGGCGAATTCCTCGACCACGTCCGAGCCGACGATGCCGACCTGCGCCGCGCCGTGGGCCACGAAGGTCGCCACGTCGAAGGCGCGGACGCGGATGATCCGCATGTCGCTGTCCTCGCAGGCGAAGGAGAGCGCGCGGCTGTTCTTGTCGTGGAACTCGGCTTCGGGCACGACACCGGCGCGGGTCATCAGCGGCAGCGCCTCGTCGAGGAGGCGGCCCTTGGGGACGGCGAAGGTCAGCGGGTTCGGCGATGTCTGGGACATGGCCGCGCGCATAGGGCGTGAGCGGAGAAAGGGCAACATGG
The DNA here is from genome assembly GCA_047605105.1 of Novosphingobium sp. GTDB lineage: Bacteria > Pseudomonadota > Alphaproteobacteria > Sphingomonadales > Sphingomonadaceae > Novosphingobium. Next base: position 28,302 of record JASGGH010000015.1, on the reverse strand, counting down.
CGCGGTCAGGTCTGGGCAGCGGATTCGAGGTCGGCGGGGTCCTGCAGGCCTATGCCAACCAGGTCGCCTATTGCCGGAGCAACGATGCGACGATCACGGCGCGGGTCGTCCAGGCCATCGCCGATCAGCTCGACAAGCCCGAGCCGGGACCTTTCATCGAAAAGATCCGCGATTGGCCCGGCGCTGCCCTGGCCGATGCCGTGCCGCTGCGTTCGGCGGGCGGCTTCCACGCGTTGTACCTGGCGGGAGCCGCGCCGGAACTGGCGCCGATCTATGCCGATGAGCCCGCCAACGATGGAGCGATCATTCGCCAGATCGCCCGAGCGCACGCCGACACGCTGCTGCCCTGGCTCGATGGCCCGCCGCAAACCAATGAGGCCGGGCGCTCCTCGGGCTTCATCACCGCGATGCTCTGGCTGGCCGGCCGGGGCCTGCCGCCGCGGTTCGAATGCCTGGAGATCGGCTCGAGCGCGGGGATCAACCTGATGATCGACCGCTATCTCTACGATCTCGGCGGGGTCAGGGTGGGGCCGGCGGATGCGGCGATGCGCTTCGCCCCCGAATGGCGCGGCCCACCGCCGCCCGACCGTGCGATCGAGATTGCTTCGCTGAGGGGTTGCGACGTGGCGCCGATCGACCTGACCGATCCTGCCCAGGCGCTGCGGCTCAAGGCCTATATCTGGCCCGAGCACACGATCCGCTTCGAACGGCTCGCGGCGGCGATCGCGGCGGCCGGGCGGCGCAAGCCCGACCTGGTACGGATGAACGCCGCCGATTTCGCCGAGCATCAACTGGCCTTGCCGCAGGAACCGGGCACGACGCGGCTGCTGATGCACTCGATCGTCATGCAATACGTGCCCCGGGACCAGCGCCTCAGGATCGCCGCCGCGATGCAGGAGGCGGGACGCCGCGCTACCGCAGACCGGGCGCTCGCCTGGATTTCCCTCGAGGGGAACCGCAAGCTGCTCAATCACGGGCTGATGGCCCGCTACTGGCCGGGCGGAGAGGATTGGCACCTGCTGGCCGCGGCGCATGCCCACGGTGCCTGGATCGAGCGGTTCGAGCCGGCCAGGTCCGACGTGGACGACCAGATATTCTTCTAACCGGTCCGCGCCAGGAATTCGTCCAATGCCGCATTGACCGCCTCGGGCGCTTCCCAAGGGACGAAGTGCCCGCAGTCCGGCACCTTCACCAGCGTCAGGTCGGTCACGATCGCATCCAGTCCTGCGATATTCGCGGGCGGCAGGGCCAGGTCCTCCAGCGCCCAGATCACCAGCGTCGGGATGGCCAGCGGCGGCAACTGCGAATCCCGCCAGTCCTCCGGCAGCGCGAAGGGCGCGTCGAGCGGGGGGACGGCCACCGGGCTGGCGCGATACCAGTTGAGCATGCCGAAGGCGGCCTCGCGGTCCTGCCAGTCGGTGAGGAGCATGGCGCGCTCCTCCGGCTCCATCGGGGCGGGCGAGCGATCCCAGCGGATCGCCTTCATGATGATCCCGCCCAGGCCGTGGTCGCGCACGAGCTGGTCGTTCGCAGGATCGCGGAACTCGCGCATGTACTGGCTCGCCGTGCGCTGGACCGGATCGAGCCACAGCAGCTTGCCGAAGATCGCCGGGTGGGGCGCATTGGCGATCACCGCGCGGGTGACCCGCCCGGTCGCCTGGCCCAGCAGCGCCACTCCCCAGGCGATCGCGCCGCCCCAATCGTGGCCGAGGATCGTGAACTTCTCGACGCCGAGCGCATCGGCGAGTTGGAAAATGTCGCCGATCAGCGCGGAGGGGGCATAGCTCGCGACGTCCTGCGGCTTCGACGAGCCGCGATAGCCGCGCTGGTCGGGGGCGATGCAGCGGTAGCGGCCGCTGAGATGCGCGATCTGGTGGCGCCAGGTGCGGTGGTTCTCGGGGAAGCCGTGGAGGAAAATCAGCGCGGGCGCATCCCTGGGGCCGCTGTCCCAGACGTCGAGCGCGATGCCGCCGGCCAGCGTGATGCGGGTGAGATCGCTCATTCGCTCCTCGTCAGCGGCCGTTCGGGGATCGGGATATATTCGACCTCATCGCCCGGCACCTTGGGGAAGCGGAACTGGTTCCAGTCGTCCTTGGCCTGCTCGATCCGCTCGCGCGAGGAGCTGACGAAGTTCCACCAGACGTGGCGCGGCGTCGTGAAGGCCTCGCCGCCGAGCAGCATGATCCGCCCGCCGGTGTCGGAGGACAGGCTCATCGCCTGGCCCGGCGCGAGCACGGTCAGTTCGTAGAGGCCGAGCGGCTGGCCATCGAGGCTGGCCTCGCCGCCGACCAGCATGACCGCGCGCTCGTCGGCCTCGGCATCGATCGGGATGCAGCCCGAGGGCCCGAGGACGACCTCGGCATAGATCGTCTCGGAATGACAGGTGGTCTTGGCGGTCTCGCCCCACAGCGAGCCCATGATGACCCGGGCGAGCACGCAGGTGTCCTCGATCAGCGGCAGGCCGGCCTGGGTCTCGAAAGCCGGGGCGATCTCCTCCTGGCCGTCGGGCAGGGCGAGCCAGGTCTGCATTCCGTAGAGCCGCGGCCCGCCGGGGCGCTCGCTGGCCGGCGAGCGTTCGGAATGGACGATGCCGCTGCCCGCGGTCATCAGGTTGACCTGGCCCGGGCGGATCGTCGCGAAGGAGCCCAGGCTGTCGCGGTGGTCGATCGCGCCCTCGAACAGCCAGGTCACCGTGGCGAGGCCGATGTGCGGGTGCGGGCGGACGTCCATCGCCTGGCCGTCGGGCAGGTGCGCCGGGCCGAACTGGTCGACGAAGATGAACGGCCCGACCATCCGCCGCTGCGGCGAGGGCAGCGCACGGCGGACCTGGAAGGCGCCGAGGTCGTGGGTGACCGGGGTGATGGTCTGCAGGATGGTCAAGGGAGGAGCTCCGCCATGATCTCGGGCAGGTCGGCGGGAAAGAACGCTTCGCCGAGCGCGGGCAGGTCGCTCGGCGCGATCCATTGCCAGTGCTGCATGACGCGGCGCTCCAGTTCGGTGTGGCCCGCCGGGTCGATCTCGCTCTCCTCGGTGCGGACCAGGAAATAGCGTTCGTCGGCGGTGACCTCGACGCATTCGATCGTGGTGAAGTCCGATTGGCGGCGCAGCACCTGCGGGCCGGGGTCGGCCACGATGCCGGTTTCCTCCAGCAGTTCGCGGCGCGCGGCCTCTTCGTAGCTCTCGTCGGGATCGACCGCGCCGCCCGGAGTGCACCAGAACGGCGGGCGCTCGTCGCCGCAATCGAAGCGGAACATCAGCAGGCGGTCCTGCGGATCGACCAGCAGGATGCGCGCGGCCGGGCGCGGGGTGCGGCTCATGCCTCGCCCGGGGCCTTGGCCTTGATCGCCAGGGCATGGACCCGGTCGCCGGGAATGTCGCCCAGCGCGGAGTTGACCAGGCGCTGGCGCTGGAGCCGCGATACCCCCGCAAAGCGCGCGCTTTCGATCTCCACGGTGAAATGCGATTCGCCCGAGCCGTCGTCGCCGAGGTGGCCGTGGTGCCTGGCGCTGTCGTTGATCACGGCCAGGCGGGTGGGAGAGAATTCGGCTTCGAGCAGCCGTTCGATTTCAAGGGCGAGGGGACCGGTCATGGGTTCACTTCTAACGCATTCGTCGCCATGTGGAAGCGAATGAGGCACGATCGGTTTCACGGAAGAATGGCGGCGGCGGGGCGGCTCTGCGCGGCGCCGGGGTGCGAGGAGGCGGGCGAGTTCCGCGCGCCCGGAGTGCAGCCTCCGGGCTTCGACGGGCCGGGCGATTACCGGTGGTTCTGCCTCGATCACGTCCGCGCGTTCAATTCCGGCTACGACTTCTTCCGCGGGATGAGCGCCGACGAGATCCTCGAAGCCCAGTCGCCGACCTACGGCTGGGAGCGCGAGACGCGGGCCTTCGGGGCCAATGCCGGGATCGACGGCGTGCCGCGCTGGGCCGACTTCGCCGATCCGCTCGAGGCGATCAGCGGCCGGGCCAAGGCGCGCAAGGCGGCGGCTTCTCCGGCAGCGCGGGCGGACGGCGCCTTCGTAAGCGCCGAAGAACGCCGGGCACTCGAAGTGCTGGGCCTGCCGATCGATGCCGACCGCAAGGACCTGCGCGGCCGCTATTCGCAACTGGTGCGCAAGTACCACCCCGACCGCAATGGCGGCGACCGCGGCTACGAGACCCGGCTGCAGCAGGTGGTCGAGGCGTACCAGTTGCTCCGGAAGGCGGCGGTGTTCGCGTAGGCCGGTTCCTCCCCATTTGTGCTTCGCAAATGGGGAGAACCTTGGCGGTTCAAATCTCCCGTCCTTCGCAGAGCGCTACGAGCTGGTCCGCGCAGGCGCCCCAGCCCTCGGTGAAGCCCATTTCCTCGTGCTGCTTCATCGTGGCTTCGGTCCAGTGCCGGGCGCTGGCGGTGTAGCGGGTGCCGTCTCCTTCGGGAGCGATTTCCCAGACGCCGATCATGAACGGCCCGCTCGGCTGGAAGTCCGCGGTGACCGCGTCGGTGGTGATGAAGCGCTTGCCCTCGTCGTAGGCGAGATAGATCCCGTTCTGCGGGCTCTGCTCGCCGTCGGGGCCGTAGAAGGTCATGTTGCAGCCCCCATCGGGCGGCGGTCCTGCTCCTCGATCTGGGCGCGCCAGGGCTTGGGGCACCACCATTCCTCGGTCCGCTCGACCATGACCTCCCAGACCTTTGCGGGTGCCGCCGCGATGAAGCGGGTGACGCTGAGTTCGTAGCTCATCGGTAGGCTCCTCAATCTCTGTCGGGCGCGCCGAGCGGGAAGTAGGGGCGGAAATGCCGGGCCGCTTCGACGCAGCGCGAGACCTCGGGCAGGGCCAGCAGGTGGGCGCGGAACGCTTTCAGCAGCGGGAACTCGTTGCCGATCGGGTCGACCCAGTCGGCATAGAACAGCGCGGGCGCGGCCGCGCACTCGATCAGGGTGATCCCGTCGCCGCCGTGGTAGTATTCCAGCCATTGCTCGAGCCAGGCATAGACCCGGCGCAGGCCGGCGCGGGCCTCGGCGCAGCGGGCCTGGTCGGGGTTTTCGCCGTCGCGGATATATTCGTTCACCACGATCTGCATCTGGTTCATCACGTAGTTGTCGAACACCCGGTCCATCATCCGCATGCCGATCGCCGCATCGGGGTCGCCCGGGATGAGCCGGGTATCGCCGGGGTGGTGCAGCGCGAGGTATTCGATGATCGACGTGGTCTCGAACAGCACGGTCTCGCCGTCGACCAGCACGGGAAACTTGCCCAGCGGGCCGGCGTGGGTCTGGACGAACAGGCCGTGCTCGGGGTGGTCGCCATCGATCTCGCGAAAGTCGTAGGGCACGCCGATCGCATGGAGCGCGATCTGGACCTTCCAGGTGTAGGAGGAGAAGGAGTGGCCGTAGAGAGCGAGCATCGAGAATCCCTGTTTCAGCTTGAGCCATTCGCCCTGGGGAGGCGGTGAAGCCGGAGGCCGGGCCGCCGTCTCGAACGGGCTCGAATTAGTCCATTGCGTCCCATCCTAGGCGGCATCCCGCGCCGCCTCGATCGCGGCGATGTCGATCTTCTTCATCGGGAACATCGCCTCGAACACCCGCTTGGCCGTGGCCGGATCGCCCTGCTGGGCTTCGAGCAGCACGCGCGGGGTGATCTGCCAGTTGAGGCCCCACTTGTCCTTGCACCAGCCGCACTGGCTTTCCTGGCCGCCGTTGCCGACCACCGCGTCCCACAGCCGGTCGGTCTCGGCCTGGTCCTCGGTGATGACCTGGAAGGAGAAGGCCTCGCTCTGCGGGAACTGGTCGCCGCCGTTGAGGCCGATGGTCGGAATGCCGACCACGGTGGCGATCACCACCAGCGTGTCGCCCTGCTTGCCGTCGGGGTAGTCGCTCGGCGCCTGCTGGACGTGCTCGATCCGCGTGTCGGGGAAGGTCGCCTCGTAGAACCGGAACGCTTCCTCGGCGTCGCCGTCGTACCACAGGCAGATGCGGTGCCTGGTCTCGGTCATTTCCTCATCCTTTCGATCAGGTCGTTGTCGATCGCCTTGGCGGCGCGATAGGCGTCGCGTTCGCGCAGGCGGTCGGCATAGGCGACGAATTCGGGATCGGGCGGGATCGTGCCGAAGGTCAGGCCCCAGTCGACCTGGCTGCCGACATAGACGTCCGCCATCGTGAACCGCTCCCCGCAGACGAAGAGGTTCGCGCCGAGGTGCTGCTTGAGCGTCCCGATCGTCCGCTCGAAGCTGCCGAAGCCCACGAAGCCCTGCTTGTCCGCCGGTGGCTCGAAGCCGAGCGTGCGCGCCGAGATCGCCTGCTCGACCGGCCCGGCGGCGAAGAACACCCAGCGGAAATAGTCCGCCATTTCATCGTCGTGGGGCAGCAGGCCGGCTTCGGGGTGCATCTCCGCCAGGTAATGGCAGATCGCGGCGCCCTCGGTGACGGAATGGTCGCCGTCATCGGCGTGATGAACGATCGCCGGGACCTTGCCCATCGGATTGACCTTGAGGAAGGCCTCGGACTTGTGGGCGAAATCGACCAGGACCTGCTCGTAGTCGGCATCGGCCTCGTGCAGGGCCCAGCGGACGATCTGCCCGCGCGACATGGGGTTGGTGTAGAAGGTGTAGTCGGCCATCTACCTGGTCCCGACCAGAGAGAAGGCCGCGCCTTGCGGGTCCATTCCGTTGATGATCCAGTCGCCGCCGGGAACCTCCATCGACCCGTGCAGGACCTGGCCGCCGCCCGCCTTCACCCGCTCCACCGCGGCGTCGAAGTCGGCGACGCGGATATAGTAGTTCCAGCAGCCCGCAGGCACGAAGGGCGGCTTGGTCATCATCGCGCCGATGGTCTCGCCGCCATGGTCTATGAACCAGTAGGAGCCCATCTCGCTTATCGGCATCGAATCGTTGTACTCGAAGCCGAAATGCTTGGCATAGAACGCTTTCGCCACCTCGATGTCGGGCGCGTAGAGCTCGTTCCACGAAACGCGCTGCGGCGCCCAGCGATCGTAGACGTCGCTCTTGGCACCCTGCGGCGCGCCCTCGGGCGGGATCGGGCTCATCACGTAGAACGGCACGCCGCCCGGATCGGCCACCATCGCGATGCGGCCGACCGGCAGGTCCATCGCCGGCATCTTCACCGTGCCGCCGTCGGCCAGGATCGCGGCCACCGCCGCGTCGACGTCCGGCGCGTAGAGATAGCCCAGCCAGCAAGGCCGGGCCCCGCTGTCGCACATTTGCTGCGACAGGCCGAACATCCCGCCGGCGTTGCCGCCGTCGTCGCGGACGATCATCCGGTAGTCCATGCCGCTCTGGGAATCGCCGGGCGCGGCGATCTTCCAGCCGACCACGTCTCCATAGAACGCCGCGGCGGCGTCGGGGTCGATGGTCATGAGCTCGTACCAGATGAAGCTGCCGGCGGGGTCGGTCATGATCTCAGGCTCCTGCGAGTTCGCGGTTCAGCTCGACGACCGGCCGGAAGCCGCCGTAGACCATGCGCTTGCCGTCGAACGGCACGTTCGCCTCCTGGCCGCCGAACTGCTCCATCCGCTCGTCCTGCATCATCTTGTCCTGGGCCGCGTCGCAGACCTCGCGCGAGGGCCATTCGATGAACGAGAAGACCACGACCTCGCCTTCCTCGGCCTTCACCGCGCAGAAGAAGTCGGTCTGCTTGCCGTGGGGCACGTCGAGCTGCCAGGCCTCGACCACGCGGAGCGCGCCGTAGTCCTTCAGGATGTCCCACATATCGAGGGCGGCCTTGCGATAGGCTTCCTTGTTGCCCGCGGGGACCGGGACCAGGAAGCCCTGGACATAGGGATTGCCGGTGATCGTGCCCTCCTCGACGATCGGCTCGAACCCGCCGTAGATCATCCGCATGCCGTCGAAGGGCATCGGGTTCTGCTCGTGGTTGATCCGGGCATCGGTCTTCATCTGCTCTTCCATTTGGCTTTCCATGGCGTCGCAGGCGGCCTTGTCCGCCCATTCGACCCAGGAGAACGCGACCGCTTCGTCCTCCCGGGCATCGACGGCGCCGAAGAAATCGGTGGTGTGCTCCTTGGCGACGTTGTCCTGCCAGGCCTCGACGATCCGGAGCGCGCCGTGCTCGATGAACACTTCGTCGGCGCGGTTGGCATGGTCGATGAACTTCTGCTGGCTCGCAGTGGGGACGGGGATCACGAATCCTTGGATGTAGGTCATCGGATTTCTCCTGGCGAATCACTCTTGCCTGACCCTGCCATCTTAGTTATAAAAAGCAACCATGAAGTTACAAAAAGAAACGATTAGTAATGATGAGAGCCGGTCCGCAAACCGCCATGGCAAATGGTACGAGGATGCCTGCGGCACGGCTTTCGCGCTCGAACTGGTGGGCGAACGATGGTCGCTGCTGATCGTGCGCGAGCTTATGTTCGGGGGAAGGCGGTTTTCCGACCTGCGCAGCGGACTGCCCGGAATCAGCGCCAAGGTGTTGACCGAGCGGTTGGAAAGCCTTGAGGCCGCGGGGATCGTGCGGCGGCGCCAGCTTCCGCCGCCGGTCTCGGCCCAGGTTTATGAACTGACCGAATGGGGCTACGGTGCGGAAACCGCGATCAAGGAGCTCGGCCGGTGGGCCGCGACCTCGCCGGACCACGATCCCACGCTGCCCCTGTCGCCGGCCTCGCTGATGCTGAGCTTCCGGACGATGTTCGATGGCGAGCGGGCCGGCGGGCTCAAGGCCAAGGGGGCCGTGCGGATCGGCAAGGAGCGGTTTTTCGTGAAGGTCGCGAAAGGCCGGCTGAAGGCCGAGCGGGGCGAGCTCGACAATCCGGATTTCACGATCGCGGCGCCGGTCGCTTCGCTGATCGCCGGCATGGTCTACGGCAAGGCCGCACCGGCGGACCTTCCCGGGGTGGAGGTCTCGGGCGACGCGCGGAAGCTGGCGGCCTATGTCGATTGCTTCCACTTGCCGGCGAAGGCGGGCTGAACCCATTTCGGTCCCATTCCCGGGCACAATCCCTGTTGCAGCGCAGCGCAGGGCGTCCTAGGCGCTATGCGCCATGACCGAAATTTCCAACATCCAGCCCGATAGCCGCAACACCACGATCCTGCCCGCGCCGGACCGCGAGGTCTCGGTGCGCGACCTCTTCGGCATCGACATCGACATGCAGGTCCCCGCCTTCTCCGAGGCCGACGAGCGTGTGCCCGACCGGGACGACAGCTACGTCTTCGATCCGGACACCACCCTCGCGATCCTGGCGGGCTTCGCCTACAATCGCCGGGTGATGGTCCAGGGCTATCACGGCACCGGCAAGTCGACCCACATCGAGCAGGTGGCGAGCCGGCTCAACTGGCCGTGCATCCGCATCAACCTCGATGCGCACATCAGCCGCATCGACCTGATCGGCCGTGACGCGATCGTGCTGCGCGACGGGCTGCAGGTCACCGAGTTCCGCGAAGGCCTGCTGCCCTGGGCGCTGCAGACCCCGACCGCGCTGGTCTTCGACGAATACGATGCGGGCCGCCCGGACGTGATGTTCGTGATCCAGCGCGTGCTGGAGACCGAGGGCAAGCTGACCCTGCTCGACCAGAACCGCGTCATCCGCCCGAACAAGTTCTTCCGCCTGTTCGCCACGGCCAACACCGTCGGCCTCGGCGATACCACGGGCCTCTATCACGGCACCCAGGCGATCAACCAGGGCCAGATGGACCGCTGGAACATCGTCGTCGGCCTCAACTACCTGCCCGCCCAGGTCGAGAGCGAGATCGTGCTCAAGAAGGCTACCGGCGTGGACGAGGGGGTGGTCGCGCAGATGGTCAAGGTCGCCGAGCTGACCCGCCAGGGCTTCGTGGGCGGCGACATCTCGACCGTGATGAGCCCGCGCACCGTCATCACCTGGGCCCAGAACACCGCGATCTTCAAGGACCCGGGCTTCGCCTTCCGCCTCTCGTTCCTCAACAAGTGCGACGAGACCGAGCGGATGCTGGTGGCCGAATACTACCAGCGCGTGTTCGGCACCGACCTGCCCGAGAGCGTGGTGGGGAAGGCGTAATTCCTCAATCCTCCCCGAGACAAGCTCGGGGAGGATCCCTAGTTCGGCACCACCAGGTACTTCTCGCCGGTGCGCTTGGCGTTGTAGTCCAGCGCGGCCTCGCGCGTCAGCATCTCGGCCAGCGAGATCTTCGCCTTGTAGGAACTGGCGAAGGTCGTGGTCAGCCCGCCCGTTACCCGCTGGCGCAGCTTTTCCCCCTCGGCCGGGCCGATCTTCGACAGGAACGGGGTGAGCAGCCACCCGCTGATGCCCCAGGCGAAGCCGAAGGTGCGGTTGATGATCGTCGGCCCGGTGTCGAGCATGCCGTAGCTGTAGACCTGCTTCCAGGTGCTTGAGCCGTAGCGGCTGTAGGCCGCCCTGCTGCTCGCCACCTGCTCCATCGCCGCGAGAATCTGCCTGGCTCGGCGGTCATGTCGTCCGGCAGGGGCAGGCAGCCGCGCGCCGCCATCGCCTTCTGCGCGCCTTCGGGCAGCGGGGCGACGATCCTGCCGTCCGAGTAATCCGCATGTTCCAGGTCCGCCGCGCCGAACAGCAGGCCGAGGTCGGAGGGGTTGATCGGCGCCGCCTCGATCCGGATCAGCACCTCGTGGCCTTGCGGCTCGGGCAGGTCCTGCTCGGCGAGGTGGACGGTCAGTTGCCCGTCCGCGAAGGTCGACAGCAGTTGCAGGCCCTTGGTCATGGCTTCTCTCCCGGATAGACCGCGCCGGTGAAGTAGAGCCCTTCGGGCGGCGCATTCAAGCCCAGCGCCGCGCGGTCTTTCGCCGCGAGCGCCTCGGCCACTTGGCTTTCGCGCCAGCGGCCCATGCCGACCAGCGCCAGGCAGCCGACCATCGAGCGGACCTGATGATGCAGGAACGAGCGCGCCGCGGTCTCGATCAGCACGGCATCGCCCTCCCGCCGCACGTCGAGCCGGTCGAGCGTCTTGACCGGGCTCTGTGCCTGGCAGTTGACCGAGCGGAAGGTGGTGAAGTCGTGATGGCCCACGAGCGCCTGGGCGGCGCGGTGCATCGCCGCTTCATCGAGCGGCTGGGCGACCAGCCAGGCCTTGCCCCGCTCCAGCGTCAGCGGCGCACGGCGGTTGGCGATGCGGTAGAGGTACGAGCGCCCGATGCAGGAGAACCGCGCGTGCCAGTCGTCCGGCACCACCTCGCAGGCCAGCACCGCGATCGGGGCGGGGCGGACCAGCGCGTTGACCGCCTCCATCAGCCGGAATGGGGCGATGTCCTTCGCGACATCGACATGGGCGCGCATCGCCAGGGCATGGACCCCGGCGTCGGTGCGGCCCGCGGCGTGGAGGGTGACCTGCTCGCCGGTGACCTGCTGCACGGCTTCCTCGACCGCCTGCTGCACCGACGGGCCGTGGGCCTGGCGCTGCAGGCCCATGAAGGGCTCGCCGTCGAATTCGAGGGTGAGGGCGAAGCGGGTCATGTTGCGGGGCCGAGGTTGCGCGTGTGCTTCGACAAGCTCAGCATGAGCGGGTGAGGTGTATGCCGCGGGGATGCAAAGTGGCGCACACAAAATGTCCGCTCATGCTGAGCTTGTCGAAGCACACGCGCCCACATCAGCCCAATACCGTCCCAGCGGGAACCGGCCGACCCCGCAGCAGCGCTTCGGTCTCCATCGCCGGCTTGCCCGCCCGCTGGATCAACGTAGGCCGGATCGCGCCGGAGCCGCAGGCGATGGTCAGCCGCTCGTCGAGCGTTTCACCCGGCGTACCGTTGCCGTCGGTGACCGTAGCGGCGAGCACCTTGTAGCGTTCGCCCTCCAACTCGAAGAAGGCCCCCGGCGCCGGCGCGAAGGCCCGGACCTGGCGTTCGACCTGCTGCGCACTCCGGGTGAAATCGAGCCGGGCCTCGGCCTTGTCGATCTTGCTGGCATAGGTCACGCCGTCTTCCGGCTGCGAGACTTCGATGTAAGCGGGAAGGTCGGCCAGCACCTCGACGATCAGCCGTGCGCCCATCTGCGCCAGCTCGCCGGTCAGCTCGCCCGCGGTCTTGCCGCCTACGGGAGTGCGCCCCTCCAGCAGCACCGGCCCGGTATCGAGCCCGCGCTCCATCTGCATGATCCCGACGCCGGTCTCGGCATCGCCGGCCAGGATCGCCCGCTGGATCGGCGCCGCGCCGCGCCATCTCGGCAGCAGCGAGCCGTGGAGGTTCAGGCAGCCGTGCCTGGGCGCTTCGAGCACCGCCTGCGGCAGGATCAGGCCATAGGCCGCCACAATCGCGATGTCCGCGCCGAACGCCGCGAACTCCGCCTGCTCCGCCGCGCCCTTCAGCGACACCGGATGGCGCACCGGGATTCCCCGCGCCTCGGCCTCGCGCTGGACGGGGGAGGGGGTCAGCTCCTTGCCGCGCCGCCCGCCGGGGCGCGGGGGCTGGCTGTAGGCGGCGACCACCTCGTGCCCCGCCTCGACCAGCGCGACCAGCGCCGGCACGGCGAAATCCGGGGTTCCCATGAACACTATCTTCAAAATGATTCCGTCCGCCCTGAGCTTGTCGAAGGGCCGCTTTTACTTCTGCGGCGTTGAAAGGAAAGAACGGCCCTTCGACAAGCTCAGGGCGGACGGGTAAGGGGCTGGGTTATGGCATCGCAAGAGATCGAGGCGCTGACCGGCGCGCTGTCCCGGCTTCCGGGGCTGGGGCCGCGTTCGGCGCGGCGGGCGGTGCTGTGGCTGATCAAGCGGCGCGAGACCGCGCTGGTCCAGTTGATCGATGCGCTGACCACGATCCAGGGCCGCCTGGTCGAATGCCGGACCTGCGGCAATGTCGATACCAGCGATCCTTGCGCGATCTGCGCCGATCCGCGCCGGGACCGGCGCGCGCTCTGCGTGGTCGAGGACGTGGCCGACCTCTGGGCGCTCGACCGCGCGCGGCTGTTCACCGGGCGCTATCACGTGCTCGGCGGGCGGCTCTCGGCCCTGGACGGCGTGCGGCCCGAGGACCTGACCATCGGCAAGCTGATCGAGCGCGTCGCCGCGGGCGGGATCGACGAGGTGGTCCTGGCGATGAACGCCACGCTCGAGGGCCAGACCACGGCCCACTACATCGCCGAGCGGATCGAGGCCTATCCGGTGCGCATCACCCAGCTCGCCCACGGCCTGCCGGTAGGGGGGGAGCTGGACTATCTGGACGAGGGGACCTTGGCCCAGGCGCTGCGCGCGCGGCGGCCGGTCGGCTAACCATTTTCCGTCGCCCCGGGCCTGACCCGGGGACCAGCTTGACCTCGGCTGTTGCAACCAGTCCGATACCACGGCCTCCTGACTGCATCGGCCGGGATGTGCATCCCGGCCGATGCAGTCAGTAAACCACATCTAGTCCACACAAGCCCGGGGTGACGTCAGGCTTCGGCTTCGGCCTCACCCTCGGCCGGCTCTTCGAGCAGGTCGGCGGGGATTTCGCCGGGCTCGGCGTTCGGGTCGAAGGCTTCGGTGAAGCCGCCGACCTCGGTGTCGAACATGGCGGCCATGACGTCGACGCCCTGGGCCTGGAGCTCGGCTTCGTCGGGCGAGCGCGCGACGTTGACCTTCACGCCGACCGAGACTTCGGGGTGCAGCGCGACGCGGACGTCGAACACGCCGAGCGTCTTGATCGGGCGTTCCAGCACGATCATCGACTTGGCCACCTTGGCGCCGTCGGCGACCAGGGCGTCGGCGATGTCGCGCACCGAGACCGAGCCGTAGAGCTGGCCCGAGTTCGACGAGGCGCGGATCAGGACGACCTGCTTGCCTTCGACGTTGCCGGCATCGGCCTGCGCGTCGGTGCGGCGGGCGGCGTTGTCGGCCTCGATCTTCGCGCGGTTGGCTTCGAAGACCTTGCGGTTGGCTTCGTTGGCGCGCAGCGCCTTCTTGTTCGGAAGCAGGAAATTGCGCGCGTAGCCGTCCTTGACGGTCACGACGTCGCCGATGCCGCCCAGCTTCTCGACGCGTTCGAGGAGGATGATGTCCATGGGGTAGTCCTCCTTACTTCACGAGGTACGGCAGCAGGCCGATCTGGCGGGCGCGCTTGATCGCCTGGCCCAGCTCGCGCTGCTTCTTGGCCGAGACGGCGGTGATGCGGCTCGGGACGATCTTGCCACGCTCGGACATGAAGCCCTGGAGCAGGCGCACGTCCTTGTAGTCGATCGCGGGGGCGTTCTTGCCCGAGAACGGGCACGACTTGCGGCGGCGGAAGAATGCGCGGGCCATCAGAACTGCTCCTCACGGTCACGGCGGCGGGTCCGCTCGCGGTCCTGCTTGCGCATCTGGACCGAGGGGCCTTCCTCGTGGGCTTCGACCTTGACGGTCATGTAGCGGATCACGTCTTCGTTGATCGAGGTCTGACGCTCAAGCTCGGCGACGACGCCGGCGGGGGCATCGATGTTGAGCATCACGAAGTGCGCCTTGCGGTTACGCTTGATCTTGTAGGCAAGACCCTTGAGGCCCCAGGTCTCGGTCTTGGTGACCTTGCCCTTGTTGGCCTCGACGATCTCGGTGGCGGTAGCGGCCAGGGCATCGACTTGCGCCTGGCTCAGATCCTGGCGCGCCAGGAAGACATGCTCGTAGAGCGGCATGCTGTGCCTTTCATCATCTAACCGATCGCTGGCTGATCCGCAGTATTGCGGGGCCCCTCCGGCTTTCTTGGGTTCCCCGGTCCTTCGACAAGCTCAGGATGAGCGGGGAAGGGCGCGCATAGCGGATTCGTGCGGGAATGCAAGGATTAGGGGAGATGCCGGTCGCCACCTGCCGCACCGCGGCCGGGCGGGAGCGTCGATTGCGCGCACCGGCCCGGCTTTTTCGCGTTCTCTCGCGCCATCTTCCTAGATCGCCAGACCCTGCTATCGTTCCGAAGGGGCGTCATGCCGGAGCGTCCGGCCGCCGCCTCCCGATCTTCCCGTTTCCCTGCAAGGACCCACGCCCCATGCCCTCAGGACTTGTCGCCCTGCTCGACGACATCTCGGTGATCGCCAAGGCGGCGGCGGCCTCGCTCGACGACGTCGGGGTCGCGGCCACCCGGGCGGGCACCAAGGCCGCCGGCGTAGTCATCGACGATGCCGCGGTGACGCCGAGCTACGTGACCAATTTCACGCCGGACCGCGAGCTGCCGGTGATCGCCAAGATCGCCAGGGGCAGCCTGATCAACAAGCTGCTGTTCATTCTGCCGGCGGCGCTGCTGCTCAGCAGTTTCTTCCCCCTTGGCGTGACCCTGCTGCTGCTCGCCGGCGGGCTCTACCTGGCCTTCGAGGGTGCCGAGAAGGTGATCGAGAAGCTCGGCGGCGAGAAGCACGGGGAGACCCTGGAGGACACGGGCCTGGACCCCGCGCAGTTCGAGCGTGAGCGCGTCGCGGGCGCGGTCCGGACCGATTTCATCCTCTCGGCGGAAATCATGGTGATCGCTCTGGCCGAAGTCGATCACGAGCCGATCCTGGCGCGGGCGCTGATCCTGGTCATCGTCGCCATCGCGATCACGGTGCTCGTCTATGGCGCGGTCGGATTGATCGTCAAGATGGACGACATCGGGCTGCACCTGGCCAAGCGGCCGCGAACCCGGCGGCTCGGCACCGCGCTGGTCAATGCCATGCCCGTGGTGCTGTCCGTGCTGGCCGGCGTCGGCACCGTGGCGATGCTGTGGGTCGGCGGAGGGATCGTGCTGCATGCGCTCGAGCAGCTCGGCGTGGCGGGCCCGGCGCATGCGGCGCACGGCCTGCAGCATGCGGTCGAGCATGCGACCGGCCCCCTGGCGGGCCTGCTCGGCTGGTTCACCTATGCCGCGGCTTCGGCCCTGGCCGGCCTGGTGCTGGGCGGGCTGCTCGCCGTGCCGGTCCACCAGGTTCAGAAGCTGCGCGGCAAGGGGGCGGCGCGCCAGGAGGGGGAAACGGGATGAGCGGATCGATCATGGCGCGCCTCGGCGGGCTGGGCGCTGCTGCTGGTCGCCGCCGCGGTCGGCGGGGCGGGTTTCTGGTGGTTCGACCGCGAGTTCGACCGGCTGGGCTATGCCATGCCCGGCCAGTACCCCTCGCGCCAGCAGTTGACCCCGCTGCCTACTTTCGGCGCGCCCGCGCCGTCGGCGCCGGACCGGCCGTCAGGTTCGCCCGGAAAAAATTGACCGTCGCCTGATAGGCGTCGCGCGCCTCGGGCAGGTTCGACTGCATGATGTAGCAGTGGTCCATGCCTTCCTGGACGATCAGGGTGGAGGGCACGCCCGCCTTGATCAGCGCCGAGTTGGTGACGATCGCCGGGCTCATGTCCATGGCGCGGCTGCCGGTGATGATCAGCGCCGGGGGGAACTTGGCGATGACCTCGGGGTGGAGCGCGGCCGAGAGGATCGGGTCGCCCATTTCCGCTCCGTCGAAGTAGCCGCGGGTCATGTCGCCGTTGCTCTTGCCGGGCGCCGCGGGTGGCGGGAACGAGCCGCTGACGTAGCCGGAGATATAAGCCGAATCCCCCACGCCGAAGCGCACCGCGCCCGCGCCGAAGATCCCAACCGCGCCGAACTGGGGCAGGCGGCGCGTCGGCATCCAGGCCGCTGCCTGGGCGGTCAGCGCCCCGCCGGCCGAGCAGCCGTAGAGGCCGATCTGCTTGGGCTGATAGGTCTTCAGCAGCTCGCGGTAGACCTTCTCGACATCCTCCACCGCGGCGGGGTGCCGGGCTTCGGGCCCCATGCGGTAATCGACCGTCACCACCTTGAACCCGCCCAGGCTGGAGATCGGGATCGATTCCAGGAGCGCGCAGCTTTCGGCGCACATCGAGAAGCCGCCGCCGTGGACGTTGATCAGCACGCGCGTCCGGTCGGTCGGCTTGCCCACCGGGGTGATCGTGCGAACGGGCACTCCGGCGATCGCCCCGGGCGCGATGTCCACCGCGTAGCGCTTGCGCATCTCCGCGACCTGCGGGGCGAGCTGCGCCTCCAGCCCGCGGCGGACCTGGACGATGTCCAGGTCGTTCGGCGGTGTCCCGGCGGGCATGCGGGCGCGCATCTTCTGCGCGGCGAGAGCCTCGGGGCTGAGGAAGCTCGAAGGCTTGAGGTCGAAGGCCGGGACCTTGACCGTGCCGTCCTCCTCGAACCTGGGCCGCGGCGGCGCGTCCTGGGCCAGGAGCGCCGTGCTGCCGGCCATGATCCCTAGCCCTGCCACTGCGCCGAGAACCTTGACTGCTTTCATCCTCAATCCCCTGAACGGTTAATACCGAAAAGGTTTTGCACGTTTAGGCGAGGCGCGCCAGCAAATCCTTTGCGAAAATGGTCAGCGTGTCGTCGCGGGCGCCCATGACCACGATCCGGTCGCCGGGGCGGGCGAGGTTCGCCAGCCGGTCGGCGCAGGCTTCGCGCGAGGGGACATGCTCGGCTTGTCCGCCATGCTCGCGGATCAGCCGGACGATCCGCTCGCTGCCCTCGCTGCGATCCACCGTGCCGCCGAAATAGACCGGATCGCAGAGGATCGTGAGGTCCTCGGGCGCGAGCAGGCGGGCGAAGGTCTCGGCCAGTTCCGTGCCCATCTGGCGCAGCGGGCCGTAGCCGTGAGGTTGGAAGAAGGCGAGGACGCGCCCCGGGTGGGCCTTCAGCGTCCTGAGCGTCGCGGCGACCTTGTCGGGGTTGTGGCCGAAGTCGTCGATCACGGCGATCCCGCCCGGCGAGGTGCCGATCACGTCGAAGCGGCGGGCGAGCCCGGTGAACGAGGCGAGGGCGGCCACGGCTTCGCCGAGCGGCACGCCGGCCGCCTCGGCCGCGGCGAGGGCGGCCAGCGCGTTCGAGGCATTGTGCCGTCCCGGCACCTGCAGGCGGACCGGGAAGGCCTGGTTCCCGTGCCTGAGCTCGAACTCGCTGCCGAGGGCCAAGTCCCGGAAATCGGCGGCGCGAAAGTCGCTATCGCCCAGGTCGGCCCGGAAGCCGAAATTCCGCGCCTGGTCGAGCGCCATGAACGGGGCGCTCTCCGTGTCATCGGCATTGACGATGGCCACGCGCGATTTCGCCAGGAAATCGGAGAACAGGACGTGCAGCTCCGCGAGGCTCTTGTGATCCAGGCTGACGTTGTTGAGCACCGCGACGGTGGGATCGTAAAGCGCGATCGAACCGTCGCTCTCGTCGACCTCGCTGATGAAGAGCTCGCCCGTGCCGACGGTCGCGCTGGTGCCGAAATTCTTCATCACCGCGCCGTTCATCACCGTGGGATCGCGGCCCGCTTGCGCCATGATCCAGCCGATCATGCCGGTGACGGTCGATTTCCCGCTGGTCCCGGCCACGCCGATCCGGGCGGGGGCGGCGTTGAACAGGCGGCTGAGCAGTTCGGCGCGGCTCATGCGGGCGCAGCCCAGAGCGCGCGCGCGGACCATCTCGGGCACCGTATCTTCCACGGCCGCCGAAGCGACGAGGGTCTGTTCGGGCGAAGTGATGCCGCTGCCGTCCTGGGCGAACAGCCGGAAGCCCTGGGCCTCCAACGCCGCGAACTTCTCGGGCGTCCGCCCCTGATCGCGGCTGCGGTCCGAGCCGGCGACCTCGGCGCCCTGGCCCTTGAGGATCAGCGCCAGCGGCAACATGCCCGACCCGCCGATGCCGCAGAAGAACCAGGGGTGCGAGGTGAGGGCGGGAGAATTCATGCCGGTTTCGCTATGCGCCCTCTCTCGACAACGCAACCGTGCGGGCTACACAAGGCCATGATCCGCGTCGCCATCTGCGCACCGTCCGCCGTATTCGCCCGCGAGGATGCCGCCCGGGTCCGCGCTCTGGCCGCGGCGGAGTTTCCCGGGATCGCCCTGGAGTTCCACCCGCAGTGCTTCGAGAGCGACGGCCATTTCGCCGGGCCCGACGAGCGCCGGCTGGCGGCCTTCGTCGAATGCGCCAACGACCCCCTGTTCGACGCCGTGTGGTTCGCGCGCGGCGGCTACGGCTCGAACCGGATCGCCCAGGCGGCGGTGGCGCAGCTCGATCATGTGGCGGCCGGGAAGCGCTATCTCGGCTATTCGGACGGCGGCTACCTGCTCGCGGCGCTCTATCGCGCGAAGGTCGGCCAGGCCGTGCACGCGCCGATCCCCGCCGACATTCGCCGCGCGGGCGGCGAGGCCGCGGTGCGGCGCGCGCTGGGTTACCTGGCGGGCGACCTGACGGGCCTGGAACCTTCGCTCGATGACCGCCCGGCCATCGCCTTCAACCTGACCACTCTGGCCATGCTCGGCGGGACCCCGCTGATGCCGGGCCTCGCCCGCCATGTCGTCATGGTCGAGGAGGTCTCCGAGCATCTCTACGCGGTCGACCGGCTGTTCTTCCACGCCACCGCGCACCTCGGCGGCGTGGCCGGGCTGCGGCTCGGCCGGGTCAGCGACGTGCCCGAGAACGACCGCCCCTTCGGCGCCGAGCCCGAGGCGATCGCGCGGTTCTGGTGCGAGCGGCACGCCATTCCGTTCCTCGGGCCGGCCGACATCGGCCACGACCCCGCCAACAAGATTGTGCCCTTCGGTATTGCCAGCGCCTAGCGCCCACCATAAGGGCGCGCGCCAGTTCCAAAAGGAGAGGTCGCTCATGCGTGCATTCGTATTTCCCGGGCAGGGGAGCCAGAAAGTCGGCATGGGCGCCGAGCTCGCCGAAGCCAGCGCCGCCGCGCGCGAGGTCTTCGAGGAAGTCGACGACGCTTTGGGGCAGAAGCTGTTCCGGATCATGCGCGAGGGGCCGGACGAGACGCTGACCCTCACCGAAAACGCCCAGCCGGCGATCATGGCCAATGCCATCGCGGTGCTGCGCGTGCTCGAGCAGGAAGGCGGCATTTCGCTCGCCGAAAAGGCCGGCTTCGTCGCCGGCCACAGCCTCGGCGAATATACCGCGCTCTGCGCCGCGGGGGCCTTCAGCCTGGCCGATACGGCGCGCCTGCTCAAGCTGCGCGGCCAGGCGATGCAGGCGGCCGTTCCCGTCGGGGTGGGCGCGATGTGCGCGCTGCTCGGTGCCGACATCGAGAAGGCCCAGGCGCTGGCCGATGCGGCTGCGGAAGATCAGGTGTGCACCGTCGCCAACGACAACGACCCCGGCCAGGTCGTGCTCTCGGGCCACCGCGAGGCGATCGAGCGGGCCATCGCGCTGGTCAAGGACTTCGGCATCAAGCGCGGCATGGCCTTGCCCGTCTCCGCCCCGTTCCACTGTCCCCTGATGCAGTCCGCCGCCGACGCCATGGCCGAAGCCCTCGCCAAGACCCCGCCGGGCTCCTTGCGCGTCGCCCTCTTCGCCAACGTCACCGCCGCGCTCGTCACCGACCCGGCCGAGGTGCAGCGCCTCCTCGTCGAACAGGTCACCGGCCGCGTCCGCTGGCGCGAGAGCGCGATCGCGATGAAGGCCGCGGGCGTCGAGCAATTCGTGGAACTGGGCGGGAAAGTACTCGGCCCGATGATCAACCGTTCGGTGGAGGACGTGAGCGTGACCAGCGTGGTGGGGATGGCGGATGTCGAGGCCTTGTTGAAGGACATTTGATATTGGTTCGCGCGGAGACGCGGAGACGCGGAGGAACAGTGAGGCAGATCGACGATATTACCGCCGAGGTCATCGACGCATCGATCCGGATTCACCGTGAACTCGGGCCGGGTCTTCTTGAGAGCGTTTACGAGACTGTGTTGGCGGGAAGCCTCGTGCGAGCAGGGCTGAGGGTCGATCGGCAGCGGCCGATCGACATTCAATTCGATGGCCTTCTGTTTCCTGCAGCCTTTCGCATCGACCTGATGGTCGATGAAAGACTGTTGATCGAGATCAAATCGGTCGATCAGTTGAACACCGCTCACTCGAAGCAGCTTCTGACCTATCTGCGTCTGACCAAGCAGCCCGTTGGGCTGCTATTGAACTTCTCCGGAGCGACGATGAAGGAGGGCATTCGGCGGATCGTCAACGACTATCGCCAGCCGACTGATCCCTCCGCGTCTCCGCGTCTCCGCGTGAACCAAATCAACGGAGAATAAGCCAATGTTCGATCTTCACGGAATGACCGCCCTCGTGACCGGCGCCAGCGGCGGCATCGGCTCCTCGATCGCCAAGGCTCTGGCGGCCCAGGGGGCGCGGCTGGCGATCTCGGGCTCGAACGCCCAGAAGCTGCGCGCCTTTCGCGACGAGCTCGACGATCACCGCCCGCAGCATGTGCAGGAGGTCGATCACGTTGCGATCACCTGCGACCTCTCGAACCCCGAGGAGGTCGAGAAGCTGGTCCCCGCGGCGGTGGATTCGCTCGGCAAGCTCGACATCCTGGTCAACAACGCCGGGATCACTCGCGACAACCTGGCCATGCGGATGAAGGACGAGGAGTGGGACGCGGTGATCCGCGTCAACCTCGAGGCGGCGTTCCGGCTGATGCGCGCGGCGACCAAGCCGATGATGAAGGCGCGGTTCGGGCGGATCATCACGATCACCTCGGTGGTCGGGGCGACCGGCAACCCGGGCCAGGTCAACTATGCCGCGGCCAAGGGCGGCCTGGTCGCTATGTCCAAGTCGCTCGGCCAGGAGCTCGCCAGCCGCAACGTGACGGTCAACTGCGTTGCCCCGGGCTTCATCCGCACCGCCATGACCGAGGTCCTGCCCGATGCCCAGAAGGAGGCGCTCAACGGCCGCATCCCGATGGGCCGGATGGGCGAGGGCGAGGACATCGGCGCGGCCGTGGCCTACCTGGCTTCTAAGGAAGCCGGCTACGTCACCGGGCAGGTGCTGCACGTGAACGGCGGCATGGCGATGTTTTCCTGAGGCGCGGCGGCGGGCTTCGGCACGCTCAGCCGGAGCGGATGTAGTATTTTGAGCCAAATCCGCGCAACCCGAGCTTGTCGAAGGCTGCGCGGGGTGCTTGCCCCACGAATTATCCCCAGATTCGCGTATGGCTTGTCGCTTCCCGCTTGCCGCTGGCCGGGGCCGCGCTAAGGATTTTCGTCCAAATACCACCGGACGGGGATTCCCGCCCGATGAGGGGGACATGACGCGATCATGAAGGCCACTAT
Source organism: Novosphingobium sp. (assembly GCA_047605105.1). GTDB lineage: Bacteria > Pseudomonadota > Alphaproteobacteria > Sphingomonadales > Sphingomonadaceae > Novosphingobium. The sequence goes on along the minus strand of JASGGH010000015.1, from coordinate 6,399 downwards.
CGAACGCGCGACGCTGCTGCGCTGCTTGAGCCACGTGCAGTCGGTCGTCGAGCGCCGCAATACCATTCCGATCCTCTCGAACGTGCTGATCGAGGCCGCGGGCGACGGCACGGTGAAGGTCATGGCGACCGACCTCGACCTCCAGGTGATCGAGACGATGGGCGCGGTCTCGGTGGAGAGCGCGGGGGCGATCACCGTCTCGGCGCACCTGCTGTTCGACATCGCCCGCAAGCTGCCCGACGGCAGCCAGGTCAGCCTGGAAACCGCCGACAACCGCATGACCGTCAAGGCCGGGCGCAGCCGCTTCTCGCTGCCGACCCTGCCGCGCGACGACTTCCCGGTGATCGTCGAGGGCGACCTGCCGACCTCCTTCGAGCTGCCCGCGGCGACCCTGGCCCAACTGATCGACCGCACCCGCTTCGCGATCTCGACCGAGGAGACGCGCTACTACCTCAACGGCATCTTCATCCACGTCTCGGACGAGGAGCTGAAGGCCGCGGCGACCGACGGTCACCGCCTGGCCCGCTTCACCCTGCCGAAGCCCGATGGCGCCGACGGCATGCCCGACGTCATCATTCCGCGCAAATGCGTCGCCGAGCTGCGCAAGCTGCTCGAAGAGTCGCTGGACACCAATGTCGAGATCGACCTCTCGGCCTCGAAGGTCCGCTTCACCCTGGGCGGCGAGAACGGCGTGGTGCTGACCAGCAAGCTGATCGACGGCACCTTCCCTGACTACACCCGCGTCATCCCGACCGGGAACGACAAGCTGCTCCGCCTCGACCCGCGCTCGTTCTACGAAGGCGTGGACCGCGTCGCGACGATCGCCACCGAGAAGACCCGCGCGGTCAAGATGGCGCTGGAGAGCGACCGCGTGACCCTCTCGGTCACCTCGCCCGACAACGGCACCGCGGCGGAGGAAGTGCCGGCCGACTACAAGGCCGATGGCTTCGAGATCGGCTTCAACGCCAACTATCTCAAGGACATCCTCGGCCAGATCGAGGGCGACATGGTCGAACTACACCTGGCCGATGCCGGCGCCCCGACCCTGATCCGCCAGAACGACCAGAGCCCGGCGCTCTATGTGCTGATGCCGATGCGGGTGTGAGATAGGAGGGGGCGGTCGAAACCGCGTTCCTTTACGTATTTCCTTTCCTGTTCTCAGGAATGTGGCTGGTCGTTACGACTATGCTAAGCTTTTTGCGGGATGGCCTGAACTCCAGCGAGTGTTTCCTGACTACTCCGATGCGGTGATCAAGCGCCTGCATTGGCAATCGGGATCGATTGGCAAAGGCCGGTTTGGAACCCCCTGGGGAGCGGTGTCCTATAGCGGCTGCCTGCGTTTCGACGTTTGCCTCAGCGGCTTGAGGATCGCCGTCTGGAAATTGTTCGCACCATTTCAGCAGTCTATATTGGTAAGCTGGTCCCACATCCGCGTTCACGAGCAAAAGTTCCTCTGGCTGCGTTACTTCCGCCTGCATCTTGGCGACACCGGTCGCATTCTCACGATTAACCAGCGAGCCTTCCGGCGGATCGCCGAAAGCATCCCGTTGGCCGAAAATTTCCGGGAATTCGATGAGTGGCGATCTTCGGCCGATCAGCAAGCGTTCGATAATCGATAGCTCGCATCATTACGGGTGTAGGGAACTATCGCCAGCCTGATCCGTCCGTCCTGAGCTTGTCGAAGGACCGTCCTTCTTGCGACAAGCGCTGCGCCTGAAGTGAAGAACAGCCCTTCGACAAGCTCAGGACGGACGGATCAGGTAATGAGGCTTTCAGTCCGCGCGCTTATCCCTTGCCCGCCGCCTCGATCATCGCCGCCACATCCACGAACTTCTCGCGCGGGGCGCCGTCGCGGGCGCGGGTGTTTTCGGCTTCCTCGATCTTCTTCCAGTCGCGGAAGCGGACGACCGAGAGCCGGCGTTCGCCGGCCAGCTTGTCGAAGCCGTCGCCGCCGGCCTTGCCCGCGGCGCTCGGGAAATCCTCGGCGATCTTGTCGACGATGCTGAAGCCGTCGGGCTTGTTGGTGCCGATCGTGCCCGAGGGGCCGCGGCGGGCCCAGCCGACGCAGTAGAGCCCGGGCAGGATGCGGCCCTCGTCGTTGGCGAAGCGGCCGGCGCTTTCTTCGAAGGGGACGCCGGGGATCGGCGAGGTCTGGTAGCCGATGCACATGACCACCACGCCCGCGGGGATCGTATAGGTCTCGCCGGTGCCGACGGCCTTGCCGTTCTCCAGCCGCGTGCGCTCCACTTCCACGCCCTCGACCTTGCTCTCGCCGAGGATCGCCTTGGGCGCGGCGAAGAAGTCGAACTCCAGGTCGATGCGCTTGTCGGCGCGGAATTCCTCGGGGATCGCGGCGAAGGAGCGCAGGTGGTTGATCGACTTGCGCTGGCCGGGCTCGAGCAGGGCATCCTCGCCTTCCTCGGGCAGGTCGGCGGGATCGACGCGGGGGCAGGCGCGCTCGAGATGCGCCAGTTCGCCCAGTTCCTTGGGGGTCATGGCGATCTGGTGCGGGCCGCGGCGGCCGAGGATCACGATGCGCTCGAGCCTGGAGGTGTCGAGGATGTCGATGGCGTGCTTGACGATGTCGCTGCCGGCGAACTCGGCGCGGGTCTTGGCGAGGATCCGCGCGACGTCGAGCGCGACGTTGCCGTTGCCGATCACCACCGCGGTCTTGCCCGAGAGGTCGGGGTCGAGCGCGGCGAACTGCGGGTGGCCGTTGTACCAGCCGACGAAGGCCGCGGAGCCGAAGACGTTGCCCAGCCCTTCGCCCGGCAGGTCGGTGGGCTTGTCGTGCGGGGCGCCGGTCGCGAGGACGACCGCGTCGTAGAGGCCCTGCAACTCGGCGATCGAGATGTCCGCGCCGACCGTGACATTGCCGATGAAGCGGACATTGTCGGAGAGGGCGACCGCCTCGTAGCGCTTGGACACGGCCTTGATCGACTGGTGGTCGGGGGCGACGCCGGTGCGGATCAGGCCGTAGGGCACGGGCAGCCGGTCGAACACGTCGATCATGACGTCATCGCCCCACTGCTTCTGGGCCGCCTCGGCGGTATAATAGCCTGCGGGTCCAGACCCGATGATCGCGATATGCCGCACGTTCTCTCCTGTTCTCGTCTGTCGGCGAGTTGCCGCAAACCTTACTGTTTTTGCGGCTCGCGCAAGGCAAAAAGCGCGCGTCGGCAGAGATTTCGCCGGGGCGGCTGGTGAATATTCCGTAAACCAGGCAATCGCGCCGGAAACGTCCAAACCGGCCCGCTCCCCCGCCCGGCCACCCAACGGCAGTATTCCATGGGTGGCAGGGGAGCGGGTCGGTGCCGCTTGCGCCGAAAGGCGCATTTCCAAACGACCGCTTAGCGATTTGGCAACCATGCCCGCTTAGAACGAACCTCGACGCGATTTTGTTTACGGGGCGGGCCATTGTCAGCGGACGGGGTTTCAGGAATCGGCAAGCTGCGCGGCCTGCTCGGCAAGGGCGGCGGCGACAGCGGGCGTGCCCCGGCGCATGTGGGAAGCACCCAGCAACAGGCGCTGCTCCTGCTTCAGGACTACGAGTCCTCCGGCCTGGGATGGTTCTGGTCGACCGACCGCGATGGGCGGGTCTCCTATATCTCCGAATGCGTCGCGCCGAACCTGGGCGGCCCCTGCGCCGAACTGCTCGGCCAGGCCTTCCATTCGCTGTTCGTTATCGGCCGCGACGAGGAGGACATCGTCGAGCGCACGCTTCCCCTGATCTTCAGCGCCCGCAAGACCTTCTCGGAAATCGCCGTGCGCGCCGCCGCCGAAGGCAGCGAGGTGTGGTGGTCGATTTCCGGCCGCCCGCAGTACGATGCTGCCGGCGAGTTCATCGGCTATCGCGGCAACGGGACGGACATCACCGCGAGCCGGCAGAACCAGAAGGATGCCGCGCGGCTGGCGATGTACGATTCGCTCACCGGCCTGTCGAACCGCCACCGCATGGCGAAGCGCCTCGGCGCGACGCTCCAGGCCTATCAGGTGTCCAGCCGTTCCTGCGCGCTGATGATGATCGATCTCGATCGCTTCAAGGCGGTGAACGACACGCTGGGCCATCAGGCCGGCGACGAGCTGCTCAAGCAGGTCGCCCAGCGGCTCCAGCAGGTCGTCAAGGAGAACGGCTGCGAGATCGGCCGCCTCGGCGGCGACGAATTCCAGATCATGCTGCCCGACATCGACGATCGCGGGCGGCTCGGCGAAATCGCCAAGACGATCATCTCGATGATCTCGCAGCCCTATTCGGTCGACGGGGCGCGCTGCGTCATCGGCACTTCGGTCGGCATCGCCATCGCGCCCTATGACGGGATCGGCCACGAAGAGCTCGTGCGCAGCGCCGACCTGGCGCTCTACTCCGCCAAGGGTGGCGGGCGCGGCCAGTTCCGGTTCTACTCCAGCGACCTCCACCAGGAAGCCGAGCGCCGCCGCCAGATCGAGGAAGACCTGCGCGACGCCCTGCAGAAGGATCAATTCTGGCTGGCCTACCAGCCGGTGGTGTCCTGTTCGGACAACAAGGTCGTCGCGCTCGAGGCGCTGCTGCGCTGGTCGCATCCCGAAATGGGCGAGATTTCGCCGACGATCTTCATTCCCATCGCCGAAGAGTGCAACATGATCGCCGCCTATGGCGACTGGGCCTTGCGCCAGGCCTGCCACGAGGCGGCCGGCTGGCCGGGGAACGTCCGCGTCGCGGTCAACGTCTCCAGCGCCCAGTTCGGCAATCCGCATTTCCTCGGCTCGGTGACCCAGGCGCTGGCCAGTTCGGGCCTCGAACCCAACCGTCTCGAACTGGAGCTGACCGAGAGCATCTTCCTGGGCGACGACACCGAGGTCCAGAAGACCTTCAATTCGCTCAAGGTCCTGGGCGTGCGCCTGGCGCTCGACGATTTCGGCACGGGCTATTCCTCGCTCGGCTACCTGCGCAAGGTCGATTTCGACAAGATCAAGGTCGATCGCGGCTTCATCGAAAGCGTGACCGAGCCGAACAGCCGCAACGCCGCGATCATCCGCTCGATCGTCAGCCTCGCAGAGGGGCTGAAGATGGACACGACCGCCGAAGGGATCGAGGCGCACGACGAGCTCAACAAGATGCGGGAACTCGGGATCAAGACCATCCAGGGCTACATCTATTCCAAGCCCGTCCCCGGCGAGGTCGTGCGCGAGGCGATGCTCAGCGGCGACTGGGTGATCGAGCCGGCCGGCCCGGACCGCTACCGCACCGATCGCCGCACCGTGCTGCTCAAGGTCGGGCTGATCCACGAGGACCATCGCTACGAGGTGACGATGCGCAACCTGTCCAAGACCGGCGCGCTGATCGAGGGGCTGATCGACGTGCCGCAGGGGACCAAGTTCGTGGTCGATTTCGGCGAAGGGCAACTCGCGGTGGCGACGGTCCGGCGTTCGGCGGGCACGATGCAGGGCCTCGAGTTCGAGGTCTCGTTGGTCGACGACGGCGCGGGCGGGCTGTGCACCCGCCACCGCGTCTCGCCCTACATGCTCGCCCAGGCCGGCATGCCGCTCGCCGCCCTGCCGCCGGGCCAGTATCCGTTGACCGGGCTCAACCAGGCGGGCTTCACCCTGCCGCGCTTCGCCCATGTCGAGGACCAGGGCCGGGTGGGGCAGCGCCAGGTTGCGTAAGGTGGCCGCCCAAGCCTGCTGACAGTTCGCCGGCGCGCTGCTAACGGCGGCGCATGACTGAACTGGCCAAGATCCGCAATTTCTCGATCATCGCTCACATCGACCACGGCAAGAGCACCCTGGCCGACCGGCTGATCCAATTCACCGGCGGGCTTTCCGAGCGCGAGATGTCGGCACAAGTCCTTGATAACATGGATATCGAGCGCGAGCGCGGGATCACCATCAAGGCCCAGACCGTGCGCCTCTCCTACACCGCGGGTGACGGCGAGACCTACCAGCTCAACCTGATGGACACCCCCGGCCACGTCGACTTCGCCTATGAGGTCAGCCGCAGCTTGGCCGCCTGCGAGGGCGCGCTGCTGGTGGTCGACGCGGCGCAGGGCGTCGAGGCCCAGACGCTGGCCAACGTCTACCAGTCGATCGAGCACGACCACGAGATCGTCCCCGTCATCAACAAGATCGACCTCCCCGCCGCCGAGCCGGAGAAGGTCAAGGCCGAGATCGAGGAGGTCATCGGCCTCGACGCCAGCGAAGCCGTCCTCACCTCGGCCAAGTCGGGCATCGGCATCGCCGAAGTGCTCGAGGCGGTCGTCACCAAGATCCCGCCCCCCCAGGGCGACCGCACCGCGCCGCTCAAGGCCATGCTGGTCGATAGCTGGTACGACCCCTACCTCGGCGTGGTCATCCTCGTCCGGGTGATCGACGGCGTCATCAAGAAGGGCCTCCAGGTCAAGTTCATGGCCGGCGGCACCGAGC